>CAYPOZ010000130.1:4773-7317 GCA_964412415.1 uncultured Isosphaeraceae bacterium | reverse complement strand
GCGACCACTCGCGCGGCGATGGACTGCGTGCCGGCGATGTCAGAGAGGAAGTCCTCCGCATTGCCGCACGGCCCGAGACCGAAGACCAGCGGCACGTCGGGATCCGCGGGGAGCGCCTGTGCGCCAAGCCACGTCCAGCGGTTGAACTGGCCGTTGTAGAGGAACACGGCCACAAACACGGTGCCGCTCGAGGCAGGACGCCCGTTGAGCGTGACGTTCACGGAGAACAGCTCTTCCGAGCTCGCCAAGAGCGTCGGCCTCACAACCTGGACGTCGAGGATCCTGCTGATCGGCGGGTAATAGAGCGGCGGGCCAAGGCCGGACGACGACTGTCCCCGTCCAGGCCGCGCAGTGCGCGCCCGCAGGAACTTGCGGTCGAGCTCGCGGATGCTGAAGTTGTTGCCGGTGAGCCGCGTGCCGCAGACGATCTTGAAGGTGCAGTCGTTCGCGCCGAAGAGGGAGTCGTCGCCGATCTGTCCGGACACGATCGACACGCCGATGCGGCGCATGTTGGGGAAGCCGCCGACGCGCGCCTCGCCAGGACCCGGGATCGTGTCACCGAGCCAAGAGGGGTCGGGCGTACCTGGAATGCCCGCGGTTCCACACTGAGGGTGAACGCTCTGCGGCGACAGGAAGAGGTCGCGGACGTTCGTCGGGCTCAGCGGGAGACCGTCGTAGATCTGCTTCGAGAAGGCCTGCACAAGCGCCGTCACGCCTGCGATCTGCGCGGCGCCTGCGCTCGTGCCGCCGAAGCGCGCGGTGTAGGTGCGGAGCAAGTTCGTCTGGCAGGGATCGCGTACGTCGGCGAGCTCTCCGCGGAAGAGGTCTTCGTACCCGAGCGTGCACACGCCCGAGCCCCAGCCTGAGATCGTGACGAGCCCGTCGGGCGAGAAGTTGCTGATGCCGGTCCGGCAGTAGTTGAGGCCACCACCACCCGTGGGGAAGAACCCAACGACTGGCGGCTCGGTCGCCTCGAAGCCGGGGTTGCATCCGCCGGTCGTGATCGAGTTGAGCGCGGCAAACTCCTGAACCTCGCCCTCGGGCTCGATGACCGGAATGGCCGCGTTGCCTGCCGGCACAACGAACGTCACACCGGCATCAATGCCGACGCCCATCACAGTTGCACGCGAGTCGGCGCTCCAGAGTGGCTGGCCTGCCTCGCCGACAGGAGCGACGATGACGTTGCCGGGCTCAGGATCGGTCGTCGTCGGGGTGGACAGCTGCGCCGACGCGTTGGTGAGCGCGGTCAGCAGGCGTCCCTGCGCCTCGACGGTCTCCGTTGGGTAGAAGCGGACAAGCGCCTCGGGGGCAATGCCGCTGATGCCGATCTCGTTGACGTTGGCGGCCAGGATGCCCATGACGGCAGTGCCGTGGTGCGGCGCGGTGTAGAACGACCCCGAGAAGGTCGGGGGCGGCACGGTCTGGTCACAGATGACCAAGGGCGTCTGTCCCGGCTCGACGAGGATCTTGGTTCCGCCGGTGCCATCGGGATTGACCGAGAGGTCCTCGTGGTCCACAAGCGCCGAAGGCTCGACGACGCCGATGGTGATCGTGCGGCCGTTGAGGAACGGACCCTCGCCGGGGAACTGGTTCTGGAGGAACGCGAATGCGTCGAGGTCGAGGCCTCCGCCGCGGTAGAGCGTCACGTCGGCGAACTGCACGAACGGGCCAAGGTCCGGCGGCGGCGGATTAGGGCCGCCGTAGGGGTTCGGCGCACGCTGTGCCGTCGTGAAGAGCGCAAGCGGCGCGCTGCCGGGAGCAGCGAACGGCGGCTGGGGCACCTGAAGCATCTGCTGGTCGAACAGCGGCGAGGTCGACTGCGGGTTCGGGTTGAAGGGATTTCCGGTGGGCTTGCCGCCGGGGAAGTTGTAGCCCGAGGTGCGGTAGCACTCCTCGAGTCCCATGGCGAGTGCCGCGCACTCCTCGTCCCAGCTGATCGTGCAGCACGTCACGTCAGCGAAGCACGTGTTGCGGCAGCACTCGGCCTCCTGGCATCCGACTCCGACGCGCGGGATGAAGCAGCTGCCGCCGAAGATGACCGACTCCTCGTAGTAGATCGGAGTCGGCGGAAGGCCTGGAGGCTGAAGGCAGGTGTCGTAGCCGCCGCCGCCGAAGGCGCTCGGGCCACAGATCATGTTCGCGAGCGCCGCGCACACCTCGTCCCACTGTCCGCCCTCGTCGATGGGCAGAGTGCAGATGGGACGCACCGCACCGACAGCCTCACAGCATCCGCCGTCGCCACAGAACGGTCCGCCATGCGCTGACGTGCACGGCGGGCATCCCGGCTCGCCGCATCCCTCGCAGCCACCGCCGCCGGCGAGCTCCGTCTTGCGCTCGATCTCGACCCACTGCACCTCGGGCAGCATCAGCAGCTCCTGCGCTGCGGTGACCAGTACCTGCTCGCCGATGCCCTCGATGAGCATCATGGCGCGCAGGTCGGGCTGGATGCGTCCGCTGCGCTGGAACGCGCGCATCCGGAGCCCCTCGATGACGTCGGTGTCGAGGTCGATCGCCTGGCGGATCCTGGCCCCGTACCGGGCGAGC
>CAYPOZ010000130.1:3407-4716 GCA_964412415.1 uncultured Isosphaeraceae bacterium | reverse complement strand
ATCCGACGCGAGTGCCGGTGACAGACGGCGCTGCGCGCGAACGCCAAGGCCGTCGGTGAACTTGACGATGAGACGCCCGGTGTGCTCAAGCGTGCCCTTCACCGGGTGCATGGGGAGCTGCAGTCGGGAAGGATCCTTGGAGGCGGTGCCGCGGACTGCGGACGCGCCGCCCGACGTCGGGGTGGCCCCGCCCTTGGAAACGGTGGCGCGGTCCGGTTGCCGGCTCTTGTCGAGGAGCGTTCGCGCAGCGACTTCCTGGTCAACGACCACGGTCGCGAGGACCGCGGCCGCCATGGTTGCAACGACAGCGCGAAGTAGGGGCCGTGATGGCATGAGAAAAACTCCGACTCTTCTCGTGGGGGCGAAACGTCTCGGACTCGGTCGCCCCAAGCGGCGACCAGTCCCGAGTCTAACCCTATACGAGAGGACCCACAACGCGGCTGCAGGATTTTCGGACCTAGCCGGAACTATCGGGCGGCGGGGGAGCGCAGCACCCTGTGCCCAATGTCGGTTCGGAAGAAGGCGGCCGGGAACCGGATGCAGGCTGCCGCCCGATTGGCGACCGCCTGCGCAGCCGCAAGGTCGGAGGCCAGCCCCACAACTGTGACCACGCGCCCGCCGTGTGTCACGACCTGGCCGTCATCGGTGCGCTTTGTTCCTGCATGAAAGAGGATGACCTCCTCCCCAGGTCCCGCAACCTGAGTCGCACGGTCGAGCCCATCGATAGGGAACCCGCTGGTGACCGGTCCGGGATATCCGCCCGAGCACACCACCACTGCGCAGGCCACGCGGGAATCGAAGTCGATCTCGGCGCCGTCGAGGGTTCCAGCCGCGGTTCGCCAAAGGATCTCGACAAGGTCACCCTGCAGGCGGGCCATGAGCGGCTGGGTCTCGGGATCGCCGAAGCGCGTGTTGAACTCAAGCACCTTGGGTCCGGATGGCGTGAGCATCAGGCCGGCGTACAGCACGCCGCGGAAGGTGATGCCGTCGCGCCGCAGCGCATCCACCGTAGGCACCAGGACATCGCGCGAGACTGTGCGCATCAGCTCGTTGTCGGCGAGCGGGGTCGGGCAGTAGGCGCCCATGCCGCCGGTGTTCGCGCCGACATCGCCCTCGCCGACCTGCTTGTGGTCCTGGCACGGGTCAAGCACGGTGACCGTGCGGCCATCCACAAGCGCGAGCACGCTGAGCTCCTGGCCCTCGAGGCGCTCCTCTATGAGCACCGTTGCTCCGGCGTCGCCGAACTCCTTGCGGTCCATGCAGCGCTTCAGTGCCGCGACTGCATCCGCTGCGCCGGCGCACACCGTCA
>CAYPOZ010000130.1:0-3397 GCA_964412415.1 uncultured Isosphaeraceae bacterium | reverse complement strand
CGACTCGAGCGAGGTGAAGGTGCGCGCCTCGGCGGTGGGCACGCGCGCCTCGCGCATGACCTGCTTGGCAAAGGCCTTGTCTCCCTCAAGACGCGCTGCAGCCTTTACCGGGCCAAACACCAGTCGGGGCGCGATGCCGCGGGCAGGATCAGCGGCGCGCGACAGCGCATCCACCGCACCTTGGGCGAGCGGGCCCTCCGGGCCGACCACGATCAGCTGCACGTCATTGCGGTCGAGCCACCGATCGAGGTGGAACTTTGCCCGGAAGTCGATCTTCTCCGGGCAGGGCGTGCCAAGCTGCAGCAGCTGGGCATTTGCGTCCGGCTGCACCCAGAGCGTTCCCAGCCGCGGCGACTGGCGCAGCTTCCATGCGAGCGCGGACTCGCGCCCGCCGGTGCCGAGAAGGAGCACGTTGACGCGCGCGGGGACCTCGGGCGCGGAGGCGGGGACGCTCATGCCGGAAGCGGCTCGAACTCGAGGTCGTGCGCCTCGGCAACCGCCTTGTTGGTGAGCGTGCCGCGAGTCATGTTGATCGCGTTGGCGAAGTGATGGTCCATGTGTGCGAGCTGGTCGGCACCGACACGCGCAAGCTTGAGCACCCATGGGAGCGTGGCGTTCGTGAGCGCCTGCGTCGAGGTGCGCGCAACGGCGCCGGGCATGTTGCCGACGCAGTAGTGGACGACCCCATCGACAACGTACGTCGGGTTCCGGTGGGTCGTGACACGCGCGGTCTCGACGCATCCGCCCTGGTCGATCGCCACATCGACGATGACGGATCCTGGGCGGATGTGGGCAAGGTCGGCCTTGCGGATCAGCTTGGGCGCACGCGCACCGGGCAGCAGCACGGCGCCGACGATGAGGTCCGCCCACGTGAGGCGCTCGCGGATCGCCTGGGGATCGCTGAAGACGCAGCTCACGTTTGGCGGCATCACCTCGCTGAGCCAGCGCAGCCGCTCGAGGTTCACGTCGAGGATGACGACGTCCGCGCCAAGGCCTGCGGCCATGCGCGCGGCGCATGTGCCGACCACGCCGCCGCCGATGACCAGGACATGCCCAGGCGCAACGCCGGGCACGCCGCCGAGCAGCACGCCGGCTCCGCCGAAGGGGCGCTCGAGGTACTTCGCGCCCTCCTGCACCGACAGCTTCCCGGCAACCTCGCTCATCGGCGTCAGTAGGGGGAGGTTGCCATTGTCGTCGGTGAGCGTTTCGTAGGCGGCGGCGATGCAGCGGCTCTCGAGGCATCCCACGGTCAGCTCGCGGTCGGCGGCGAAGTGGAAGTAGGTGAACAGCGTCTGCTCAGGACGGATCATCGGGATCTCCTGAGGCTGGGGCTCCTTCACCTTCACGATCATGTCGGCGCCGGACCAGACGTCCTTCGCGTCAGGCACGAGGCGCGCGCCTGCGGAGGCGTACTGCTCGTCGCTGAATCCGCTCCCGTTGCCTGCGCCCGACTGCACGAGCACCGAGTGGCCCTCGCGCACGAGCAACTCGACGCCGACGGGTCGCATGCCGACGCGGAACTCGTCTGTCTTCACTTCAGTTGGTACGCCAACGATCATCGTCAACTCTCCTTTGGGATGCGGTGGGCGGGCGAGTGTAGCCCAGCGGGCTGTGCTACCCTCCGCATCCCATGCGTGGTCTGACTCGATTGCATCCGATTTGCGGGCAGGTCGTGGGCGCTGGCCTGGCCAGCCTGAGCGCCATCTGCCTTTGGGCACCCGCGTTCCTACTGGGCACAGCGCCAGCCCAGGCGCAGGCTCCTGCAGGGGCAACCGCCACCGTCATAGAGGACACGGAGCTCGTTGCGGCACTCAACGGCCTAGAGCCATTCAAGGTGAGCGAGCGCAACCGGAGCGCGCAGGCGGTGATGGGTGCGCTGGTGGCGGCGACGCCGTGTCCGGTCGAGGTCGGTCCGCAGTTCGACGCATCTAGCGTCTGGCCCGGCGGAGGTGACTGGGCGAAGGTCTCGGCGTGGTCGAAGGCCAACCCCGCGGTGGGGCAGGCGCTCGTCAAGGCTCAGGACGCGCTGGTGTTCGCGATGCCCTACGGGACGGCATCCGTTCCGGACTCATGGCGCAGTTCTGGCGTGGTGATCCGCGTGGGAGGCGGCGACTCCCTCGGGCAGATCGAGTTCCGCTACTTCGGCGCGGTGCGCACGCTTGGCGTCTACGCGACTGCGGAGATGTACCGGCTGTGCGCGGAGGGGCAGCACGAGCAGGCGTTTGCGATTGGCGTCGCTTGGCTGCGCGTGCTGCGGCAGCTCGTGGAGCAGCCGCTGCTCGAGGAGAAGCTCTTCGCGATGCAGTCGCTCTCCCAGGCGCTCTCGATCCACCGCGACGTGCTGTGGACGAACCTGGATTCGCTCAAGGTGCCGCTGCTCAAGAAGCTGTCGCTTGACGAGTACCCCTTCCTGAAGCCCACGGACAACGAGAAGCTGCGGCGCCTGGCGATGCCCGAGGGCGACCGGCTCGTGGCGGAGGCGGTCCTCAAGGGCGTCTTCTCCGAGCGCGGCAAGCCCGACATCGAGCGCTTCGCGGCCGTACTTTCAGCGCAGTACGGGGGCGACCGGAAGCTCGACCGGTTCGGCACCTCGCGGCTCTGGCGCCAGGTGGCGGAACTGCACTCGGACCTTGACCCGAGCGTCGACAAGCTCCAGGACATCTACGACGACTGGTGGCGCCGCTGGAACGTTCGCCCGTACACGCCGTTCCAGTCCGCGCCGACAGAGTTCGCGCGCGCCAATCCTGTGCGCTACGCGGCGGTCACCTCGCTGATCCGCGACATCCAGCGTGCGTTTGGGTGGCGGTGGGTGCTCGCGGTCCAGATCAACGGCACGGCGACGAGCGCGGGCCTCTGCGGCTACTACCTCGAGTTCCGCAAGACGTGGCCCCGCGACATCGAGCGTGCCTATGCCGTCTTCGCCAGCAAGCGGTTCGACTTCGATCCCTTCGACAAGAAGGGCGGCCACTTCGGGTTCCGCGACCTCGGGTCGTCGACGGAGACCGTCGACACGCCGATCGGCCGCGTGAAGGTCAAGGGCTGCATGCTGTGGTCGCGCGGCGCAGACCATGAGGATGGCGGCGGCACAAACCACACTGACGACGGCGCTGCGGGCGACATCCTCGTCTGGCCGCCGCTCCGTTCGCTCGCCCGTGAGCAGGGGATCATCCAATGAGCGCAGCTGAATCAGGCATCGAAAGGGTGGTGATCATCGGGTCCGGTCCCGCAGGATGGACTGCGGCGATCTACGCGGCGCGCGCGAACCTCAACCCGCTGTGCATCGTCGGCGTGCCGCGCTCGGATCCGGCCCCGGTGCTGCCGGGCGGGCAGCTGATGCTGACGACCGAGGTCGAGAACTACCCGGGGTTCCCGCACGGCGTGACCGGCCCCGAGATGA
>CAYPOZ010000129.1:0-7355 GCA_964412415.1 uncultured Isosphaeraceae bacterium | reverse complement strand
GACGTCACGCGCGTCGCAGGCCAGGTGGTGACAGGCATTGGCTTCGTCTGCGCCGCCTTCATCTTCCGCGAGCACAACGCGCTGCGCGGCATCACCACATCGGTGAGCCTCTTCATGTGCGGCGCGATCGGCGTGGCGCTCGGCTACGGGCTGCTCACCGAGGCGCTGGCCGCATGCGTCATCACCGTGGGCACGCTGCTGCTGACGGGCGGACACGAGGGCTCGCACCACGATGACCGCGGCCAGGGCAACTCCACTGCCGGCACCAGTGCCGGCACGCCAAAGCCTGATGACGGCGGTGCCCCGCTGCGCGCAAAGCAGTAGCGCATCCGCGCCTACGGCGCGCGCGTCACGGTGATGATCGCCACTTCCGCCGGGTAGTTCACCCGCAGCGTGAACCACGACCCGGCGCCCGTCGTCACGAAGAGGTGCGATCCCGCCTCGTGGTAGAGGCCTGCGCGCAGCGCACGCTTGGCTGCCGCCCGCGCATCCTTCGGGTGGCCACCGTTGCGCACCGAGAACTGGCCGCCGTGCGTGTGCCCGGCGAGCGTGAGCGCCACGCCCAGCCGCGCAGCCTCGCGGAACGCCTTGGGGTTGTGCGCCAGCAGCAGGTGCGGAGCGCCCACCTCCCGCACGAGACCGCGCACGCGCTGCGCGTTGTCGCGGATCGTCGATGCCCAGTCGATGCCGCCGACCACCAGGCTGTCGCCCTTGGCGCGAAGCGGCGCGCACTCGTCAACCAGCGTCTGGATTCCCGCACCGCGCGCAAGGCGCATGAGCTTGCGCGCATCGTCAAGATGGTCGTGGTTGCCGAGCACCAGGAACCGGCCGAGCTGCGCGCGCACGTCGCCGATCGCCTCGAACACCGGCTCAGCTCCCTCGATGTGGAGGTCGACCACGTCGCCCGTGCACGCAAGGAGGTCGGGCTTCGCCTTGCCCAGCGCCTCGACCACATCGATCGCCCGCGACACGGGCATCAGGTCGCCCACATGAAGGTCCGACACGTGACCGATGCGAATTCCCTCGAACGCCGCGGGCCAGTTGGGCACCTTGAGCTCGATCTCGCGCAGCGCGATCGGGGAAAGCAGGTGTCTCCGCCGCAGCGATCCTCCGGTGATGCGGTCGGGCATCAGCGTCAGCAGCGTGTGCCGCAGCTTCGCGCGCGACATGCGGCCTTCGCGGCCGGTGCGGATCGCGCCCTTGCCTGCGGCGATCAGCTCGTGCAGACGTATCGACGGCGTGTCAGGTCGCGGATGCGCAGCGGGCGCCTGTCGTGGTGGGCGGCGATGAGCCATGCGACGACCGCTCAGAACCTCACCGACATGCCGCCGTACAGGCCCTGGATGCTTCCATCCCAGTTGCTGCCGGAGCCTGGCGAAACCTCGAAGTTGAGCATTCGGTAGCCGAACTCGACGCCGACGTTCGGAGTGACGTACCCGGTGATCCCGGCGCGCACGAAGACGATGTACTCGTCGCGCGTGAAGCTCGTGCCCACGCCGCCAGCCACTCCAACGTCAATGCACTTGAAGATCGGCAGCGTGCTGCCTGGATTGATGCGAAGGTCGACTCCGCCGCCGGCCTGCAGGAAGAACGCGCCACGCTCCCACGACTCGGATCCGCCGGCCGTGGAGTTGCTCGTCGAGAAGTCGGTCTGCAGCCAGCCGGCGGCGGCGATCGCGTTGAACCGCAGGTCTGCGGAGCTGCCTCCGCTGCCCGCCGCCTGAGGCTTGCGGCCGCTCGGCTCCGACCACGGAGTCACCTGGTCCGCAAAGGGACGCCAGATCGTGTAGTCGAACTCCACGTTGACCATCCACGCGTCGAACGAGCTCGACAGCGTGTCGCCTGCGCTCACCGCCATCGATCCGTAGGTGCCCGTGACCTGCGACGTGCCGGTGCCGGATGTCTCGAAGGAGAATCCGGAGACGCCCACCGAGTAGAAGCCCCCCCACGAGACCCACGCCTCGCCGGTGAAGCTGGTCTCGTTGGAGTTGACGGAGAGGTCGGTCTCGGCATCGAGCGTCACGCTGCCGGGGCTGAGCTGCGTGGTACCGCGCAGGCGCGCGAACCATGCGCCCGGGCTGATCTCGATGTGCAGCGCGTCATCCCACGGCGGCGGCATCAGGGCGCTGGCCTCGCGCTCGGGTGCGGGCGCTGGTGCGGGCGCCGCCCCCTGCTGCACCGCCGCATCGGCCCAGCACATGCCGCACGCCATGGCGTTTGCGCCGAACACGCACACGAACCGCTCGTACAGGCGAGAATGCACCCCGTGAGCCTACCGGAGCATCCGCACAATCCGATGCCACGAGCGCGCCCCGAGAACGCGATCTCGCTCGGCCCGCGCGCGTGGGTGGAGCCGTCCGCGCTCGAGTTCTCCTTCTCGCGCTCAGGCGGGCCCGGCGGCCAGCACGTCAACAAGACCGAGACGAAGGCTGAGCTTCGCGTCGCAATTGCCGCGATCGGCGGCATCGACGACGCCGGACGCATGCGGCTCGAGTCGATGGCGGGCGCGCATCTCGTGGGCATGGGTTCCGATGCCGCGCTGCGCTTCGCCGCGAGCGAGCACCGCTCCCAGAAGGCCAACCGCGACGAGTGCATGGAGCGGCTGCACGCACTTGTGCTGCGCGCATCGATCCCGCCGAAGCGCCGCCGCAAGACGAAGCCCACGCGCGGCAGCGTCGAGCGCCGCCTCGATTCGAAGCGCCGCGACTCCGAGAAGAAGGCCCGCCGCCGCGGGGAATGACCGGAGGCATCGCGGGCCGCATCTAGCTCTCCATGATTCCAGATTGCGCGATTTTCCCGAGTGGGAAATCAGACGTTTCTGGAAAGTGCTCGGAGATGCAGGCGGCGCGCATCCAGCACCCGAGCGGGGTCACCAAGACTGACAGAGCCCTATCGACGGAAGCCTGTCGTCCACTCCCGCACCCGCGCCTCGATGCGTGAGTCGCTTTCGCCCGGATGCTCTGCGCGCAGGCATGCACGTCGAAGGCGAATCGCATCTTCCCGCAAGCGAAATGCCAGCTGCACGCGCTCCGCCGCGGTCATGCGGCGGAAGATCGCCATCTGCTCCGGGTCGGGCCAGTCATCTTCCGAGACGCGTCGATCGCAGCACCTGTCGCGCTGATCGGCCATCCGGAAATCGTAATGGCCTCGCCGGATCTGCCCCCTCATGGATGCCGCACAATCGCGATGATCGTGATCTCGCCGGGATCAGGCCCGTAGCACCAGAACACGCGGTATGCGCCAGGAGTCTGGTTCTGCGCATACGCCTCGAAGACCTTTCGCCGACGATCGAATGGACTCTCGATGGACGAGTACTCGCGCGTCCTGAGTCCTGGTTGCCGCGGGTCCGCGAGGAGCAGGCGGATGCACTTCTCGACCTGCCTGAAGAGCCCCTCCACGGGAGTGGACTTGGCCCGCTTGCTCCGCTCCCGCCTCTGCGCCGACGCCCGTGCGGCCGCCTCAAGCGCGCGGAAGGTCGACTCCGCCTCCTCAGTCCACCGCACGCGGAACGGCATCACTCATCCTTCAGTCGCCGGGCAAGCCTCTGCGCAGCCGCCAGGTCCGGCGGCTCTCGAGAGAAGGACTTGGCCTTCGCCTGGGAGAGACCGCGTCGGACAGATGCCAGCGCCTCCCCATTCGCATACAGCCACGCCTCTGTCTCTGGGATCACGCGCGCAAGACGAACCACAAGCTCGTCACCCCGCTGCTCGACGATCACGGTGCGGTTCTTGAACCCCTCGCCAAGCGTGAGCCGCCCCTTGGAGTCGGTGTTCCGTGCGCTGATCTGGTCGGACTTGGCCATGCCGTCAGTATGGCCCACTTTCCCACTATGGGCAAGTAGGACTGCCGGTGCCGGAGGTTGAATCTGGTCCGCATTCATGGCCTGGACGATCAATGGGAGCGCGGCGACATCCTCCCGAGCCGGTGGTCGACACGCGGATCGCAGGCCGAAAGTTCGGGCAGATTGTGGCTGCGCAGGGCGGACTAATCTGTCCCCCATGCCGGGGGTGGATCACTTCCCGAGTACGCACGGGACCTGGATCACGGTCCAGCTCGACACGATTGCCGATGCCGAGCGTGATGTTGACGCCGGTGCGCCGGGTGTTGCCGTGCGACGCGAGCAGGTTGCGCAGGTCCGCCGCGCGCTTCGCGAGCACCTGATGATGAGGTACGCCAAGGCGCTCACGGCGTATGTGTCTGGGCCTGACTTCCGGCAGCTCGGCGAGCCGGATGATCTTGTGGGCGGATTCTTCGCGCGCGCCCTCTCGCAGGACGACTTCCTCGCACGGTGGCGCCAGAGCGGGATGCCACTTCGCCGATGGCTGATGAATGCGATGAGCTTCCACTGCCGCGGCCTGGTTCGCGACCGAATGCGCGAGCGCAGCCGCAATGCCGGTGCGCCGCCGCGCGGCGTAGCCCCAGGCCAAGCGGGCCTTCACTCCATCGCCGCCGACTCCGAGCATGAGGCGACACGTGCGTTCGAGCGCGCGTGGGCGCTTTCGCTCGTCAACGAGGCCTACGCGCGTGTGCAGGCATCCCTCTGCGCGGAGGGGCGCGAACAGGATGACGCGGTCCTGCGCATGCACGTGATGGAGGGCATGACGTACGACCAGGTCGCAAGCGCCCTCGGCATGACCAGACAGGAGTGCTTCAACGCGGTCCGGCGAATCACCCCGAGGATCCGTTCCGTGCTGCACGGGCTGCTGCGCGACGATGGCGTTCCGCCGCAGGACATCGGGGCCGCGATCGACCAGATGATCGAGACGCTCGGCACATCATGATGCGGGGATTCGCTCGACTGGTGGGTTGGGCAGCCATCTGGTGGATAGGTCCTGCGATGACGGATCATGCCGACAACGCGCAGGAGGCCCAGCAGCGCCCCCTCGGCCCGAACGAGGCGATTCGACTGCTGACCCTCTCGGAACCGCATGGCAACGATGCCCGGCACGGCGCTCGTGGCCTGGCGGCTATGTTCGCGGCAACGCGGACTCCCATCCTGATCGCGCTGGCGGCGGTGGCGCCTGCCCTTCTGTACTCGCACGGCACTCGCTTACCGGAACTCCGGGCAGGAATTCGAAATCCCGGCCATAACGTGCCGAACGTCGGCTCCACCCGCGGATCAGTGGAGGGGGCGGACTCAAGCGCCGCCCTCCAGCATCCTGATCAGGAGCAAGTCGTGCGCCACATCGCCACCGCCATCGTTTCGACTCACGTCGCTGTCATGTCGGCATTCGGTCAGGCGCCTCCCGAAGGGCACATGCTCGTTGCCGACTCCATCGCGCAGTACTCCCTTATGCAGGGGCAGATGGGATGGCGCTACCGGTATGACCGAGGAAACGGGACCGGCGCATTTGACATGGCCTACCAGGTTCCCTCGTACGGATGGTGTGCGACTCCTAGCTATGGCGGCGCCGGGAACTCGCTCGACCAGAGCTATGCGTTTCTCGGCAGCGAGATAGGCCACACGAACACCTCGAGCCCGTGCAACACGCCGGCTCAAGGTGTCCTGCGGCCGATTCGCCAGTGGTCCCCGAACATCAGTGGACCGCTGAAGATCCTGATCGAGGTCTCGGTGGCCTCGACATCGGTGAACGGCGCGCGCTTCGACCTCAAGATTGGCGATGCGCTGGCATGGACCCGCACGGTCACCGCGTCCACGCAGGGTCCTGTCGCGGCCCTCATTGACTCCCCGCAGAGCGCGGTGATCCAGCTGGTCACTGACGGCCTCGGAAACTGCCACGGCGACATGTTCGGCACGCACATCCGCGTGTATGCCCCTGACTGTGACGCCAACGGGGTTGTTGACGCGACCCAGATCTCCCTCTCGCCCGGACTCGATGCGAACGGCAACGCGAGGCTCGACTGCTGCGAGGGGGGTCACCCGTGCTGCCCCACGGACCTGTTCCCGAATCGGCAGACCGACGGAGCCGACCTGGCGATACTCCTTTCGCAGTGGGGCCCGACCAACGCACAGACCGTGTGCGACTTCAACGCGAACGGGAGCGTCGACGGTGCTGACCTCGCCGCGCTACTCGCAGCGTGGGGAACCTGCGGGTAGTAGCCCTACCCCCAGCGCACCTCGCCGGTGCCCTTCTCGATGCGGCCGATGACGTGCGGCGCCTCGCCGTACTTGCGCAGCTTCGCCATCACGCCATCGGCGAAGTCGGGCCGCACGATCAGCGTGTAGCCGATGCCCATGTTGAAGACGCGGAACATCTCCTCCGTGTCCACGCCGCCGTGCTTCTGCAGGAACGGGAACACCGGATGCGGAGTCCACGACCGCTTGTCGATCACCGCATCAAGAGTCTTGGGCAGCGCGCGGCACACGTTGCCGGGCAGTCCGCCGCCGGTGATGTGCGCCATCCCGCTCACCACGCGCTTCTTCTTGTAGCTCGCCAGCAGACGCACGATCGGCTTCGCGTAGATGCGCGTCGGCTCGAGCAGCAGCTTCCACAGCGGCTCCGCACCCCACACCGGACCAAGCTCCTCGTAGGCGGCGTCAAGGTCCAGCTTCGCATCCGCCACGATGCGGCGCACCAGCGTGTACCCGTTCGAGTGGATACCTGAGCTCTCGAGGCCGATCACCACATCGCCCTTCTTCACGCGCATCGGGTCGATCGCACGATCAAGCTCGACGACGCCCACGCAGAACCCGGCAATGTCGAAGTCACCTGGCCTGTAGATGCCCGGCATCTCGGCGCACTCGCCACCGATGAGCGCGCAACCGGCGATCTCGCATCCGCGCGCGACGCCCTCGATCATCGCGGTCGTGTCATCGGGATCGAGCTTCGAGAGACCGAGGTAGTCGAGGAAGATCAGCGGCTCCGCGCCCTGCACGATGAGGTCGTTGACGTTCATCGCGACGCAGTCGATGCCCACCGTGTCGAAGATGCGCCGCTCCGCCGCGAGCATCACCTTTGTGCCCACGCCGTCGGTGCACGCCACAAGCACAGGGTCCTTGTAGTTGCGCTTGAAGAGCTTCTCGTTGAAGTCGAGGCGGAACATTCCCGCGAATCCGCCATGACGGCCGAGCACGCGCGGCCCGTACGTACGGCGCAGGATCGGCTTGATGCGGTCGACAACCTCCTCGCCCGCATCGATATCGACGCCCGCTTCCTTGTAGGTCAGACCCTTGCTGCGCGCTGCGGTGCTCATCGCGCCATTTCAAGCGAAGCGGCGCCGGCACGCAACACGCCGCTGGTGCTATCTTTAGCGACCCATGTCAATTCTCGTCGACGGCAACACTCGGGTCATCTGCCAAGGCATCACCGGCGCCGCAGGAGCATTCCACACCAAGGGATGCCTCGACTACGGCACGCGCATGGTGGGCGGCACCACGCCGGGCAAGGGCGGCC
>CAYPOZ010000128.1:0-7371 GCA_964412415.1 uncultured Isosphaeraceae bacterium | reverse complement strand
TTGCGGATGTCGAGGCCCGGGATCGCGGGCTCCATGCGCGAGAGGTCGGGCGCGGCTCCGGCCACGTGCTTGGGCCAGATGCGCAGCGCGTTGACGTGGAAGTTGAGCCCGCTCGGCGGCGTGCAGTACGACTCGGTGAGCTGGTCGCGCGGCCACACCGGGTGATGGCCCTCGCGCGCGAAGATGCGGTCGTCGGCAATCACCTCGCGCACGGACCTGATGCCTGACGCGGCCACCGCCCGCACCCATGCGCCGACAAGGTCCTCCACCGTGATCCCCTGCTTCACGGTGCCGTTGGGCAGCGTCATCACGGACTCGGCGAGGAGCGTCGGGTCGGCGAAGGCGGGGTCGCCGTCGCCCACGATCACGAGCCGGTCTCCATCAAGCACGAGCCTCGTGCGGAACGCGAAGTCGGCGCCGAGCGTCAGCAGCGCGGCGCCGGTCGTGACCAGCTTCATGTTGCTTGCCGGGACGAGCGGCTCCCCAGCGAGGATCGAGACTGACGGCAGAGATCGCGCAGCGGTGTCGCCAGGAGCGTCCACACGCCGCACGCTCACGGCGATGCGCGCCTTCTTGAGGCCTGTCGCGGAGACCGCGCGGGAGATCTCGGCGCCGAGGTCGGCGCGGGCAGGCTGGGCGCCAGCGGCCATCGCGAGGGCCGAACACGCAGCGACGAGCGCCATCCTGGCGCGGATCGATCGGGTCATCATGACTCGTCTGTATCGGACAGTTGCTGCAGCTCGGTTTGGGAATTCGCGTCTGCGCCGAGCGGGATCTCGCGCAGCGCGATCTCGACCGACGCATCCGGATCATCCTGCCGGATCTCGACCTGCTGGTTGCGGGCAAGCTCGAGCAGCGCCAGGAAGAGGCCGATCATCTCGCCGCGCGTGCGGCCCTCCATCACCTGCTGCAGAGAGAGGCTCCTCCGCGTCGCGCGCCCGAGCCTGTCCACGATGTCGGCCTGGTGCAGGCTGATCGGCGTGTCGTCGTACTCGACGCGGTGGTCCCCGAGGCGCGTCAGGTCCACCGCCGCAATGATGCGCTCGAACGCCTCGACAAGGTCGAGGATGTGCGCATCCTCAATCTCGATCGAATCTTGCGCGTCCGCGTCGTCGGGAACGTCACCACCATGGCCACCGGCTGGCCAGCGCCGCGCGCTCTCGTGACGCAGCGCATCGAGCGACTCGGCCGCGGTGCGGTAGCGCTGGTACGAGAGCAGCTGGCGCACGAGCTCGAATCGCGGGTCGGCGGCATCGAGCGCGTCGGTCGGCGAGTCCTCGGACCCCTCGCCCGACTGCCGCGGCGTGAGGGTACGGCTCTTGATCTCGACGAGCGTTGCAGCCATCACGAGGAACTCGCCGGCGAGGTCAACGTCAATGCGGTCGATGTGCTTCAGGAACGCGAAGTACTGCTCGGCGATCGTGTGGATCGGGATGTCACGGATGTCGACCTCGGCGCGCCGCACCAGGAAAAGCAGCAGGTCCAGCGGACCCTGGAAGCTCGACAGGCGCACCTCGTAGTCATCCTGCAGGGGCATCGCCGGAAGGTATCCGGTACCCTGCCTCGCATGCCCGTCGCGGCCAACGAGGAGACCCGCTTCATCGCCGAGGCCCTCGAGGCCGAGGCCTCGAGCATCAGCTCGATCGCCGAGCGGGTCCGCCAGGATTCCGAAACCGCCGAGGACTGGACCCGCGCCGTGGAGCTCCTTAGCGGGTGCACCGGGCTGATCGTGGTGGCCGGCATGGGCAAGAGCGGGCTTGTGGGCGCAAAGATCTCGGCGACCATGGCCAGCCTCGGGCAGCCATCGCATGTGGTCCATCCGGCGGAGGCTGTGCACGGAGACCTGGGCAGAATCCGGCGCGAGGACGCGGCCCTGCTGCTTTCCTACAGCGGCGAAACTGAGGAGGTCGTCAACCTCGCGCTGATCCTCAGGGCCGACGGCGTGCGCCGGATCGGCATCTCGTGCCGCGGCGACACAAGCCTCGCAAAGGCGTGCGATGCCCACCTGGCGCTCGGGGACATTGTGGAGGCGTGCCCGCTACGGCTGGCGCCCACTGCATCCACGGCCGCGATGCTCGCGGTGGGCGACGCGCTGGCGCTCGCAGTCTCGCGCCGGCGAGAGTTCACGCATGATGACTTCCGCCGCCGCCACCCCGGCGGGCTGCTTGGCGCAGGCCTCAAGGGCATCACCGAGGTGCTGCGCTTCAGGGTTGGCGACAACCTGCCCGTGGTCGCCGACACGTGTTCGGTGCAGCAGGCGCTTGCTGCGGCCGGCGAGGGCCGCCGCGCGGGCGCGCTGATGCTCGTCGATGCGCAGGGCCGCCTCTCCGGCATCTTCACCGACGGCGACCTGCGCAGGCACCTGAACTCGCACGGCGTGGCTGTGCTGCAGCAGCCGATCGCCAGCGTGATGACAATGCACCCGTGCACGCTGCCTTCGGATGCGCTCGTGCGCGATGCGGTGCGCCTTGTGCGCGAGCGCCGGCTTGATGAGATTCCGGTGGTGGATGCCGCAGGCTGCCCGATCGGCCTCGTTGACGTGCAGGACCTCGTCACGATGCGGGTCACGGAGGGATAGCGATGGAGACGTATGTCAGCGAGATCGACGGCGACATAATGACCGTGGTGGCCGATGGCGGGCTCAACTCGAGCACCGCGGGCCAGCTTGCCGACTCGGTGCAGTCGCTCCTCAAGGGTGGCATCAGCAAGGTGATCCTTGACTGCACGAGGCTTGAGGTTCTCTCGAGCACCGGGCTCGCGTCGATCCTCCTGCTGCACCACCGCATGCGCAAGGTCGGCGGCGACGTGAAGGTCGCAGGCCTGCGCGGCACGCTCATGCAGGTGGTGCGGATCTCGCGGCTTGACCGCGTCTTCGACTGCCACCCGGACGTGAGCGCCGCGAGGCTGGCGTTCCGGCCGCCCCACGCGCCCTGAGCGTCACTCGCCGACTTCGAGGTAGGTGTAGCCCGCGAGCCCGCGCTCGTACGCGCGCACAAGAGCCTGGCTCTCGCCGACGGTCATCTGCCGCTGGCGGACCGCGCGCTCGCACTCGCGCCGGATCTCGGCCGCGAGGCGGCTCGCATCGAACTGCACATACTGCAGAACCTCGCGCACCGAGTCGCCCTCGACGATCTCGTCGATCCACCACTGGCCGTGCTCGTCGAGCTTGACGTGCGCGACGTGCGTGTCGCCGAAGAGGTTGTGGAGGTCGCCAAGCGTCTCCTGGTACGCGCCCACGAGGAACGCGCCGATGAAGTAGGGCTCGCCCTCCTTCGTGTCGTGCAGCTCAACGAAGCGCTTGATGTCGTGGTCGTCCACGAACCGGTCAATCTTGCCGTCGCTGTCGCAGGTGATGTCCGCGAGCGTCGCCTTGCGCGTCGGGCGCTCGTCGAGCCTGTGGATCGGCATGATCGGGAAGAGCTGGTGGATCGCCCAGATGTCCGGCAAGCTCTGGAAGATGCTGAGGTTGCAGAAGTAGGTGTCCGACAGCGCGACCTCGAGGTCGCCGAGCTCCTCGGGCGCCTCGTCACCGAGCTCGCGCGCGCGGTCGCGGACCTTCGCGCACGTGGCCCAGAAGAGCTGCTCCACGAGCGCCCGGTGCGCGAGCGTCATGTAGCCGACGGAGAAGAGCCGGAGCGCCTCGTCGCGCGCCTCGAGGGCATCGTGGTACTGCTCCACAAGGCGCCGGTCGCTCACGCTGCGCCACGTGTCCCACAGGTCCACGAGCGGACGCGGCAGCGGCTCCGCGCCCTCGGGCACGGCGGGCAGCGTCGCTGGCGGCTGGTGACGGTCGGGCCTGTTTGCGCCGAGCGTGTCGAAGATGAGCACCGACTGCTGCGCGACCATCGCGCGGCCTGACTCGGTGACGATCGTCGGGTGCGGCACGCCCTCCTCGTCGCACACCGACATGATCTTGTAGACGACTGAACTGGCGTACTCGGGCAGCGTGTAGTTGGTGCTGAACTCGAAGCTCGTCTGGCTTCCGTCGTAGTCGATGCCGAGGCCGCCACCGACGTCGAGGTACTTCATGCCCGCGCCCATGAGCGCGAGCTCGGTGTAGATGCGTGCGAGCTCGTTGACGCCCGCATTCACCTGCCGGATGTCATGGATCTGGCTTCCCATGTGGCAGTGCAGCAGCTGCAGGCAGTCATGCATGCCGCGCTCCTTCAGGATGCCGAAGACCTCGAGCACCTCCGTGAGCGAGAGCCCGAACTTGGCCTTCGCGCCAGAGGAGTGGCGCCAGCGGCCCGCGCCTGGCGTCGACAGGTTGACGCGCACGCCGATCTTCGGCCGCACGCCGTACTGCTCGGACGACTCGAGGATCAGCCGCAGCTCCGTGATGTTCTCGATCACGGGGATGATGTTGCGGCCGAGCTTCGCGGCAAGCGTCACGAAGGCGATGTACTTCTCCTCCTTGAAGCCGTTGCAGATGATGAGGCGGTCCGGCGTGTCGCAGGTCATCCCCATCACAGCAAGGAGCTCAGGCTTCGATCCGACCTCGAGGCCGAACCCCAGCGGACCGCCGTAGCGGCGCACTTCCTCGACCACACGGCGCTGCTGGTTGACCTTGATGGGGTACACGCCGCAGTAGATGCCCTTGTAGCCGTTCTCGCGGATAGCCGCGCCGAAGGCCTCGTGCATGTCCTGGAGGCGCCGCTCGAGCAGGTCGCTGAAGTGGATGAGCACGGGCGTGCGCAGCCCGCGCTCGCGCATGCCCATCACGACCTCATGAAGGTCGACCTCACGGCCCGGCGTGCGCGTCGGGCGCACAACCACATGGCCCTTCCCATTGATGTCGAAGAATCCCTTGCCCCAGAGGCGAGTCTGGTAGGTGTCCGCGGAGTCATCGATCGTCCATGCAGAGTCCAGCGTCGAGCGCGCCGCGCGAGCTCGCGCGGCGTCGCCCGGAGGACCGCCATTGGCCGGCGTGCCCTGGACGGGCGCGGGATGGCTGGCTGAGGCGGCCTGTGATGCCGAAGACTGGGTTGTGCTCATCGTGGTGTCGGAGAGGCTCGCGGCTGGCGTTCCCACCAGGGCTCTTCGCCGCGAGTGAAGTGTCAAGTGTACTCCGCACGCGCGTCAAGTGAAGGGACTTGCGCGAAGATCGCCGCCCGTTCGGCTAGCGCGAGCGGTCGGCAGATTCCGGTTGCGACCAGCGGGCGGGTGCGGGCAGGTTCGGTGCCTCGAGCGCGAGCATGGCCGTCGCCGTGCCGAAGGCCGCAGAACGCGGAAAGACACGGTCGTTCCACGCTCCCCCGCTCGACCGGGTCGCCCACACGAGCGCCGCCACCCTCCTCCGGCACTCCTCACGCTGGGCACCCTCAAGCAGCTCAGCCGCCTGCGCGGCATACCAGTGCGCGAACTGGAAGTAGTAGGGTGCCACACCGTAGGGCGGCACGTGGGTGCCTGTCCTGGCGCGGCGCCGCTCAAGCTCCTGCCAGTAGGCCACGAACGCATCGATGGCTGCGGCCACCCGCTCCGGGCTGCCGCGACCGGCCAGCATCAGCACCATCTCGCCGCTGACCATTCGTCCCGTCGCGCCCGGCATCGAACGCTGCGGCTCACGTGTCTGCGCCGACGCCGAGTACGCGAAGTTCCCCTCCGCCGTTCGGCATCGCTCGAGCGCGTCAAGGGCCCGAGTGACGACGCCTTCGTCGACCGCGATCCCCTGCGCACGCGCCTCGAAGAGCACCTGCAGGCAGGGTGCGGTCATGAAGGGACTCGCGCGCGAGGGCGTCTCGGCGCCGGGCTCGCGTGCGTAGTTCCATCCGCCCGTCTCGGGGATCTCGAGTCGCTGGAGCGTGTCGACATACCACCGCAGCGTCTCCTCCAGTCGCGCGCCCATCCCTTCGGGCACCGCGCCGCAGGTGCGGACCGCAAGCAGCGCGCGTGCCGCGTAGCAGGCCCCCCATCCGCGCACGTCGTAGCCGCCGGTGTAGGTATCGATGGCGAGGCTCGGCTCGGATGTCTTCGCGCAGATGAACTCGATCGCCCGCTTCACCGCCGCCTGCCGCGCCGCATCGCTCGAGTAGCCCGGCATCCGCACGAGAGCCTCCGCGACGATCGCGGTGCCGCCCACGCGGTAGCCCTCGGGGATCCGTCCGCGCACCCGGTAGACGCCTTCGTATGGCCACTCCGAGGAGCCGTCGCCTTCCTGCATTTTCAGGATGAGCCCGATGCCCTCTTCGATCGCCGCGGTGCGCGCGACCTCGACCGGTGCGGAAAACCGGCTTGCCACAACCATCGCGCACAGGAGGTCCAGGAGCATGCGCGCACGGTATCCCACGCGCGCGCGCGATACGCCGCGCCTCCCGCGCCGTGCCGCCACGTGCCACCGCATACGGCGCCGCCGACCGACCCGTGACGGGCCGCGGATGCCTACGATCGGCGCCCATGCTCAAGATCCTTGGAGGCTCGCTGCGGTCGCGGATGCTGCAGGCACCTCCTGGCCATGTCACGCGACCGATGGGCGCGCGCACCAAGGAGGCGATCTTCAACGTGCTGCGCGGCTGGTTCGATGGAGCACACGTGCTCGACCTCTTTGCAGGTCCGGGCACGATGGGGATCGAGGCAGCCAGCCGCGGCGCGGGTCGCGTCCTGTGCGTGGAGCAGGAGAGGCAGGTGTTCGACTACCTGCGCGCCAACATCGCGATCCTTGGCGTCGGCGACCGCGTCAATGCGGTGCAGGCCGATGCGCTCGGGCCCGGCGTGATCGGGCTCGCACCTGCCCCGGTCGATGTCGTCTTCATGGATCCGCCGTTTGAGGTCGCGCGCACACCGGAAGGCATGACGCGCATCACTGAGCAGTGCGCACGGCTTCGCGCGGTGATGGCGCCCAAGGCGTTCCTGGTGCTGCGGCTGCCGGACCTTCCGGGCGAAGAGGATCTCCCGATCGCGGGATTCTCGGGGCCCGAGGTCCGCTCCTACGGGCGCGAGCAGCATGTGCTGCTCTACATGCCCACTCCCGGGAGTCCCGGCCCCGAGCAGCACAATCCAGGGTGATGCGGTGGTGACCATGCCCGGACAGTTCCCGCGCAGCCTGCTGCGCATGAGCTGGTGGACCACGCTCGGCGGCGTGCCCGCGGTGGTCATCCATCCGGCACGGGATGCGGATCCATCGGATGCGGCGGCACCCATCCCACCGCCTGTGCCCACGCTCATGTGGATGCACGGACGCACGGCGAGCAAGGAGCTCGACCCTGGGCGCTACCTGAGGCTCGCACGGGAGGGCATCGCAAGCATCGCGCTTGACCTTCCTGGACACGGCGAGCGCGAGGACATCGCGATGCAGGCGCCGGCACGCGCGATGGCGATGATCTCGCAGATGGCCGGAGAGATCGATGGCGTGGAGGCGGATGCACGCGACATGGG
>CAYPOZ010000127.1:0-7375 GCA_964412415.1 uncultured Isosphaeraceae bacterium | reverse complement strand
AAGGACGCCAACGGGCTCCCCATCTTCGAGACCGTCGCGCAAGCCGTCGAGGCCACCGGCGCCACCGCGAGCATGATCTTCGTGCCGCCGCCCTTCGCGGGCGACGCGATCTGCGAGGCCGCCGACGCCGGCATCCGCACCATCTGCGCGATCACCGAGGGCATCCCCGTGCAGGACATGGTGCGCGTGCGAGCGCACATCGACGCGAACCCTGGCGCCACCCTCATCGGCCCCAACTGCCCTGGCGTCATCACGCCTGGCCGGAAGGTCGGCGAGGGCAAGTGGGAAGGCGGATGCAAGATCGGCATCATGCCCGGCTACATCCACATGCACAAGGCCGACGCGCCCACGCGCAAGGCCGTGGGCATCGTCAGCCGCTCGGGCACGCTCACCTACGAGGCCGTGTGGCAGTGCTCGCAGCGCGGCATCGGGCAGAGCTCGTGCGTCGGCATCGGCGGCGACCCGATCAAGGGAGTCGACTTCATCGATGTCATCGAGATGTTCAACGCGGACCCGGAGACGGACGCGGTGATCATGATCGGCGAGATCGGCGGCAGCGCCGAGACCGAGGCAGGCCGCTGGATCCGCGACAACATGAACAAGCCCGTCGTCGCGTTCATCGCAGGCCGCACCGCGCCTAAGGGCCGCCGCATGGGCCACGCGGGCGCGATCGTCGGCGGCGCCGATGACACCGCACAGGCCAAGATCGATGCGCTGCGCGCCTGCGGCGTGCAGGTTGCGGAGAGCCCGGCGGACCTCGGGGACATGGCGTGCAAGGCGCTGAAGCTCTGCTGATGCAATTGCCGGCGCGGTTCCGCGCCGCCGCGCGTGCCTCGTGCGCGCTGCTGCTCATCTCAGTGGCGTGCACGATCGCGTCCGCTGCCTTCGCGCAGGGTGCGGACGGGGCTGCACTGGCAACATCCCCATCGCCGCAGCCATCACCTGCTGCGATCGCCAGCGAGGCGGCCGTCACCGCAGCGGCGCCCGACCCGACTGTCGCTCCACGCACCAGCGCCGACACGCTCTTCATCCGACCAGTCGTGATCGGCGCAAGCGCATCGGATGGGTTCGGGCTCTCAGTCCGCGAGATTGGCGCGAAGCCAGGCGACGGGGTCTCCGTGTCGCTCGCCGACATCCTCCGTGTGGGCCTCAATGGCCGGCACCCTGTCGAGGGCTACGCATCGAGCATGGTCTTCGTGAACCCGGGCCCGATCCTTGCCGGCGAGATGGACCGCGCGCTGCGCCAGTCGCCCTCGATCATCCTCGGCATCGACTATCTCTTCTGGTACGTCTACGGCACGAAGGATGCCCTGGGCGCGCCGATGCGCACAGCCGACGAGCGACTCGCGAACCTTGAGCGCGGACTCGCGCAGGCCGACCGCGCGCTATCGCGAGGCATCCCGGTGATCGTCGGCGACATACCCGACATGAAGGCGGCCATCGGCAAGATGCTCAGCCGCGGGCAGGTGCCCGACCCCGCCACGCTCGATGCCGTCAACTCCCGCATCCGCGAGTGGGCGCAGTCGCGTCCGGGCGCACGAGTGTTTGGCCTTCGCGAGAGCGTGATGTCGATCAACACGAACGGGTCGATGCGCGCAGGCGGCACCGAGTGGAGCGTCGACGATCACGGCCCCCTGCTGCTTCGCGACGAGCTTCACCCGTCATTCACTGGTCTCGTCGCCGTCGCAAGCTCCGTCATCGAGTCCGCCGCCACACTGCTCCCGCAGGAGTCGCGCGCCACCTTCGAGGCCTCATTCGACCTCGACCCGATGATGGTGAGGCGGCGCCTGCTCGACGAAAGAGCGCGCGACCGGGAAGCCGTGCGCTGATCGCTCAGCCCTGCAGCAGCTTGTTGAGCTCGGCCTTGACCTCGTTGTCGCTCGTGCGCGATCGCCAGAGCGTCACGGCCTCGATCCACTTGTCACGCACGCCAGCCCGCTCCATCGCTCCCTGCAGCGGGATCAGGTCGACGTAGGGGCGCCTCTCGCGCACTTGAGTCGCGAACCACTCGAGCGTCGCCGCATCGCGCAGCGACGGCAGCGTCGGCGTCCACAGCTGCCACAGCATGTCGCGGTCGCGAAGCGTCGCCTTGCCCGCGGGCATCGCGCGCATTGCCGCCACCACGCCGTCGGCATCCTGCGCGCGGAACAGCGGGCCAACGGCATCTGGCGCGCACTCCGCGGCAGCGCCCTTGCTGAGCGCCACTGCCCACACTTGGGCGGCCATCGCATCGTCGCCCGCAAGCACCAGAGCACGCAGCGCGCGTGCGTAGTCCGCAGCTGCGCCCGAGGCCTTCGCAGCGACGAGCGCGTCGCGCGCGACCAGCGTGAGCTCCGCCTCTCCCCTGGCCGCGTCGGGACCCGCAGGCTTCACCCTCTTCGGGCGCTCGCGCTTGGGGCCCAGCATGGTCATCAGCGGATCGCCGATCACCGTCACGCGCCACAGCGCATCCATCGGGCCGTCGGTCCAGCGTGCGCACCACCCGAAGGGCACAAGGTTGACGAAGCGCTCCGTGAACAGCGCGGGCGGCACGAACGCCGACAGGAACGGCTCCCACACGCTGCCCACATACGCGTACACGCCGTGGTCAAGCCACCGACCACCGACGGTGTCGACCACCTCAGGCGACCCGAGGCTCCACGAGTGGATGAACTGCATCGCCAGCGGGCGGTTCGCGATCGGCACCTGCTCGGGCCGCATACGCGTCTTGCTCCAGAGCTCGAAGAAGTCGACGTTGCCGGAGGAGTTCACGAGAAGCACGTCAGGCCTGATGCCGCCCATGGCCATGTTGATCCATGCGGCCCCAGTTGCCTGCGGTCCGTCGATGAGCGTGACCTCCAGGCCCGCCTGCTTGAACAGTTCCACCGCATCGCCCATCCCGTAGCGGCCCCACTGCCCGTCGGATGGGTAGCTGTTGAAGCAGAGCGCCGACGTGCGGTCCAGGAACAGCGCGCTCATCGCCATGTACGCGCTGCGCGTCGAGTCCCCGAAGATCCACCCCGCCACGCCCCACCGCGAGCCGTCGGCGTTGCGGCACAGCGCATCGGTCAGCGACACCGCCTCATCGGGCTTGACGCTCGCGCCCTCGGGAAGCTTGAACCGCGCACCTGGCGGCACGATCGCACGTCCGCTCGCGGTGCGGCACAGCGTTACGGCATCGACAGCATCGCCGAGCTTCGGCCACGACAGCCCCGTCGCCGCGACGGCCCTCTCGATCGTGTCCGAGAGCTCCACCACTGTTGCGGCCGGCATCGACGACCATGGCGCGCCCAGATCGCGGTCGATCCATTCGATTGGCTGCCCATGCGCCGCTGCAAGCGCCACTGCCGCCGTCCACGCAGGGTCGCCCATCGACGCGAAGACCATCCCGCAGGGCTCGAAGCCCACGGCCTTGAAGGCCTGCAGCGGCGGCAGCGTGCTTGGCTCGGTGGGCGCCACCATTGCCGCGCCCGTCGGTGCAGCCGAGGGATCCGCGGGCCCGCCTTGCGGCGGACGCCACGCGTTCGAGATCGCCTGCGCCACCGCAGCCTGCTGCGATGCGCGGTCTGCAGGAAGCGGCGCCGTCGCCGAGCGCCTCACCACGCTCTCCGGACCGAACGCGCGCACGAACATCGGGGTGAAGAAGTTGTCCTCGATGAGCACCGGCCAGCGGCCGGCGAGCGACCAGCGCGAGATCTCGTCGAGATACGTCGCCTCGTCCGGCACGATCACCACCCGGTTGACGATCGGCACCCGCATCGGCACTTGCACCACACGAAGCCCAAGCGTGATGGGCCATGGGATCTGCTGCGCGCCCGGCGGCACCTGCTGCCCTGCCGGTGCACTGCCCACCGGAGGAGGTGCCGCTGAACCTGCGCCGGCCGGCGCCGCTGGGGCCTGTGCGAGTGCGGCTGCGACAAGAAGCGGTGTGATCATTCAGGGCTCCAGGATGTAGCGCGCCGCAAGCGTACGGAACCGCGCCGCCTCGTCGCGGGCCCACCCGGCATCGCGGCCAAGCTCGGTCGCCAGCACCGCTGCCGCCGCATCCGCTGCGCCCGATGCAGCCCGCGCGTCGAGCAGCAGCGCCCGCGTACGGCGCGCCAGGCAATCATCGAGCGAACGTGCCATCTCATGACGTGCCGCATAGGCAATCGATCCCATCATGTACGGGAGTCCGGGCGCAATGGTTGTGCCAAAGGATGCGGATTCCGCGCACACCGCGCGCACCGCCGGCGCGTCGCTGCCGTAGACGCGCAGCCAGTCCTCCCGAGGCATGGCGGCGTCGCCCGCATGCACATACCCGTGGATGCGCAGCGACTCGGTCACGCACGGCCGCGGGCCGAGCCCGGCCACGTCGAGCGCTCGCGCCATCGTGTCCTCGGCCATCTTGCGGTAGGTCGTCCACTTGCCGCCGACGATGGTCACGAGTCCCGACGCCGACACCACCACCTTGTGGGTCCGCGAGATCGACTTCGTCGGCCCGTCACGCCCGCCCTCGTGCACCAGCGGGCGCTGGCCCGCAAACACGCTGCGCACGTCCGCGCGTGTGGGATCGCGCTCGAGGTAGCGCGCCGCATTGCGCAGGATGAACTCGATCTCCTCCGGCAGCGCGCGCGGCTCATGCTCCGCCTCGCGCATGGGCGTGTCGGTGGTGCCCACCACCACCGTGTCGTGCCATGGAATCACGAACAGCACGCGGCCGTCGTCGGTGTGAGGCACCATGATCGCCTCATTCCCCGCGAGGAACGACCGGTCGAGCACAAGATGCACCCCCTGCGCAGGCTCGATCATCGCACGCTGCGATGCGTCGTCGGCTGCACGCAGCCCATCCGCAAAGATGCCGCATGCGTTCACCACCACGCGAGCGCGCGCCTCGAACGACCGCCCCGACTCGGTGTCGGTCGCCCGCACTCCGCACACCATCCCGTGCGCATCCTTGAGCAGGCCGTCCACATGCACACCGTTGGCGAGTACCGCGCCCAGTGATGCCGCCGTGCGCGCGAGCGACAGCGCCATGCGCGCATCGTCGAACTGCCCGTCGTGGTACCGCACGCCGCCAAGCAGGTGGTCGCGCGCCACGTTGGGGATCGCCGCCACGGTCTCGTCGCGCGAGAGGAACTGCGTGGGCGCAAGGTTGCGCTTGCCGGCGAGCAGGTCGTAGAGCTTCAGGCCCGCGCCGTAGAAGGGAGCCTCCCACCACGAGTAGCGCGGCACGATGAACGCGAGGTCGTGCACCAGGTGCGGCGCGTTCTCGTGCATGATGCCGCGCTCGCGCAGCGCCTCGAGCACCAGCGCGATGTCGAGCTGCTCCAGGTAGCGCACGCCGCCGTGCACCAGCTTGGTGCTGCGGCTTGAGGTGCCCTTGGCGAAGTCATGCGACTCGAGCAGGCACGTCGAGCACCCACGGCTTGCTGCGTCGACCGCCACGCCGAGGCCTGTCGCACCGCCACCCACCACGAGGACATCGAACGATCCGCCATCGGCCGCCGCGAGCATCGACTCGCGCACAAAGGGGCGTGGCTCACCTGACGACTCGCTCATCGGTACCTCCATGTCATGAATGCCACCCCATGCTCAGCTTCACCGCCCGGCCCCAGCGCTCGCGCCGCGAAGCGCGAGCTGCGGCGTCGATCGCAGGCTCAAACGTGCGTGCGATCGGCACCACCGAAGCCGCCGCACGCGCGTCGCGCCACACGCCCACCGCGATCCCGGCCATGAAGGCCGCGCCGAGCCCCGTGAGCTCGAGCACCGCAGGCCTCTCGATGCGCATGTCGCTCACGTCCGCCTGCACCTGCATCAGCAGGTCGCTTGCGCTGGCGCCGCCGTCCACGCGCATCGCAGCAGGACGCACGCCACCATCCGATGCCATCGCGTCGATCAGCTCCGCCACCTGCCAGGCGATGCCGTCGATCGCCGCACGCGCGATGTGACCCGCTGTCGTACCGCGCGTGATCCCCGCAATCAGCCCGCGCGCATGCGGATCCCAGTGCGGCGCGCCCAGGCCAGTCAGCGCAGGCACCAGCACCACGCCTCCCGCGTCGGGCACAGTGGCCGCAAGCGCGTTCACGTCAGCGGCCGTCCGGATGATGCCAAGCCCATCGCGCAACCACTGGATCATTGCGCCACCCGTGAAGACGCTGCCCTCGAGCGCGTACTCCACCGGAGCATCGCCAATGCGCCAGGCCACCGTAGTCAGCAACCGCGCCGCACTCGTGCGCGGCTGCACGCCCATGTGCATCAGCGCGAAGCAACCGGTGCCGTAGGTCGTCTTGGACGTGCCCGGTTCATGGCACCCCTGCGCGAACAGCGCCGACTGCTGGTCCCCGACCATCCCCGCGAGCGGGATCGCCGCGCCAATCGCCGACGCATCGCACTCCGCCACCACGCCGCTCGATGGCACGATGCGGGGCAGGATCTCGCGCGGGATCCCGAAGAGCTCCAGCATCCCCGCATCCCAGTCGCACGTGCGCAGGTCCATCAGCATCGTGCGCGATGCGTTGCTCACATCCGTCACGTGTACGCGCCCGCCTGTCAGCTTCCACGCCAGCCACGAGTCGATCGTGCCCGCCGCAAGCTCGCCGCGCGCTGCACGCTCGCGCGCACCAGGCACATGCTCGAGCAGCCACGCCAGCTTCGATGCGCTGAAGTAGGGGTCAAGCAGAAGGCCGGTCGTGCGCGCCACCGCGTCCGCATGTCCCGCATCGGCAAGCGCCGCCAGCGCCGCCGCAGTGCGACGGTCCTGCCACACGATCGCGCGCGATACCGGCTCGCCGGTGCGGCGGTCCCACAGCACCACTGTCTCGCGCTGGTTCGTGATGCCCACCGCGCGTATCTGCGCCGCCCCCACGCCGCATTTCGCGATCGCCTCGCGCGCGCACTCCACCTGCGTGCGCCAGATCTCCGACGCGTCGTGCTCCACCCACCCGTCCTGCGGGAAGTGCTGCGCGAACTCTCGCTGCGCGGCGCCGAGCACGGCGCCATCCTCGCCCACCACCATCGCCCGGCAGCTGCTCGTGCCCTGGTCGAGCGCAAGGATCATTCGTCGGAATCCGCTGCCGACCCGTCCCGCAGCCGGACCTCCTCGCGCGCAAGCTCAGCCGCGTCGGGCACACGCACTGCCTTCGCGCGCGCGGGCCCAAGGATGCCCGACAGCGCCACCAGCGCACGCTCACGCCCGCCGCGGCGCACGAAGAGCGCACGCTCGACCTTCTCGTTGGCGAGCATCCACGCCTCGTACTGCTTGGCGAACTTCGCTTCCGCCTCCGGCGACTGCGCATCGAACATCGGATACTCCGAACGCGAGCCCACAGCATCTATGAGCGCTCCCTCGGACGCATCACGCGACGCCAGGTACTCGGTCAGCGCTGCAGTGATCGCGGTACGCATCGCATCGTCC
>CAYPOZ010000126.1:1693-7397 GCA_964412415.1 uncultured Isosphaeraceae bacterium | reverse complement strand
TCAAGCGGCACGACGGTGCCCGCAGGTGCAGTCTCCGGCAGCGATCCCTCGAAGGCCATCGTGCGGTCGCGCTTGAGCGTGTACGCACGCTCCTGGTCCGCAGCGAGCACGAAGTCGGCAGCGATCGTGGCTCCAGCAGGCACGTGCGCAAGCTCGACATCGCCACCGCATGCGTTGAGCACCGTCAGGTGATGGAGCTGGCCCGCAAGCGGGAGCTGGTCCACGTTTCCGCCGCAGGTGCCTACGACCAGGTAGGTGATGCCGTCGCGCGGCTCCTCCATCTGCAGAGAGTGGAGATGCCCCGCGATGACCGCATCGACCTTCGCATCGACAAGCGCCGGATGCACCTGCGAGTCCCACTCTGCACGGGCCGAACCCGTCCGCCAGAGTGGGCGGTGGACCAGCACCACCAGCGCGCGCGGGTCGCCCTTCAGCGACTCGAGCTCGCCAGTGAGCCAGTGGACCTGCCCTGCGCCGAGCCCCGGCTTGCGCCCGTCGCATGGCTCGTCGCTGTCGAGCGCGAGCGCCACCAGATGGTCGAAGTCCGCCCGGTACCAGCGGGGGCCGTACCGCGCGCGGTACATCCGCTCGTAGGTGCGGTCACCCGCCTCGCGGGTGCCTGAGATCACGTCATGGTTGCCGATCAGGGGCAGGAAGGGGACCTCAAGCCGCTGCACGCGCGCGAGATGGTCATCAGCCTGCCGGTTCCACTCGGCCCGACTGCGCGTGTAGCCCTGAACCATGTCGCCGATCGCGATCACCGCATCAGGCCGCAGCCTGTTGATGTCCTCGACAGCCTCATCGACGTAGGAGAGGCCCGCGTCGTTTCCTGTTGTGCGGTCAGGCAGGATCACGATGCGCGTGCAGGGCTGCGGTGCGATGCGCACGCGCTGGCCATCCCACGCGAGTCCCTCCGGATCCGTTGCGGACGCCACCAGGCCCTTCGGTGGGGCGGCAGGCGCGGCGGTGACAGCTGCACCTGCCGATGGCGATGCGCCGCCGTGCGTTGTCGAGTGGCATCCCCCAAGCAGTGCGATGCATGCCAAAAAAACCCCACCGACCGCACTTCTGGGGCCGGCGGAGCGGAGGGGAGAAAGATGCTCGGGGAAACCACCGTTCTCACATCGCGGCGCGCACATCAGCCGCTCGAACTGGTGATGGAGGCATATCGGATCAGTGTGGCGGGAAGGCACAGTTTTTTGGTTCGGGTTCATGGTTGGCCTGCGTTCGCGCGGTCCGCCGCTTCGGCTGCGTCCCATCCGTACGCCTCAAGGTCGGTCGCCGGGATCCGGGCTGGGCGCCGCGTACCGAGATTCATGTGGACCCAACGCGAGAGGGCGTCAACCGCCAGCGCCCACTCGAGGGTCCCGCCAGCCGGGCGGCGCCACACCTTGGTGGCGCGCGTGGCCGTCGTCTTCGTCACGCCGGCGAGCCAGGTGCCGACCAGTATCTCGTCGCCCGCAAAGCTCTCCGCGAGGTAGTCGATCTCGTGTCGAGCCACGAACCACATGCGGCCGTCGCTGTGCATGCGCTCGCGGGTCAGGCCCGAGGAATCGCCATGCGCACGTGCAGCCTCGTCGATCCACCCCACGATCTGCACGTTGTTGGCATGCGGCACGAGCGCCGAGAGCTGCTCGGCAGTGACGGTGCGCGTGAGGCGGAACGCGCGCGCAGGCATCTCGCATGGTGTGCTCGGCGAGTCGCCTGTTGTGCCGCAAGCTGCCATCACGCCTCCGCGGGCGCAATGGAGCGCAGGTAACGCCACGAGTAGATGCCGGTGTCGTGGCCGTCGGAGAAGCGGATCCTGCACGCATAGTTGCCGACAAGCTCGATCGACTCGGCCCGCAGCGGTCCTGATGCATGCGATGCAGGAAGCACCGTCAGCGGGTTTGCCGCAAGCGCCTCGCGGAGCTCGCGCGCATCGGCGGATGGCGACTGCCGGCGGAGGTGGGCGACGGGATAGAAGTGTCGCGAGCCGTCAGCCCATGTGATGTGCAGCCCACTCGCACGGTCGAGCTCGAGGTGCACCGGACGGTCATCCATCACGGGCTCCACTGCGGGCTCCGGCGCCGGAGCGCCCCATCTCGATGATGCGCTCGTAGTTCTCGCGGAACTGCGCGCTCCAGAGCATGCGCACCCGCTCGCGCGGATCCGCGCCCTCAGGCCAGATGCCACTGTCCGCAAACCCTCCGTCAAGCCATCCTGCCTTGATCGCCGGAAGGTCTGCGGCAGCAGCGAGCGACAGCGAAGCGCCAGCCGGCGCCGCGCACGCGGGCATCGCGTCGAAGAGCTCGAGCATGGCGCGCAGGTGCGGGTCGCTGACGTCCGATGCCCGAACGAGCGGGGCACGGCCGCCCTCGGGCGTCCGCGGATAGGCCGGGTGCTCGCGGATGGATCGCCACGCGTCGGACAGCAGCCGGTGGTGGTCCATGTACATGGCAAGGAACAGTGGTGCCACAAAGGGCCTGAAGATGGGCTGGTTGGGGAGCGGGCTCGCGTCGGCGAAGGGGTCGCCCTGGTCGATGAAGCAGCTTCCGCACTCGGCATACATCGACCGCCTCGCCGGGAGCCTGCGAAGGGCGTGCTCTATGGGCCCATGCAGACCGCAGCAGGGCGGCTCGCCCGGGCGGAACTGCCACAGCGCCTGCCCTTCACGCGAGAGCGAGAACTCGATGAAGCGGCGTGCGAGCTCCGGGTGCGGTGCGCCACGCAGCATCGCGATGGGATCTGGATCCACGACCGTTTGCCCCGGCGGTGCCGCGAAGCGGAGCCGGTCAAGCTCAGGCCGCCCCAGTCGCTTCGCGCTGATGGCGAGCGCCTGCTCCTGGAACCTCCCGTAGAAGTCGATGGCGATGCTTGCGGCGCACTGTCCGGATGCGACCAGCAGCGGTACGGCCTGGCTCGAGGCAGTGCAGGTATTCGCGTTGCCGCACGCGCGCCGCAGCACAGCCCATCCCTCGTCCCAGCCAAGGCGCAGCAGGATCGTCTCAAACACAGTGGCGACAGAGCCGCTCTGTGCGGGGTTCACCATGCCCACCCATCCGGCGAGTGCCGGATCTGCAAGGTCAGCCCACTCGTCCGGAGCGGGCACGTCGAGCGTCTCGAGGATGCGCTCGTTCCACACCATCCCGAAGGTGGAGAGCGCGACGCCGAACCATGCACGGCCTGGGTCGTAGAGCCGCCGGCCACCGATGTCATTGGGGCCATACACCGAGTCGAGGTACTCCGGCGTGAAGTCCACCGGTGCAAGGATCGTTGTGGTCAGCGTGGCGTCGCCCTCTCGCACAGTGAGCGGCTTGGCCATCAGCGTGTACTCGTAGCTGCCTCCGCCAAAGACAAGGTCTGCGGCGCCGCCCGGCGGGTCGCCCGTGCGAAGGTCGTTCTCGTACTGGGCCACGAGCATGCGGCGGATCTCGCTGGTACCCCCCGGAACGCTCCATGCCACAGACGCATCCGTGCCGAAGTTCGCGCGGTGCCATCGCGAGAACCCGTGCGCGAGCTCCGTACGGAGCTGGTCGTTGTGCGGCGTGATGATGACGACAGTGCCGGCGTGACCCGCGCCTGCGGCGGGTGCTGTGGCGTCCGCATCATCCGGTGCGACGATTGCGGGGACAGCCACGAGCACCGCCACCGCGGCCAGGCATCCGCCCAGGAGCGCGCGGTTCATCCGCGGATGCCCTCGCGGATCTCGCGTGCGAACGACTCTGCGGCTCGTGCCACCGATGAGGTCCAGTCGCGGTCAGCCGCATCGAACGCATAGATCACCGACCGGCTCGCGGTGACGACCGCGTCACGGCCTGACTCGCCGAACAGTGGACGGATGTCGTCAAGCGTTCCGCCCTGCGCGCCGTAGCCGGGCACGAGCATGATCGTGCGCTGCATGTGCGCTCGGAGCGCCGCGCCATCGGCAGGCTTGGTGGCGCCCACGACTGCGCCGAGCTGGCTCCTTCCGTGCGCACCGCATCGCGACGCCCCAAGATCCTCCACCATGTCGGCGACAGCCTCAGCGACGGTGCGGCCATCCGCGAGCGCCAGCGACTGCAGCGCATCGGATCCCGGGTTGGAGGTGCGCACCAGCACGAAGGTGCCGAGTCCCGCATCGAGGAACGGCATGAGCGTGTCTGGGCCCATGTAGCCGCTGGCGGTGATCCAGTGGGCTCCCATCTCAGTCGCGGCCGCCGCATAGTGGGATGCGGAGATGCCGATGTCCCCGCGCTTGGCGTCAAGGATCGTCACGAGCCCGTGCTGCCGCGCAGCATCCATTGATGCCTTCAGTGCGGCCACGCCATCGGCGCCGAAGCGCTCGTAGCACGCCGACTGCAGCTTGACCGCGGGCACGTGCCCAACGCACGCGCCGATGACGGCGACCGAGAAGGCCTCGATGGCAGCGGAGGGCGACTTGCCGCGCAGTGCCGCAGGCATCCGGTCCACGACCGGGTCGAGTCCGACGCAGACGGGCGCATCGCATCGTGCGATCGCCTCGATCATCCGGTCAGCGGGGTGCGTAGCCAGTGCGGCAGGGGACGGGGACATCGGCGGAAGTCTACGCCGACCGGCTCGTATCCTCGTGCCATGCGCGATGCGCCCGAGCGTGAAGGTTCCGTTTCCCCGGCGCTGTGTGCCTCGATCCTCGCCATCGGCGACGAGCTCGTGCTCGGTGCGGTGTCCGACCGTCATGCGCAGTGGCTCTCCTCAAGGCTCGTCGCGCTCGGCTGCACCGTGGCCGAGCACAGGACCGTGGGCGACGACCTTGCGCAGATCGCATCGGCCATCGTGGAGTTCGCGGCACGCTCGGACCTTGTGCTCATCACGGGCGGGCTCGGGCCGACCGACGACGACCTCACGCGCGATGCGCTCTGCCGTGCGATGGGCGACACGCTGGTGGATGATTCCGCTGCGCGCGATGCGCTGCGCGCACGTTTCGAGTCGCGTCGCATGCCGATCCCGGAGATGAACTGGCGCCAGGCGACCCGGCCATCGCGCGCGGTGTGCATCCCGAACCCGCACGGCACAGCACCGGGGCTTCATGCCACGATCGGCACCGCGCTCGTGTGGTCGATGCCCGGTCCGCCGCGCGAGATGCAGCCGATGTGGGACACTCACGTGGTCCCGGACATTGAGCGAGTCCGCGCGGCCCGCGGTTGCGCGGGCGTGCGCACCCATGCGCTGCACAGCTGCGGGTTGCCGGAGTCGGTGGCCGCCGAGCGCATCCGGTCATGGATGGCGCGCGGATCCAATCCTGTGATAGGGACGACGGCGTCGGGCGCCGTGGTGTCAGCCCGCATCACGGCGGAGGGCCGGGATTCCGACCGGCTGGTGACCGACGCGCGCGACGCGGTGCACGCAGCCTGGGCGCCCTACGTGTTCGGAGAGCAGGGCGCTTCGCTCCCGTCGGCTGTCGGTGCACTGCTCGTCGAGCAGCGCTCGACCGTCGCCGTAGCCGAAAGCTGCACTGGGGGGCTGCTTGGAGCGGCCCTCACGGAGGTGGCTGGGTCTAGTGCGTGGTTCGTTGGAGGCATCCTTTCGTACGCAAACGGCGTCAAGGAGAAGGCGCTTGGAGTGAGTGCCGCAGAGCTCGCGCAGCATGGCGCGGTGAGCCAGCCCGTTGCGGTCGCCATGGCGCGCGGCGTCGCGAGCGTCATGCGCACGCGCTGGGGCATGTCGACAACTGGCATCGCAGGTCCTGATGGCGGCACGCCCGACA
>CAYPOZ010000126.1:604-1683 GCA_964412415.1 uncultured Isosphaeraceae bacterium | reverse complement strand
CGGCACCGTCTGGATCTGCGTGCATGACTCGCAGGCATGCCGTGATGACGTCCGGTGCTTCCGCTTCACGGGCGACCGGGAGTCGGTGCGCGACCGCACCGTGAAGGTCGCGCTGCAGATGCTGCGGCTCAACATCATCGGCCGCACCGATGTCGATCTTCTCTGGCAGTGGAACGGATGAGCGACGCTTCGCGGGTGACTGCCTACATCGGCGTCGGATCGAACCTCGGCGACCGCGAGGCGACGATCCGCGCCGCGATCGCACGACTCGGCGCCCATCCCGGAATCCGCATCATGCAGTGCAGCGCGCTCATCGAGACCGAGCCAATGGGGCCGCCGCAGCCCAACTACCTCAATGGTGCGCTCGCGGTGGAGACAAGCCTGATCCCGTCGTCACTGCTTTCGGAGCTTCTACGCGTCGAGCGCGAGCTTGGGCGCGTCCGGGACCTGGCCGTGCGCATGGGCCCAAGGACCCTCGACCTGGACCTGCTGCTCTATGGCGACCTGGTCATCGACGAGCCCGGGCTTGCGGTGCCCCATCCGCGCATGCCGGAGCGGGCATTTGTGCTCATTCCGCTGGCGGAAATCGCCCCGAATGCCGTGAACCCACGGTGCGGCCGCACAGTAGCATCCCTCGTCCGCGACCTCGGGTCGGCACACATGTGCTCCAGCGTGGAGCCCAGTGCCCCGAGTCGTACCAAGGAAGTCACATGACCCGCGTCCACTCGCTCGCTGCGTCGCTCGCCCTCCTCGCCACTGCCTATGGTGCAGCCGCGCAAGCGGACGCGCCACCGGCCGCACCCGCAGCGCCCGCGGGTCAGGGCGCTGCACCTGCGGGCGACGACGGCATGCAGTTCGCGATGCCGGCCTTCCCGAAGGTCGACATGAACGGGGCGAGCTTTACCGATGCCGAGAAGACGGCTGAGGCGATCGATGCAGGCACGAAGGCGCTCGAGAAGGCTGCCGCCGCCTACAGGTCCGCCCCTGGACTCGCCGACACCGTCACCCTGACCATGAAGTCGCCGATGGGCGACCAGACCGACTCGATGAAGATCGTGCTCGGTGCGGGCACCGATGGC
>CAYPOZ010000126.1:0-594 GCA_964412415.1 uncultured Isosphaeraceae bacterium | reverse complement strand
TACGTCGCGGTTCCGCTCAGCGGCGGCATGGGGTCGACGCTCGCCACCAAGCTCGAGGGGGTTGACCTCCCCGTGCCGCACCTCACGCTGCGCGAGGGCGCGACCGGGCAGGCGCTTGTGAAGGCGTTCGGCTTCGGCCCCTTCACCTTCGACCGCATTGCCGGCTTCCGCACGAAGGACGGCATGGGCCAGGTGCTGCTGATGGGCGAGGAGGGCTCCGATGCGCTCGTGACGATCGACACGGCCACCGGCCTGCTGAAGTCGAGCAACATCGTGGTGACCCCTCCCGGTGCCCCTGCGGGTCTCCGCATCGGCGTCAGCCTGGCGATGGATCCGAAGGCCATCGATCCGGCGCCCGCGATCGCATTCGATGCCAAGGGGCGCACCGCCGTGGAGAGCATCGCGGCCGCCATGCCCGCCATGGACGAGCAGGAGTCGAACGTGATCAAGGTGGGCGCGATGGCCCCCGACTTCACGCTCAAGGACCTCACGGGCACGGAGACCAAGCTCTCCGCGCTCAAGGGCAGCGTCGTCGTCATTGACTTCTGGGCGACCTGGTGCGGTCCCTGCCGCAAGGGACTTCCCAAGCTCAAC
>CAYPOZ010000125.1:0-7407 GCA_964412415.1 uncultured Isosphaeraceae bacterium | reverse complement strand
GGAACTGGAAGTCGCGGCCCTCGGGCGTCTCGACCACGATCGTGGTGCCCGTGACGTCGGCGGGCATCAGGTCGGGCGTGAACTGGATGCGGTTGAACTGCAGGTGCAGCGCCTGCGCGAGCGAGCGCACGAGCAGCGTCTTGCCGAGGCCAGGCACGCCCTCGAGCAGCGCATGGCCGTTGGCGAAGAGGCACACGAGCACGCCGTCCACGACATCGGCGTGGCCGACCACAGCCTTGGCGATCTCGCTGCGCACCTTCGCGAAGTCGGCCTTGAAGCGGACGGCGTACTGCTCGATCGTGGCGGTCTCGGCCATGGTGCGCATCATCCCCGATTTGCGCAGCGCGCGCTGTTGAATGTCCCGCTATCTTTCGCGCGCCGGTGGCGTTCCGCCGGTGCCCTCCGCCTTCGGAGGAACGCGGTGCAAATCCGCGGCGATCGCGTCACCGTGAGGCAGGACACCCTGCCGAGCCGGGTCGACCGATGGCGAAGGGCCGTTTCGCTCCCGACATCAGGCACCCGCGCGACACGGCTGCCAGGAGAACCCCATGCGTCACACCGCCACCATTGGCGCGGCATCGGCATCTCGTTTGCGGCCCCCGCTCACGCCGCGATCATTGACACGTTCAGCGTGGGCACCGGCGCGTCCACGTCGACCATCCAGATCGACTTCGGGAGCGGCAACGGCTACGTCATCAACTACAGCTGGGATGGTCCTGCGACGGGCTGGAGCGCGCTGCTCGCTATCGACGCTGCGATCACTGACATGGCGATCCAGTACCAGACGTTCTCCTTCGGCGTGTTCCTCACCGGCATCTCGATTGGCGCAGACCACGACTATGGCACCGGCGACCTCTGGCCCATCGAGAACTACTGGCACTACTGGACGGCGCAGCCGATGGACGCGCCAGGATCGTGGACATCATCGATGATCGGCGCCGCTGACCGTGTGCTCGTGAATGGCGCACGCGACGCCCTGGCAGTTGTAGCCGAAGAACAGGTCGAAGCCCTTGCGGTTCGGTTCGCCCGCGCTGCCGCAGGCGATTCCTGCGCCGGGCGCGCTCGTGACGCTAGCCGTCGCCGGTGCGCTTGCGCGACGCCGTCGCCGCCGCTGAAGCGCGAGGCCACGCTCACGCGCGGTAGTAGTCGCGGTACCAGTCCACGAATCGGCGGATGCCGACCTCGACGGGCGTCGATGGCTTGAAGCCGAAGTCGCGCTCGAGCTCTGTGGCGTCGGCCTCGGTGTCGGGCAGGTCGCCGGGCTGCATCGGCAGCAGCTCGAGCTCTGCCTTGCGGCCGAGACACTCCTCGAGCACGCTGATGTAGCGCATCAGCGGCACTGGCTGGCCGCCCCCAATGTTGTAGATGCGCCAAGGCGCGCTGCTTGAGTCCGCCGCAGGCGCACTTGGGTCAAACGTGGCGCTCGCCACCGCAGGCGAATCGCTCACGCGGATCACGCCCTCGGCGACATCCTCCACGTAGGTGAAGTCACGCGTGTGATGGCCGTAGTTGAAGACGGGGATGGGCTTGCCTTCGAGGATCGCCTTCGTGAAAGAGAAGAGCGCCATGTCGGGTCGGCCCCATGGCCCGTACACCGTGAAGAAGCGCAGGCCCGTGGTCGGCAGCCCGAAGAGATGGCTGTAGCTGTGCGCCATCAGCTCGTTGGCGCGCTTGGTGGCGGCGTAGAACTGCGCGGGATGGTCGGCGGGCTCGCGTGTGGTGAAGGGCAGGTGACGGTTGAGGCCGTACACGGAGCTGGTGCTCGCGTAGGTGAGATGCTCGGCCTTCGAGTGCCTGCAGCACTCGAGCAGGTTCGCGGTGCCCACGAGGTTGCTCTGCACGTAGTCCTGCGGGTGCGTGAGCGAATGGCGCACGCCAGCCTGCGCCGCAAGGTGGATCACGCGGTCGGGCCGCGCCTTCGCGAACGCCGCGTTGAGCGCCGCCGCATCGGCGATGTCGCATTTCTCGAACGCGAACCCGCGAAGCCCCTCAAGCGTGCGCAGGCGGGCCAGCTTCAGCGCAGGGTCGTAGTACGAGTTCAGGCTGTCGATCCCGCACACGATGTCGCCACGATCGAGCAGCCGCCTCGCGACGAAGCTGCCGATGAACCCCGCGGCGCCGGTGACAAGGACCCTCACGGGCTCAGGCCTCTCGCGATCATGCCCCTCACGCCATCATGCCTTGGTGGGCAGCTTGTCGAGGACGCGGTCGATCAGGCCGTACTCGAGCATCTCCTTCGCGGGGAGCCACTTGTTGCGCTCGCAGTCATCCGCGATGCGCGACTTGGGCTGGCCCGTCGCCTCCGCGTACAGCGAGTAGAGCTGGTCGCGCAGGCGAAGGATGTGGCGAGCCTCGATCTCGAGGTCCGTCGCCTGGCCCTCCATCACTCCGCCAAGGAGCGGCTGGTGCATCAGGTTCTCCGCGTTTGGCAGCGCGAAGCGCTTGCCCTTGGTGCCGCAGCACGCGATCACCGATCCCATGCTCGCGGCCTGGCCGATGATGTACGTGGCGACGGGGCACGGCACGAAGCGCATCGTGTCGACGATGCCAAGGCCTGCCGTCACGCTGCCGCCCGGGCTGTTCACGTACAGCGAGATCTCCGCCTTGGGGTCCTCGTTGGCCAGGAACAGCAGCTGGGCCACGATGAGGTTGGCCATGCTGTCGGACACCGGCCCGCCGACGAAGACGATGCGGTCGGAGAGCAGCCGCGAATAGATGTCGAAGGCGCGCTCGCCGCGGCCGGTCTTCTCGATGACGATGGGGATGAGGCTCATGGTTGTTCCTGTAGTTCAGTTGGCGGCGCCAGGCGCAGCGCCGGCAGCCGGAAGGGTGTCAAGGATGCGGTCGACGAGTCCGTACGCGAGCATGTCGGCCGAGTCGAGCCAGAGGTCGCGCTCGCAGTCGCGCGCGATCTGCTCCATCGGCTTGCCGGTCGCGTCGGCGTAGATGCGGTTGCACTGGTCCTCAAGGCGCAGCATGCGGCGCGCCTCGATCTCGATGTCGGTGGCCTGGCCCTGCACATAGCCCGTGTAGCGGCCCTGGTGCATGAGGTTCCATGCATGGCGCAGCGCGAATCGGCGGCCCGTGGTGCCTGCGGCGGCGATCACGCTCGACATGCTCGGCGCGACGCCCAGGATCACCGTCGACACCGGGCACGGCACTGATCGCATGGTGTCGACGATGGCGAGGCCCGACGTGACGCTGCCGCCCGAGCCATTGATGTAGAGCGAGATCTCGCCCTGCGGGTTCTCGCCCGCGAGATAGAGAAGGCTCGATACCACCCGGCGAGCGACCGAGTCCGACACCACGCCGTCCACGAACACGATGCGGTCGCGCATCAGCCGTGAGTAGATGTCGATGAGGAAGTCGGCGCCGTGCACGCGGTCCGGCACCACCGGGATCACTGCAGGCTCGGGCTCGTGCTCCTCTTCCTCCTCCTCGGGCTCGGGGAGGTCGTCATCATCATCGTCGTCATCGCAGGTCCAGGTCGCGCCCTGCCACCACAGCGCCGGCGCAAGGAGTCCGCGCTGGCGAAGCAGCGCCTCCTCGGCGGCGCGGGTGAGGCGGGGTGCGCCCCCTTCGGCACCCTGGAGGATGGACAGCACAGGCGACATCATGCGTGTGGCCGGCCCGCTCACTTCTTCTCGGGGAACTGCGCGACGGTGTCGACGAGACCGTATGTCTTGGCCTCCTCGGCGGTGAAGTACTTGTCACGCTCGCTGTCCTTGGCGACCTGCTCGATCGGCTGCTTGCAGTGGCGCGCGATGATCTCGTTGAGGAGCCGCTTGCTCTTGATGATCTGCTCGGCCTGGATCTGGATGTCCGTGGTCTGGCCGGTGACGCCGCCGTAGGGCTGGTGGATCATCACCTTCGCGTGCGGCAGGATGTGGCGCTTGCCGGGCTGGCCCGCGCACAGCAGCACCGCAGCGCCCGAGTACGCGCGTCCGATGCAGAAGGTCTCGACCTCGCTCGAGATGAACTGCATGGTGTCGTAGACGGCGAGCGTGTCGTCGACGGCGCCGCCGGGGCTGTTGATGTAGAAGTTGATGTTCTGCCCGCGCTTCTGGTTCTCGAGGTAGAGCATCTGCATCATCACGCGGGCGGCCGACGAGTAGTTGATCGCGCCGATGAGGAACACGACGCGGTTATCGAGGAGCAGCTCGTCGATGCTCATCTCGCGCGTGCGCTGGTACTGGACCGAGGCGAACACCTCAGGCGGCAGGTGCGCGCGCAGCGCGTCGCTCGTGGCATGGGTCCGTCCGTGGTCGCCGAGTCCGAATGGCCCGGAGGGCAGTTCGAGGATGTTCGTCATGGAGCGCGAAGGCTAGGGAATCCGCGGCGCGCCGTCGACCGGATTGGTCAGCTAGAAGTCGATTCCCGCATCGGGCACGGATCGCGGAGCCTTCGTGTCGCCGGGGTCGTCGGCCGGCGCGTGCAGCGGAAGCGAGATTTCCATGCGGGTGCCGCCGCCGCTTCGATCCTCATGCGAGATCGTGCCGCCATGCGCCGCCACAAGCATGCGCGTGACGGCGAGACCAAGCCCCGTGCCGCGCTGGCCTTTGCTCGAGACAAATGGCTGAAAGAGGCGGTCGCGGATGTCGGAGGGAATCCCGGGTCCATTGTCCTCAACCCCGATCACGGCATGGTCACCCTCGGCCGACATGGTCGAGGTGATGCGAATGCGCCCACCCTTGGCGGGCACCACCTCGATCGCGTTCAGAATCAGATTGATCAGCGCCTGATGAATGGCGGTCGGGTCCACGTGGGCATGGGGCAGCGAATCGTCGAGCACGACCTCGATCGTCGCGCCTATGCGGCGGCTCTCCGACGCGACTGAGCTCACCACCTCGCGCACCAGCGCGTTGAGGTCGATCGGCTCGCGGTCGAGCGGGCGCTCGCGGCTCCAGGCAAGCATGTTCAGCGTGAGCGCGGCGATGCGGTCGAGGTTTCGGGCCAGGATCGGCCACCCCTGGCGGGCCATCGCAAGATCCCCGCGCGCAATCGACATTTCCACGGCGTCGGCACCACCGCGCAGCCCCTGAAGGATGTTCTTGATGGCGTGGCTGACGGCGGCCATGCGCTCGGCGAGGGCGTGGCCGTCGCGGTCGCCGATCGGTTGGGCTGGCGCCGCCGGGCTCCCCGCCGCGGCCGCCACCGCTCCCACTCGGTAGATCAGTTCACTGTCGCCGCAGCGAATGCGGTCGCCATCGCGCAAGTGCACAGCATCGCGCACGCGCACGCCGTTAAGCCAGGTGCCGTGGCGGGAGGCAAGGTCGCGGATGATCCACCCGTCGCGGGCGGGCGTCAGCTCCGCATGACGGCGGCTGACGGTGGGGTCCGAGCACGGCAGCGCCTCGGTCGAACGGCCGAGCATCTGCGGCTCGCCCGGGGGCAGCTCGAGCCGCGAGCCCCGGTCGGGTCCAGAGATGACATCCAGGTGCGCCACGCCCGCATTGTCCCGCGGCGGTGTGCCGGGGCAACCGCCATCAAGCAGCGCGGCGGAGTCGGGGGGCAACCGACCCCCATCAATAGGATGCGCACATGCCCGCCGGCCCAGACGCATCCCATCGAATCGTCGTGCTGCACGGGAAGGACTCCTACCTGAAGGTGGAATGGACGCGGATGCTGCGCGAATCGCTTGAGGCGGCGCATGGCACAGTCGACGAGTTCCGTTTCGACGGTGCGGCGGCCTCGCTGGCCACCGTGCTCGATGAACTCCGCAGCTGGGGCCTCATGGGGGGCCACAAGCTCGTCATCGTGGACTCCGCCGAGGCATTCATGGGCGCCGAAGACCGCCGCCGGGCTATGGAGCGCTACGCCGAGAGCCCGATGGCCGAGAGCACGCTGCTCATGCGGGCCCCCACGTGGCGCCCCGGCAACTTCGACAAGATGGTGGCGAAGGTGGGCGTGGTGCTCAAGTGCGAGCCGCCATCGGCTGCGGATGCGCTGCGGTGGGTGATCGCGCGCGCCGAGAAGCGTCACGGGGTGCCCATCGACCAGCCCGCTGCGGCGCTGCTTGTAGACCTGATCGGCGCCGACCTCGCCCGGCTGGACTCCGAACTGGGCAAGATCGCGCTCGGTGCGGCGGCCGGCAAGCCGATCGGCCGCGATCTGGTGGTCGATTTCGTGGGCGCCAGCAAGGAAGAAGAGGCCTGGCGCATCCAGAACGCGGTGCTCACGGGCGATGTGAAGGCTGCCATGGAGGAACTGAACCAGCTCCTGAGGGTCTCGCGCGCAGCTGAGGTCCAGCTGAACTGGTCTCTGGTTGATCTGGCCCGGAAGGTGCACGACGCGGCCCGGCTCAAGGCGGGGGGGACCCCCGACTCGGCCATCCCAGGCATCATTCGACATTTCGGAAGCGACCCCGGACCCCTGCTCAGGTGGGCTGGGAGGCTGGGGCCTGCGCAGGCGGGGGCGCTTCTGCGGCTCGCGGTAGAGACCGATGTACGGATGAAGTCGGGGGGCGCGCCCGAGCCGAGCAGGACGGTTGAGGGGCTTTCGGCGGAGCTCGCAACCTCCGCTGGCACAAGAGGTTCGTGAAATCCGGCACGGGGCCAGCGGCCCTCGCGACCTGTCGTCCAATAATGGACGCCCTCAAACGCTGAAATCCGCACCTTTGGGTCTAGATCGTCCAATATTCGCACGATCTCACGCCTCTGTGCAAGTCTCAACTGGACTCCCCGTCCTCACGTCTGTATAGTCCGCCCTTCAAGTTTCGGCCGACGTCGGTCGATACTGGAGGTTCAGGACCGGTCCTCGTCATCGCGGCGAGGGCATCCGGTTCCGGCGGTTTTCGAAGATCACCAACCGCGTCTCGATTCAGGTGATCGTTACACAGGAGCACAGACAGACATGACACTTTCCAAGTACGTCGGAGTGATGGCCGGCGGCCTCGTCCTCGCGGGCGTGGCGAATGCCCAGGACTACCAGGCTGAGATCGCCCAGCTCCGCGCAGAGCTCGCGGAGATGAAGGTCCAGAACGGCGACAAGTGGCTCACCGAGGAGCGCGCCGCTGAGATCAAGGGCCTCGTCAAGGACGTCCTCGCTGACGCCGAGACGCGCACCAGCCTCCAGCAGACCGCTGCGACCAGCGGCTACGACAACGGCTTCTTCATCGGTTCGGCCGACGGCAACTTCAAGCTGAAGATCAACGCCCTCGCGCAGATGCGCTGGACGTACAACAACCAGAACGCGGATCAGCTTGGTCAGGTTTCTGGAACCGGCGACATTTCATCCGACGCCGGCAACAACACCGACTGGGGCTTCGAGAACCGCCGCACGCAGCTGACCTTCAGCGGCAACGTGGTCGACCCGAGCTTCACCTACATGGCCCGCTTCAACTACGGCACAGTAGCCGACCCCTACACGCCAGGAAGCACTTCGGCAATCAATACCCTCGGTGGCGGC
>CAYPOZ010000124.1:3880-7410 GCA_964412415.1 uncultured Isosphaeraceae bacterium | reverse complement strand
CGAGCACCTTTCCGAGCTTGCTGACGACGCGCATCATGTCGGGACTGGCGATGGCGACGTCAAAGTCCATCCACCCGCCCTCGATCTTGGCGACCAGCTCGTCGCCGCCCGCCTCGATCGCGCCAGCGGACTTCGCCGCCGCGACCTTGTCGCTCTGGCAGAAGCAGATCACCTTGGCGGTCTTGCCCACGCCCTTGGGGAAGCTGGTGGCGCCACGCAGCGTCTGGTCCGCAGCCTTCGGGTCGATGCCGAGGTGCACCACAACGTTGACCGTCTGGTCGAACTTCGGCGCCTTGAAGGTTCGGAGCGTCTTGATCGCCTCGGCGGGCGCCTTGACCACCTTGCGCAGCGGCGAAGCGACGCCCTGATTGGCCCGCACGCGCTTGCTGTGGCCGACAAATGTCTGTTCCTTGGTCGCCATGGGTCAGGCCTCCACCATCACGCCCATCGAGCGGGCTGTTCCTGCGATCGTGCGCATTGCGGCCTCAACGGAGCCCGCACCGAGGTCAGCCATCTTCTCCTGCGCGATCTTGCGCAGCTGGGCTTGCGTGATCTTGCCGACCTTCTTGGTGTTGGGTTCGCCCGAACCCTTCTCGAGCTTGAGTTCAGCCTTGATCAGCTCACTGGCCGGGCTCGACTTGATCTCGAGGTCGAAGGTGCGGTCCGAGTAGACCGTGACGATGCAGCCCACCACGCGGCCGTTGAGCTCGCGCGTGGCATCGTTGAACTTGGTGATGAACTGGCCGGGGTTGACGCCGTTGGCGCCGAGCACCGGGCCGAGCGGCGGGGCCGGAGTGGCCTTCCCGCCCGGGGCCATGATCTTGAATACCTTGGAAACCTTCTTGGCCATGGTCGTTACCTCCCACCTCGACGGCCCCTCCGTGGGGGCTGCGCGGGTTCAGCCAAGATCCCGCGCGTCGAAGTAGTGCATGCGGCTGGAATTGAGAGCCGGGCAATGTAGGGCGCTGCGCCCCGGCGCGCAAGTGGTGCGGCGACCATTACATTGTGCCCCACGATGCCTGAAGCCTTTCTGGACGATCTCGCGTGGAGAGGGCTGCTCCACCAGACCACTTCTGAGACTCTGGGGGCCTATCTCGCAGTTCCCGGACGCATCGGATACGCAGGATTCGACCCGACGTCCGACAGTCTGACCGTTGGCAACCTGATCCCGCTTCTGTTGCTGGCGCGGTGGCAGAGGGCGGGACATGCGCCTCTGGCGCTGATGGGCGGCGGGACCGGCCTCATTGGCGACCCCTCGGGCAAGAGCGCGGAGCGCTCGCTGCTCGATCGCGAACAGGTGCGCGCCAACATGGCGGCGCAGCGCCCGGCCTTCGAGCGGCTGCTCGACTTCTCGGGGCCGTGCGCGGCGCGCATCGTCGACAACGCGGACTGGCTCGGCTCGCTCGGCTACATCGAAGTGCTGCGCGACATCGGCAAGCACTTTTCGGTGAACCAGATGATCGCGCGCGACTCGGTGGCCACGCGCCTCCACGGCCGCGAGCAGGGGATCTCCTACACGGAGTTCTCCTACATGATCCTGCAGGCGTACGACTTCCTGCACCTTCACCGCGCGCACGGCTGCACCGTGCAGCTTGGCGGTGCCGACCAGTGGGGCAACATCGTCAGTGGCATCGACCTCGTGCGCCGCATCGAGGGCGCGGAGTGCTACGGGATCACGAACCAGCTGCTGACGAAGGCTGACGGCACGAAGATCGGCAAGACCGAGTCCGGCGCGATCTACGTGGGGGCGCACCGCACCTCGCCGTACCGATTCCACCAGTACTGGCTCAATTCCTCGGATGATGATGCGGTGCGCTACCTGCGGTGGTTCACGTTCCTCGGACGGGAGGAAGTGGAGTCGATCGCCACGCGCCACGCGTCCGAGCCGCAGGCGCGCGGCGCGCAGCGCAGGCTTGCCGACGAGCTGACGACGATGATCCACGGCGCGGACGAGACGGCGCGCGCGAACGCATGCGCACACGCACTCTTCGGAGGCGACGTGCGTGCGCTCGATGCGGCGAGTGTGGCCGCTGTCGCAGAGGACCTCCCGACTGCCGAGTTCGCGCGCGACGCGCTTGCGGGCGCGGGCGTCCCGATGGCCGATGCGCTCGTCGCCACCCGCCTGGCAGGCAGCAAGCGCGAAGCACGGGATTTCCTGGCTGCGGGAAGCGTGTCCGTCAACGGCGAGAAGGTCGGGGCCGACTCCACGCTGACTGCAGCGCACCTGCTGCACGGGACCCTCGTTCTCCTGCGGCGCGGCAAGCGTCAGTGGGCGGCCGTGCGCGGCGTGTGATGGGCGGATGCGCGAATGGGCGCGTTAGCGCGGCGCGACCTTCACCGAAACCTCTACGGCCGCCGCCGGCACCTCGCCGACGCGGAGCACAGCGACCCCCGGCGGTGAGATCCACGCGGCGACGCGCCTGCTCATCGTTCCGGGCGTGAAGTCATCGCTCCCGAGCGACACGACCGCCACCACGCGCGCAGACCCGTCCTCGATGGCGGTGATTGCCTCGGCAGGTCCCGAGACCACGACCTGGCGCAGGCTCTCGGATCCCGGCGCCGGCGCGGCGTCGAAGGCCGCGAGCTGAGCGGGCGGGGCCGCAACCTGCACCGGAACTGACGCGAGGGTTGCCGTGCGGACGTTCGACCTCAGCGTGAAGGCCACGCGCACGCGCGCTGGCGCGATGCGCACCGCATCGGCCCACCGCGCCGGCACCCTCCACAGCGTGACGTCGGCGTCCACCGAGTGCCGCCGGCCGCGCTCGAGGGCGGCCGCATCGACCACTGCCAGAGGGCGGAGCTCCGGAAGCGCCGACAGCGCGTCCTTCGGGATCGTGATCGAGACATCCTCGGGCTCGATGGAGACCTGCCCGACGACCTGCGAGTCTGCGAGGTCGGTGGTCACCCGAGCGGTGACCGTGGTGAGCTCGAGCGTGCGGAAGCGCAGCTGTGCCGGGCTGGTGGCATCCACCGAGATGGCCAGCCGCTGCAGCTCCGGTCGCTGTGCGAGGATCTGCGTCAGCTCGATTGCGTGCTCGCCAGGTGCCGAGGGCACTCCGCCGGAGCCGAGCGTCAGCTCGATGCCTGCGCCGATGGCCTGCTGCGCGGCGCGTATTGCCGACCGGGGTCCGCTGAACGTCACGGCAACCGTGGTCGACGCCGCAGGCTCCACGTACAGGGCCGAGTCAGCGGGTGCCCGCACCACAACCTTGCCGGTGGCATCCGCGCTCGAGCGTGTGGCGTCATACGCCCAGCTCCAGATGAGCAACGTGACGATGGTGGTCACCAGGATGTTGAAGGTGCGTCCCTTCAAGAAGTCGGCGATGCGCATGGTCAGCTCGCCTCCTCGGCGGACTCCGCGGGCGGCGGCACGTCCGCGCTCAGCCGCCGCACGAGCTCGTCATGGAACGCGTCGAGAGGGACGGGGTCGCTGAGCTTTCCGCCTCCGGCGATCAGAACGCGTCCAGCCTCCTCGCTCCCGCCAACGACGAGCGCATCGCCGCGCCGTTCATCGAGAGCCTGGCGGTGGC
>CAYPOZ010000124.1:0-3870 GCA_964412415.1 uncultured Isosphaeraceae bacterium | reverse complement strand
CGACAACGACGAGCGCATCGCTGTCGAGCGTGGCGCCGACAGCCGCGCGGTGCCGGCTGCCCATCGCCGAGGAGAGGCTGCCAGTCTCCGCGAGCGGCAGCTCAACGCTTGCGGCCGCGATCCTGCTGCCGCGGATGACCACAGCGAGGTCATGGAGCGGCGAGTTCGGCCAGAAGATCGACTCGAGGAGCCGGGCGTCGAGCTGGGCATCCACGGTCACGCCGTTGGCCGCCATTCCCTCGAGCGAGACGGTGCGCTCGATCACCATGAGCGCGCCGATGCGTCCCTTGCTCAGCGTGCGCACTGCGTCCTCGACGGCGTCCGCGACCATCTCGATTCCTGCACGCCGGCCGCGACGGGAGAGTGCCTGCCCGATCCTCACCATGCCCTGGCGGATCTCGGGCTGGAACACCACGATGGCAAGGATGGCCACGAACTGCAGCATCGCCTCCGACACGTAGCGAAGCCGCGAGAAGCTCTCCGACGCGCCGAGGACGCGCAGTCCCAGCAGCAGCACCGCGATGAGCACGATGAGCCCCTTCATCGCGCCAGCGCCGCGTGTGCGCTCGAGGAACCGCAGGCACAGCCACACGACAATCCAGATCACCGCGAGCTCCGCCATGACAGGCAGGAACTCGCCTCGTGGGATCAGCTGCTGGAGCGAATCGAGCATGATGGTCACGCGACCCGAATCGCGTGAGCGCTACGATAGCGCCATGGCAGGGACAGCCGGCACCTTCGACATCGGACGGTTCACGGGACAGTGCGCGGCCACTGGCGAGGCGATCGCCGGAGGCTCCCCGTTTGTGGCAAGCCTTGCGGAGGCCCTCGAGGAGGGGCGTCCGGTGCTGCGCCGCATCGACTGGTCGGCGCAGGCGTGGGATGGGGGCGCGCGACCCGATGGGCTCGTGTGCTTCTGGCGCGGGATTGCGCCAAGCCCGGGCGAGCGCCGCCGCATCCTGCTTGACGACCACACGCTGCTCGAGATGGTGGAGCGCCTCGAGGGCGAGACGGATCCGCGCCGCATCGCGTACCGCTGGATACTCGCGCTCGTGCTGCTCCGGCGTAAGGTGCTCAAGCTCGACCGTGTGGAACGGTCGACGGACGAGCCGCCGGTGGAGCGCTGGCTGCTGCGTGCCAGGGGTGCACCTGAAGAGGCCGCGCCTCTCGCGCTCGTGAATCCGCAGATCCGAGACGAGGAGCTTCGCGAGCTGGCGGACCAGCTCGGCGAGCTCGTGCACGGTGAGGGCTGATGCAAGTGAACGCCCGCGCGGCGAGGGCGGGTGCGTGGGCTGCGCTTGCGGCGTGCGGCCTGTTCGCCTGCGACACTGCCAAGCCGGTTCCGCAGCCTGAGGGTCCGCCGCCAGATGCTGCAGCTCTGGAGCAGGCGCAGAGGGCCCGGCTTGCATCGATCCCCACGCTGGCCATGCGGGGCGTCGCGGAACTGAGGTGGACGGACGACACGGGCGCGCACCTGGAGGACGGCGACTTCGAGCTCGTGCTGCGTGCGCCGCTGGACACATCGCTTCGCGTCACCAAGTTCGGGGAGCGGGTGATGTGGGCCGGTTCAGGCAATGGGCAGTGGTGGCTCTTCGAGCCGAAGGCGCAGCCGAGCAGGGTCACCGTCGGCTCCATCGGGGCGCCGGGCGGTGCGGATGGCCTACTCGCGCTGATGCGGCCAGCGCATCTGCTGGCCACGCTCGGGCTGCGGCCGATCGATGCGTCCGAGGTTCAGGAGATCGAGTGGGACTCCCGGCTCGGATGCTGGCGCGCGCGTGTGCAGCAGGGAAGCTCTCGGATGTCGGTCGAGCTGCGCCACGCGTCGCTTCTCCCTGTCGCCGTCGACTGGCTCGATGCGCAAGGCAACGTGCAGCTGCGCAGCGAGATGTCGGAGTTCGCCTGGCCCGGCGCGGAGGAGTCGGTGACGCGTCCGGGTGCGCTCGTGCCCACACGCATCGCCGTAAGCATGTTCGACCCGCCTGCCGATGCTGCGCTCGTTCGCGAGGGCCGCGCGCGTGCGCCGCAGGCAACGCTGTCGCTCAGCGCCGCGCCCCCGACTGACGGTGCCGCGCGCATCCGTGACCGGCTCTTCGACTTCGAGTCGCTGCGGGCCGCACTCAAGCCAGAGGTGGTTCATCGCGCGGGCGCCAACGCCTCGAATGGCGCACCTGCGCCAGCGGTGCCCGGAGGTCCGCTGCCATGAGTGCGCCTCCCACGGTCCCGACGCTCCGCGCCGCATCCTCGGGAGAGCACCTGTGGGTCGCCGCGCCGGCGCCGCTGGGGCGGCCGGAGGGCGTGCGCATCCTTCACTCGGTGAGCGGTGCGGTGCGGGAGTGCGGCACGCTCGATGCGATGCCTGACGTGCTCGTTGCGGCCGACGCGCGGATGTGGATGGTGATGCCGCCCTCTTCCGGCACGGGCCTGTCGCCGGTGTACTCGGTTCGCGCCACCTACAACCCGATCTCCGACCGGTGGTTCAGCGAGCCGATCGGCCGCTTCGAGGTGCTGCCGAGCATTCCTCCGGGCGGGCACCTCTCGGGTGCAGCATCGAGCGACCGGTCGCTGCTCGCGATGCAGGGGCAAGTGCCGTTCGTTCTGCTGGAGCAGCGTGGTGCGGGGTGGACGGAGCGCTCTGTGCCTCAAGGCCTGCCCGAGGGCACAATGCTGCACCAGTGGCCGTCGCGCGACGGTCCGGGATGGGCGCTCGTCGTGCGCGACGGCGATGACCTCCGCACGTGGACAGTGCGTGCTCCGGAGCCCGGCACTGAGGCCCTCGAGTGGTTGGGGGCAGTGATGCCAGGGTCGGGTTCCGGCCTCGGCCTTGTCGTGAGCGGCGCAAGCCGTCCCACTGTGCTGAGGCAGTCGGGCCGCGATGGCGGATGGTCGCTTGCGTACGTGCGCGCGGACGGTCCGCTCGAGATTGCCCGCATCGACGCGCCGGATGCGCCATGGACGGTCGTCGGCCTCGGCGACTCCTTTGCGATTGTCACGGTGAGCGAGAGCGGCGAAGTGAGCGCCGCGCCGGTCGACTCCGTGGAGGGCACGGTCGGGACGGCCACGCCGCTGGTCGAGGCGCCGAGCAGTGCGGGCGACTGGCTGCACCTTCCCCTGATCGGTGCGCTCACGATCGCTGCGCTGCTCGCGGCATTCCTCATCCGTCCGCCTGTGGGCGACCGATTGCCGGCGCTTCCTGCGGGCTGGGAGCCGATGGACTCCTGGCGCCGCGCGCTCGGGCTCATGATCGACATGGTCCCGGGCGCGCTTGTGGCGATCGCAGTCACCGGATGCGCGCCCAAGGACCTGCTCGCGATGCCCGCATGGACAGCGGCCACCGCCAAGGCAGTCCCCTCATCCATCATGCTTGGATGCACGGTGCTGTGGTGCCTCGTGTGGGAGGTCGCTGTCGCGAGCACTCCGGGCAAGCTCGCCACAGGACAGTCGCGCATCGTGCGCGTCGACAGGCTTGCGCCGCGCGACCAGGCTGTGAGGGCCGGTGCCCAGGCTGAGGAGTGGCCGGCGCCCGCGGCGTCCCGCGCGCGCCGGGCGATCCGTGCGGCGCTCAAGGGCATCGTGCTCTTTGCGCCGGCGCTCGCGTTCCTTTCGTTCGTTCATCCCATGCAGATGGGAATGCCCGACGTGATGACGGACACGGCAGTCGCGCGTCGGCGGCGCTGAGCGCGCTCAGCCCTTGGGCGCGTGCCAGCCGCCGGAGGGCAGCAGCCAGTCGTTGGAGATCTCAGGTCCCCACTGGCCCTTGGGGTACGTGTGCGCAGGCACGGCATCGTCGAGGATCGGCTCCACGATGCGCCAGCACTCCTCGACCGAGTCGACGCGCGCGAAGAGCGTCGAGTCGCCGCGCATCGCGTCGCC
>CAYPOZ010000123.1:5280-7415 GCA_964412415.1 uncultured Isosphaeraceae bacterium | reverse complement strand
GCAAGCGATGTGCCAACCCCGCTCAGGCCAGCCTGCATCGCTCCGTACGCGAGCCCGCCCGCGAGCAGCGGCAGCGTCAGCCAGTTGGGGATCCGCATCTCGCGAAGATCGGTGACCGATGCGACGAGCCCGGCAAGCGCAAGGAGCGCCCACACCCACAGCGCCACCTTCGGAGCCTGGCTCTGGCCGAGTACGAGGATCGCTGAAGTGGACATGCTGGGGTCGTGGATGAAGCGCGCGCGCAGCGCGTTCCGCGAGACGGCGACGATACCATTGACCGCTGCGTGATACGGCTTTCGGCTGCAAATGTGCGATCCTCGGGCTGGGCGGGGTCGCGGCGGGGAGTGTCCACCGTCAAGTTCGCGGTGGCGCTTCCATCCATCATCATGATGACGTGGCTTGGCGCCGAGATGGCCCTGCTTCTGCGTGCGCACAGCAACGCAAGGTCGGCGGCTGATGCGATTGCGCGTGCGGCGCCCGCGCGACACCGCTGTGGGCACGCCGCTGCAGGCATCGATGCGATAGCCGCGGCCGGCCAATGGCGCGGTCCGAACGGTCCCCTGGTGATCTCGATCGATCCCGGGCCAGCCGGTGGCGGAGATGTCGAGTTCGGGCACTGGGACTCCGGCGCGAGGTCGTTCGCGCAGCACAATGTGGGCGGGCCCGCCGTGCGCGTGCGGGTCCGCTTCGCGTCAGACCACCCAAACGGTGCACCGGGGCTCGTGCTTTCGAGCCTCTTCGGCGCAGTGCCTATCGCGATCGAGGCGACCAGCGTTGCCGAGCACGTGCCGCCGCAGCACATCACGTCGTTCGCGCTGATGTCCACAGGTGCAGGTGCGCTTGAGGTTTCGGGCACCGCCTCCGTGCTTGCCGACGGCGGGATCTCGGTGGCATCATCTGATGCGCTCGCGGTCGAGATCCTCGACTCGTCACTCCTGCGGGCATCGGTGCTTCGGATTGCCGGTGATGTCGGCGTGGGAGCCGATGCGGAGATCGACGGCCGAGTCAGCACGGGTGAGACGCCGGTGGAGGATCCCTTCGCGCAGGATGCGCTTCCCGCCGTCTCCTTGGGTGGCGAACCTTCGATCGACCACGACAACGGATCGACCACACTGGTGCAGCCGGGCGTGCATGCCGGGCTCACGGCGAGCGGCGGGAGAGTGGTGCTTCAGGCCGGACTGCACCAGTTCACCCAGCCGATCACGCTGTCGGGGACGGCCATACTTGATCTCGATGGAGTCACGGTGCAGCTCGACAGTGCCGCTGCGCTCGCGATGAGCGACAGCGCGATGATCGTCGGCGAGGGTGCCGCCGGGCTCGGCGAATGGAGCGGGTTCTGGATGCTGAGCCGGGGCGGTGCGCAGGCGTGGTCGATTGCGGGCAGTTCCGCGATCGAGGTGAGCGGCATGTGCTACGCGCCTGATGTCTCGGTTGCGGTGGGCGGCGATGCGGCGGTCGTGCTTGATGCGGCGGTGCTCGGTTCGCTGCAGGTCTCTGGCACGTCGCGCGTCAGCTGCGGGGGTGAGATTGACGAGCTCGCAAGCCCCGTCATCCGTGGCCGTGCGCGGCTCGTCCGCTGATCGCCCCTGCACTGCACCTCTGCGCTCGGTGCGCGCTCACGCCATCGCCGGATCGAAGATCCAGGGATCGGTGCAGTCGATGTCCGCGTCCGGCACTAGCGCACGGCGCACGGCGAGCGCGAGGGCGTCGAGGCCGGTGCGGGTGCGGGCGCTCACGGCAACGCGCCCGATGCCGTGCGTGCTTGCATCCACGTCGCTCTTCGTGTGGATGACGATGTCGGGTGTGCGCGCCACGATCGCGGAGCAGTCCGCGGGCAGAGGCGCGTCCGGTGCGTCGATGCCCACAACCAGGTCCGCGCGCTGCGCCAGCGTGCGTGCGATGGCGCGAGATTGCAACTCGATGCGGTCGTCCGTGTCGCGTATGCCTGGAGTGTCGAGCCAGTCGACGGCGAGGCCGTCCATCACCACGCGGCCTGCGACGCAGTCGCGCGTGGTGCCCGGCATGTCGGCGGCGATGGCGACCGTGCGGCCCGCGAGCGCATTCAGCAGCGAGCTCTTGCCGGCGTTTGCGGCGCCCACGGCCACCACAAGCGGCGGGCGAAGCAGGCGCGAGAG
>CAYPOZ010000123.1:1101-5270 GCA_964412415.1 uncultured Isosphaeraceae bacterium | reverse complement strand
CGCGAGAGCCTCCGTGCGCGCGCCTCGTCTGCCGCACCCGGCCGCCATCCGCGCGCCGTCGCCTCGCTCACGCGCGAATCCTGCGCAAGCAGCAGGGGAATGGCTCGCGGGCTGGCCGCATCGGCCACTGTGCGCAGCGAGAGCGCCTCGACGGGGGAGCGCGCCTCCGGATACGCGCGCAGCGCCTCTCGGGTGAGCGCGCCGGCCTGACAGCCTCGCTGGTCGCCGCGCGGGACCGCACCGCGCTCGCGCAGCCACGCATCGAGCGCGTGCCGGATCGCGATGCCGCCGTGGGGCATCACGAGCGCGCTCACGTCACAGGTCCGCACCACCACGCCGTCGTCGATGCCGCCGAGGTTCCGGTGGGCGATGGTGCCCGGCGCCGGGGCCGTGCGCCCTGTCATCGCGCTGAGCAGCGCATCAAGCGCGGCGGCATCGCCACCGTGCGCAAGCAGCCTGCAGATGGAGATCGCGCCTGTCGCGTGCGGCGTGTCCCACGTCCAGCTGATGGATGAATGGCGGGAGTCGGCGTGAGGTGCCGCACCCGGTTCAGCGCTCGGCGTGGTCATGCGCACGCCCGCTGTCGGCCTCGAACGCGGCCGCGATGCCATGCAGCGCCAGGTCAGGCACGATGTGGTTCACGAGCTCGTCGTCGCGGAAGAGGAGCTCGGCATCGCCGCCAGTCGCGATCACCATCGGGAACGCGCCGAATGCCTCCGCATAGCGCTCGACGAGCTTCTGCACGAGTCCGCGGATGCCCCAGTACACGCCCTGGCGCATCGCATCGACGGTGTTCTTGCCGAAGGCCTCGGCTTCGGGCTCCTCGGGCGCGACTTCTGGAAGCGCATCCGTGCTCGAGTGAAGCGCCGCCAGCTGCACGCGCATGCCGGGCGCGATCGCACCACCCTGGAACGTGCCGACGCCATCAACAAAGTCGACTGTGACCGCAGTGCCCGCATCGATCACGATGCACGCCTGCTTCACGCGCGCATAGGCGGCCGCGGCGCACAGCAGCCGGTCGAGGCCGGTGCGCGTGCCTTCATCAAGTTGCGTGCCGATGGGCACGGCAACGTCGCGACCGACGCGCTCCACCGTGGCGCCGGTGCGGGTCTCCACGTCCGCCTCAAGCGGATGCGCGAACGAGTCGTTGACGGATGCAAGAGCGATCGCGCGATCGTCCGCGCCCTCGATCGCATCCCAGTGGCGTGCCACTCGCGCTGCGACAGTCTCGAAGTCTGCGTTCACGACGTGCTCGCTCGCCGCGAGCGTGCCGTCCTCGAAGCGCCCGATCTGGGTACGCGTGTTGCCGACCGATATGGTGATGAGGCCTGTCACGCTGCCGAGGATACTGGCGCGCACTCGCGGGCCACACGCGCACGAAGCGCCTCGAGCACACGCGGTGCTGTGGCACCGGGGCTGCGCGCGCCACGCACGGGCACGCCATCGAGCGTGGCCACCGACGACAGCATGCGCTTGCTCGCGCTCAGCAGGATCTCGTCCGCAGTCGCCAGCTCCCCAGCCGGGATCGGCCGGACCGTGCACGGGATGCCCGCGTCGACACAGGCCTCGATCATGCGCGCGCGCATCACCCCATGGAGGATCGGCGGATCGGACTCGACCGGCGGGGTGGCGACCCGCCCGCCGCGCACGATGAACACGTTCGTGCTGGCGCCCTCGCTCACGAGCCCACACCTATGGAAGATCGCCTCCTCCGCGCCAAGCGGCTGGCACTCGAGCATCCCAAGGATGTTGCCCATCAGGGCGACCGTCTTGATCTCGCATCGTTCCCACCTGCGGTCTGCGACGAGTCCGGCTGCACACAGGTGAAGGGTCCCCAGCTCCTCGATTCCCGGGCATGGCATCGCGTAGGCGAAGACGGTTGGCGTGAGTCCCGCCGGCGGCAGGTGGGTGCGCGTGGAGGCCGCACCTCTCGTGACCTGCAGGTACACGGATGCATCAGTCAGGCCAGCGTCGCGCATCAGCGCATCGCAGATCGAAGGGAACGAGTGCGCTTCGAATCCACGGATCTTCGCGAGCTCAAGGCTTCGCTCGAGCCGAGCGACGTGAAGGTCCATGCCGACCGGCATGCCGCCGAAGAGGCGCACGAGCTCGTACACGCCATCCCCAAAGAGGAACCCGCGGTCGAAGACGCTCACCTGCGCCTGCGACGGCGGGATCAGGTGGCCGTTGAGCCACACTCGCATCGGCTGCGCACTCATCGCGCCCGTGTCCCGCGCACTGCGCGCACCATCGACTCGGCGCGCGCGGGATCGATCTCGTTGGACCAGAGGCCTTCGCGCTTGAGCGCGCTGCCCACGATGAGCGCATCCGCGTGCTCAAGCAGCGCTGCCGCGCCCTCCGGCGTCGCACCGCTGCCGACAAGCACGGGCACAGTGGTCGCCGCGCGCACCGCAGCAAGCTCCCGCATGTCGACCGCGGCACCCGTCTCGCTGCCGGTCACGATCACGCCGTCTGCGCCGAAGAACTCGGCCGCGCGCGCCCAGGCCGCACCGTCGAGGTCCGCCGTGATCGCATGCGACGAGTGCTTCTTGCGGATGTCCGCCATGATCCGCACGCCATCGGCGCCAAGTCGCCGTCGCTCGCGCAGCAGGGGGCCTGCGCACGCCTCAGCAAGGAGCCCCTCGTCGGCGACCGACGCGAAGACGAAGCCCTCGGCGCGGATGAACGATCCGCCGGCGGCGTGGGCGATCGCAAGCGCAGCACCGGTCGCTCCCGACAGCACCTGCACGCCAACGGGGATCCGCACCGCAGCCGTAACCGCGGCGACCGCCACCGCGAACGTGGCCACGGTGTCCGCGCCGCCGGCGCTCGCGAGGTAGGGGCGGTCGTGCATGTTCTCGACGATGAGCGCATCGAAGCCTGCATCGGCGAGCAGCCGGGCCTCGGAGACCGCCACCTTCACGATCTCCGACGGCGGCAGTGAATGAGACGGCGACCCGGGCAGCGCCCTCAGGTGCACCATCCCGATGAGCGGGCCGTGCGGGAGTCGAGGGGCGGTGGCGTGTGTGGAAGTGCTGGTCATGGTCCCTGGTTCTCCCCGTCGCCGAGCTCCCGGCTCTGGATCACCCACTCGGGTGTGGCGATCGCGCGCACGATCTCAGTGTTGATCTGCCGCAGCAGTGGGGCCGGCAGGGAGTCGGCGATGCCAAAGGCCACAAAGCCGCGCGCAATCTCCTGGTGAAGCATGGTCAGCGATGGATCGTTCGAGAGCCGCACCATCGCATGCAGCGCCGTGGTGGGGTACAGGAGCGCATCGATCTCATGCGACTGCAGTGCCTTCAGCGCATCCTGGGGCGATGCGTAGACGGTCGGCGAGATGCCAAGGTTCCGTGCCATGTCTGCGTCTGCGCGCTGGTCGACGATGCCGACCCGCACCGAGCGAAGGTCACGCTCGATCGCCATGTAGCCCGCGAGCCGGGAGGTGGTGAGCGCAGAGGAGAGGACGCCGGCGATGATCGTCACGAGCACAAGCGCGGTCATCATCCACACGCCGGCCACCACGCGGCCCGGCACCGACCTGGGGACCTTGTCGCCGTACCCGACAGTTGTCATCGTGACGATTGACCACCACACGCCGTCCCAGAGACCGCCGCGGCCGCCGAACTGCGCCGCGTTCCCGCGCCGCTCGATGAGTGCCACCAGGATCCCAAAGCCCGCCATGCTCCCGAGCAGGATCCCGAACCACATCAGCAGCTCGCCGGTGAAGATGTGGCCTAGCGTGGACAGCACTCGGTTGTGTGGCCTCAGGTGAAGCGCGATCGAGAAGCCCGAGGAGTCCCAGGGCTGCGAGTACGAGAAGGGCTCGTCGCCAGGTGCGATGATCGGCAGTCCCGTCGCGGCAATGTCGATGTCGCCGCTGCGAAGCGCACCATAGAGGCCCTCGAGGTTCTGGTAGGTGGTCCACGTCGGGCTCATGCCTGCCGACCGTGCGACCTCCAGCGAGAGCCACACCGCCGGCCCAAACGGCTCAGTTCCGGGATTGGCCCACGAGTAGGGGGGCATGGTGGTGGTGCCGATGCGGAGGGTGCGCTCCTGCGCCGGCGCAGGCCCCGGCGCGACCTGTGAGGCCTGGGTTGCTGGCGCGTCCTGCCTAGGCGCCGCGCGCGTGGCCTGCGCCATCGCCACGTCGAGCAGCGTCCTGACCACGC
>CAYPOZ010000123.1:625-1091 GCA_964412415.1 uncultured Isosphaeraceae bacterium | reverse complement strand
GCGCGGGCACTGCGGCCGCGGCGACCGCGGCGAGGAGCGCTGCGCAAACCATGACAAGCCGCATGGCGCGAGGATACGGGTACCGCCGCATCCGGCAGGGCGTGGTACGGTGCATCTCATGCCACGGGCACTGGAAGGGAAGGTTGCGGTCATCACCGGCGCAAGCAGCGGCATCGGCGCCGCGTGCGCGCTCGAGATGGCCCGTGCCGGCATGGACATCGCGCTGGTGGCGCGCCGCGCGGACCGGCTCGAGCGGATGGCGGAGGCGGTGCGGGCGCTCGGCCGGCGCGCTACGACGATCGTCGCTGATGTCGCGGAGTCAGGGCATGAGCAGGAGGTGCTCGACGCCGCACAGCGCGACCTCGGCCGCGTGGACGTCGTCTTCGCGAACGCCGGCTACGGTCAGGACCGCGCCGTGATCGAGATGGACGATGCCGAGCTGCGCGCGATGTTCGAGACGAACTTC
>CAYPOZ010000123.1:0-615 GCA_964412415.1 uncultured Isosphaeraceae bacterium | reverse complement strand
CGAGGCGGCACGCCGCATGCTTGACCTGCGCCAGAGCGGCCACCTGCTGATGTGCAGCTCCGTCGTTGCGAAGTTCGCGATGCCGCGCATGGGCGCGTACTCGGCATCAAAGGCAGCGCAGGCGATGGTGTGCCGGGCGATGCGAACCGAGCTCGAGCCGCATGGCATCGCGGTGTCGAGCGTGCATCCGGTCACGACGCGCACCGAGTTCTTCCAGGAGAGCGCACGCCGGTCGGGCCGCGAAGCCGCCGACCAGGTGCCGGCCCACGCGCCGAAGCTGTTCGTGCAGCCGCCTGAGCGGGTGGCCCGCGCCGTGGTCGCATGCCTGCGCCGGCCGTGCCCCGAGGTGTGGACCAGTCACCTCGTGAGGCTTTCCGCGGCCCTGTTCACCGCCTTTCCGGGGCTCCTGGACCCCATCCTGAGGCGCACGCACGCGGCCGACCTCGGTGACCCGTCGCGGGGCACCTGACGTATCCTTCCCCGCCCCATGGCCATCAGGATCGCGATCAACGGGTTCGGGAGAATCGGGCGCCTCGTCTACCGCTATATGGCGGAGAGGGGCGGATTCGAGATCGTCGGCATCGAGGAGTTTGAGGAGGGCCCCCTGCCCCGCAA
>CAYPOZ010000122.1:0-7422 GCA_964412415.1 uncultured Isosphaeraceae bacterium | reverse complement strand
ATCCACCCCTGGGAAATGCTCGGGCGCGGCGAGATGCCGCGATACTGGATGCCGTGGCTCGTCGGCATGCCCGCAGAGACGACGCGTGCGATCTGCTCGCTGGCATTTGGCGGCGTGCTCGACCGCCCCCCGAGACTCCGGCTGTGCTTTGCGCATGGAGGCGGCAGCTTCCCGTTCACGGTCGGGCGCATAGCCAAGGGATTCGCGGAGCGCCCGGACCTGTGCGCCACGCGGTCCACCACCAACCCGCGCGCGCATCTCGGCCGGATCTGGTTCGACAGCCTCGTGCACGATGCCGGTGCGCTGCGCGAGCTGGTGCGCATCGCCGGCAGCGACCGGGTGGCGCTTGGCAGCGACTACCCGTTCCCGCTTGGCGAGCGCGAGCCGGGCGCGCTGATCCGCGCCACTGCGTCATTCGACGCAGCGACGCGCGCACGCCTGCTCGCCGGCAACGCGATCGACTTCCTCGGCGTTGGCGCATCGCTTCGCATGGAGACCGGCACATGACCGCGGTGACCGACTGCCTCCACCTGGCCGCAAGCGACATCGAGCCCACTGCGGAGTTCGCGCGCTGGTGCGACGCCAACGATCCGCTCGCCGCATTCCGCGACGAGTTCCACATCCCGGCAGGCCCTGATGGCAGGCCGGTGGCGTACATGGTCGGCAACTCGCTCGGCCTTCAGCCCAAGGCGGTCCGCGCTCTGGTGACGGAGGAGCTCGACGACTGGGCGAGGCTCGGCGTCGAGGGGCACGTGCATGCGCGCCGGCCGTGGGTGAGCTACCACGAGCTGTTCCGCGACGGGCTGTCGATGCTTGCGGGAGCGTTGCCGCACGAGGTCGTGGCGATGAACACGCTCACCGTCAACCTGCACCTCATGATGGCGTCGTTCTGGCAGCCCTCAGGGCGGCGCCAGCGCATCCTCATCGAGAAGGGCGCGTTCCCAAGCGACACCTACGCCGTGCGGTCGCATGTGGCGACGCGCGGAATGGACCCGGACAGTGTCATCGTGGAGGTCGCGCCACGTGCAGGCGAGGCATGCCTTCGTGACGATGACATCTGCGATGCGATCGCACGCGAGGGCGATGCGCTGGCGCTCGTCATGCTCGGCGGCGTGAACTACTACACGGGCCAGGTGCTCGACATGGCGCGCATCACGCGCGCGGCCCGCAGCGCAGGCGCCCGGTGCGGTTGGGACCTCGCGCACGCGATCGGCAACGTGGAACTGCGCCTGCACGAGTGGGATGCCGACTTCGCGTGCTGGTGCAGCTACAAGTATCTCAACGGCGGGCCTGGTGCGGTCGCGGGGGTCTTCATCCATGAGCGGCATGCCACCGACTTCGGCATCCCGCGCATGGCTGGATGGTGGAGCCACGAGCCGTCGAGGCGCTTCGAGATGAGGCCGGAGCTTGTGCTGTCCGAGGGTGCCGACGGGTGGGCGGTGTCAAACCCGCCGATCCTCTCGCTCACTCCGCTGCTCGCGAGCTTCGACATCTTCCGTCGTGCCGGCCTTGAGCGCCTGCGCGCGAAGGCGCGGGCAATGGCCGCCTACATCGAGGTCTGCCTGCGCGAGGGCGCCCCCGACCGGTTGCGCATCCTGACGCCCGCATCATCAGGCGCACGTGGCGCGCAGCTCTCGATCGAGGTGGGTGGCGGGACGGCCACCGCACGGTCCCTGTTCGAGCGCCTCGCCCCTGCCGGGGTCCTGTGCGACTTCAGGCATCCGGCGGTCATCCGCGCAGCGCCCGCGCCGCTCTACTGCTCGTTTGCGGACTGCAGGCGGCTGGTCGACGCGCTGCTGGCCTGAGTGCCAATACGATTCCGCGATGCGCCATGTGCTGATCGTCGGAGCCGGACTCGCGGGGTGCCTCCTCGCGCAGCAGCTCGCGGCCGCCGGATGGCGCGTCACGATGCGCGAGCGGCGCGGTGACCCCCGCGCGCAGGGCTACAGCGGCGGACGTTCGATCAACCTCGCGATCAGCGTGCGCGGGCTGACCGCGCTGCGCCGCGCGGGACTCGAGACCGAGATCCTGAAGGATGCGATCCGCATGCCTGGCCGGATGATCCACCCAGGCTCCGGCGGCGAGCCGCTCTTCCAGCCCTACAGCCACGACCCTTCGCGCGCGATCCACAGTGTCTCGCGTGGCGCGCTGAACCTTGCCCTTCTGCAGGCCGCCGATGCGCATGATGCCGTCACCGTGGCGTTTGACCGCCGCTGCACGGACATCGACTTCAAGGCACCCTCGGCCACGTTTGTCGATCCCGATGGCCGTACCGAGACGATCGCCGCAGACCTGATCATCGGTTCTGATGGCGCGTACAGCGCCGTCCGCAGCGCGATGCAGCGCAACGACCGGCTCGACTACTCGCAGTCGTACCTCGGGCACGGCTACAAGGAGCTGCATATCCCGCCGGTGGCGAGCGGACCTCATGCGCCGTGGGCGATGCGCCGCGATGCGCTGCACATCTGGCCGCGCGGCGGCTCGATGATGATCGCGCTGCCGAATCCCGATGGGTCCTTCACGTGCACGCTGTTCTGGCCCTGGGAAGGCGACCACTCCTTCGCGTCGGTGCCTCACGGGCGCGCCGCCCTCGCGCACTTCGCCCGACACTACCCCGATGCCCGTCCGCTGATGCCCACTCTCGAGGCGGACTTCGACCGCAATCCGGTCGGTTCGCTCGTGACCGTGCGCACGTCGCCGTGGCAGGTCGGCGGCACTGTCGCGCTGATCGGCGATGCGGCGCACGCGATCGTGCCCTTCTACGGGCAGGGCGCGAACGCGAGCTTCGAGGATGTCACAGCACTCGTAGACCTGCTCGCCGCGCACGGAAATGACACCGCCGCTGCACTGCGCGCCTACCAGGTACAGCGCATACCAAACGCCAATGCCATCGCCGACATGGCGCTGCACAACTTCGTGGAGATGCGCGACCGCACCGCGAGCCGCCTGTTCCGAGCCAAGAAGCGCGTCGAGCACGCACTGCATGCGGCCCTCGGCGACAGGTTCATCCCGCTTTACGACCTCGTGAGCTTCACGAATGTGCCATACGCACAGGCGCAGGCGCGCGGACGGATGCAGGACCGCATGCTGGCCGCCGGGGCGGTTGGCGCCGCAGCCGCGCTCGTCGCTGGCATCGCCGGCGCAGCCTTGTGGCTGGCACTGCGATGAGCCTTACGCGATTGGGCGCCGGCATGGGGATGGTCACGCGATGAGCCGCGCGCGCCTTGGAGTCGGGACGGGCACCATCACCGTCACCCTGACGCTGCTTGGATGGTCCACGGTGCCGCTGCTGCTGCGCGACCTGTCGGAGTCCGTGGACTTCTGGACGAACAATGGATGGCGCTACGGCGCAAGTGCGCTCTTCTGGCTTCCGCTGGTGCTTCACGCATGGTGGCGGCGGCGGCTTCCATCACGCATCTGGCGGGATGCGCTGCTGCCGTCCGTGGCGAACATCGCGGGCCAGGTCGCGTTCACGGCGGCGCATCACGAGGTCGGTCCGGGCATGGTGACGTTTGGGCTGCGCACGCAGCTGGTGTTCGTGGCGATCGGTGCGTGGTTCCTGATTCCCGCCGAACGCGGGGTGCTGCGCAGCCGGCAGTACCTCGGCGGCGCCGCGCTGCTGGTTGCGGGACTGCTGCCCATCCTGCTTGGTGGCGAGGGCGGGCGCGGGGCGCCGCCGGGCGGCAGCATCCCGCTCGGTATCGCGCTGTCCGTGTTCTCCGCGGCGAGCTACGGCGCGTACGGTCTCGCCGTGCGGCGCAACATGCAGTCCTATCACCCGATCACGGCCTTCGCGGTGATCTGCCAGGTCACGGCGCTCGGGCTCGTCGCGCTGATGCTCGTTTTTGGCCGCGACCATGGCGCGTACGTGCCGCAGCTTCCTGCGTCCGTGCTCGCGTCGCTGGCGATCTCCGCCTTCATAGGCATCGCGATCGGCCACGTGTTCTACTACATCAGCATCGCCAAGCTTGGCGTCGCCGTGACCAGCGGCGTGCTGCAGCTCCAGCCGTTCCTCGTCAGCGCGGCGAGCTACTTTCTCTACGGCGAGCGGTTCACGTGGTGGCAGTGGACCGGAGGCATGGTGGCCATATGCGGCGCCACGCTGATGCTGGCTGCGCAAGGCAGCGGCTCGCGCAAGCTGGCTATGGCAAGCACGGAAGGATCTGACTGATGCAGGCAACAGCGACCCCCGGCAGCGTGATGAAGACGATCGAGGTGCGGAACCTGGTGAACGGCCGCTTCACGGACCGCCAGGGCGCCGCACTCGAGGTGATCGACCCCGCGGCGCAGGCACGCGTGGGATCGTGCCCGGATTCCACCGCGCGCGAGGTGGGGGAAGCCGTCGACGCGGCGCATCGCGCGAGCGCGCTGTGGGCACGCACGCCCGTGGCTGAGCGGTCGGCCGCGCTGCGCCGGCTCGCGGACCGCATTGAGGCCGACCTCGAGCTCTTCGCGCGCACCGAGGCGATCGACACCGGAAAGCCAATCTCACTTGCCCGCACGGTCGACATTCCTCGCGCGATCTCGAACTTCCGGTTCTTCGCGGATCTCGCCGAGGAGGCAGGCGGCCCGCTTGCGCTGCACACCCTGCAGGCCACGGGCTTCACGAGCACCGTGGCGCGCCGGCCACTGGGGGTAGCCGCATGCATCGCACCCTGGAATCTCCCGCTCTACCTGCTCACATGGAAGCTCGCGCCTGCGCTGGCCGCCGGGTGCACCGTCGTCGGCAAGCCCAGTGAAGTGACGCCGCTGACGGCGCATCTCCTCGCAGAGCGCGCGATCGACTGCGGGTTCCCTCAAGGGGCGCTCAACATCGTGCATGGCCGAGGTCCGGTGGCCGGACAGGCGCTTGTCACAGATGCGCGCGTCGCATGCATCACCTTCACGGGCGGCACGGCGACTGGCGAGGCGATCGCCCGCGCTGCTGCGCCGCGATTTGTGCGCATGGCGCTCGAGCTTGGCGGAAAGAACGCGGCCATCGTGCTTGCCGATGCCTGCACGCCAGACCGTATCGGCGCCACAGCCGAGGGCCTGATGCGTGCCCTCTTCTCCAACCAGGGCCAGGTATGCCACTGTGCAGAGCGCGTCCTCGTGGAGCGGGCCGGGATGGATGCGCTCGCTGATGCGCTGCGGTCACGCATCCAGGCCCTCCGCATCGGCGATCCGCTCGACGAGTCCACCCAGTTCGGGTCGCTCGTCTCTGCCGGACACCGCGGCAAGGTGGAGTCGGCGATCGCGGCGGCCCGCACCGAGGGTGCGCAGGTCATCTGCGGCGGGGTCAGGCCTGCGCCCGAGACGCTTCCCGAGCGCGTCCGTGCAGGCGCGTTCCTGCGCCCGACGCTCATGGCAGGACTGCCAGCCGGATGCCGCACCGACCAGGAGGAGATCTTCGGGCCCGTCGCGACCATCGCGCCATTCGACTCTGACGAGGATGCCATCACCCGCGCCAACTCGACTCGGTTCGGCCTCAGTGCCACGGTGTGGGCTGACGATTGCACGCGTGCCGCGCGAATCGCCGATGCACTCGCCTGCGGCACCGTGTGGATCAACGGCTGGATGGCGCGCGACCTGCGCGCACCCATCGGCGGCGTGAAGGCCAGCGGACTCGGGCGCGAGGGCGGTTCCGAGGCGCTCCACTTCTTCGCGGAGCCGCATGTGGTCGTGACACCGGACAGGACCTGACATGAGCGCACCAACGAACCCCGTATCGATCGATTCCTCGCGCGCCCCTGAGCCAGTCGGTGCGTACCCGCACGCCAAGCGCGTCGGGGACCTGGTCTTCCTTTCCGGCATCGGTCCGCGCGAGCGCGGATCCAAGCGCATCCCTGGCGTCACGCTCGACGCGCACGGGAACGTCACTGCAGTCGACATCGCCGCGCAGTGCCGGTCGTGCTTCGACAACGTGAAGGCTGTCGTGGCCGACTGCGGACTGCCGTGGACAAGCGTGGTCGACGTCACCGTGTTCCTCACCCGCATGGGCGATGACTTCCCGACGTACAACCGCATCTACGCCGAGTACTTCGCGGGCGAAGGCAACCCCAACCCCACGCGCACCACGCTCGGGATCACGGCGTTGCCGACGCCGATCGCCGTCGAGGTGAAGGCGATCTGCTGGGCTGGTTCCCGGTAGCCGATCCGGCCATGCTCGACATCTACGAGTCACTGAGGGTGAGTAACGCGCTCCTGGTGGCGGCAGGATCGGCCATCCTTCTCGGCGGTGCGCTCCTGCTGCTCTCGCGCTGGCGCTTTGCTCCCGGGGAAGCGCGCTGTCCCGCGTGCCGATTCGACCTGCGCGGCCTGCAGAATCCTGCGGCGCCTTGCTCCGAGTGCGGCAACACGAACATCGCCGGACGCACAGCGCCGCGCGCGCGGCGAGTCGTGGTGCGCGCCGCCCTCGTGTGCGCATGCCTTGCTCCCGTGCCTCTGGTCGGCCTCTTTGCGCATCCAGCGAGCAGGCCTCGTGCGATCGCATGGTTCCTGCCGTGGGAGGAGGCGGAGAGGCTCGTCATCGGCGATGCGGTGATCATCCAGGACAACCTGCGCTTCCCTGAGCCGCTGCCTGAGGATGGCTACCTGAGTCGCGTGCGGGTGGAATCGCCGCGCGGCAGTCTCACCATTGGCGAGTTCATGGTGTGGAAGATGCAGGAGGTGGACCTCGGGGATGGCGTGCCGCGCCTTGTCGCGGACCTCTACTCAGGCGGCACCGGCGGGTTCGGCGGCACGTGGCTGTTGACCCTCCCACCCGACGCTGCGCCCAGCGCTGAAATGCTCTCCGAGCGGGCGACCGTCGCACCGTGGGACGAGATCCTCGCGAATCACGAGAGCGAGGAGTTCTTCGCCTTCGGGCGTACCCTCCCGCGACCGGCACCACCAGCCGGCATCGGCCTGGCGATGCACTCCTTCCGCACGCACGGGTTCGTGTCGCGCGCACTCACGCCCGGCATGGACGTGACCGCGGAGTGGAATGGCAGCGCATGGGACATCGCGTGCCCGCTCTGTGCGTACCCGATCTCCGACGAGCTCTACGCGGAACTCGCCGCAGCGGTGCGCACACGCATGGCCGCATGGGCTGTCGAGAAAAGGGAAACGGAGGCGGAACCCCCGCCAGGGACCATGTCGATCGTGCCGCTGCTGCGTGCGGTCGCCCTGCTCGCCCAGGCTGGCCAGCGCGAGCGCGCAGAGCAGCTTGCCTACGAGCTCTTTGCGCTCGACCCGACCATTCCCTACAACGACTACACGACGCGCGAGTCCTTCGCGAAGGCTTGGGCGGAGATCTTCGACGCCGAAGGCATCCAGCGCTACGGTCAGACGCCCTCGTCGCGCAGCGCCCGGAGCGCCGCACGAATGGGCGATGCGTCGAACCCCTCGAGCGCGAGCGGCAGCGCAACCAGCTCCCACTGACCGGGCAGCACGCCATCGAGG
>CAYPOZ010000121.1:3439-7545 GCA_964412415.1 uncultured Isosphaeraceae bacterium | reverse complement strand
ATCGTCAGCGAGCTGATCGCCGTGCACTCGCACCGGCACATCTTCGGCTACCGCTTCATCGCGTTCAGCTCGATCGCGATCGCGATGTTCAGCTTCCTGGTGTGGGGCCACCACATGTTCACGTCCGGCCAGAGTGCGCTCATGAACACGATCTTCAGCGCGATCTCCTTCAGCGTGGCGATCCCATCGGCCGTGAAGGTCTTCAACTGGCTCGCGACGCTCTACAAGGGCTCGATCAGCCTCAACACCCCGATGCTCTACGCGCTCAGCTTCCTGGTGCTCTTCACGATCGGCGGTCTCACCGGCCTGCACCTGGCGACGCTGAGCACGGACGTGCACCTGCACGACACCTACTTCGTGGTCGCGCACTTCCACTACGTCATGATGGGCTCGGCGCTCATCGCCATGATCGGCGGGCTCCACCACTGGTGGCCCAAGATGACCGGGCGCATGTACAACGACAAGCTCGGCATGGTGGCGTGCACGATCGTGTTCATCGGCTTCAACATGACCTTCTTCACGCAGTTCATGCTCGGCAGCCACGGGATGCCGCGCCGCTACTACGACTACCAGCCCGAGTTCCAGGTCTACCACGTCATCTCGACGATCGGCTCCTACATCATGGCCGTCGGGTTCCTGATGACGGCCGCGTACCTCATCCAGAGCCTGATCTCGGGAGCCAAGGCGCCGGCCAACCCGTGGGGCGGCCGCAGCCTCGAGTGGCAGTGCGCATCGCCTCCGCCTCACGACAACTTCAAGGAGCAGCCGCGCGTGGGCGACTGCTACGACTTCTCGATCGTCCGCTGGGACGAGTCGCAGAAGGGATACGTGGTCGACCGCAGCCTCGACCCCGACCTTGACGAATCCGCGCCCCACACCGCAAAGGCCTGACCCTTGACGCAGATCTCCGCACATTCCCCGCAGCAGCACGGCGCGCAGGGCGACCAGGCCCACGGTGGCCATGACGACCACCACGGTCACTCGCAGTACCCGTTCCTTGCGCACCACTTCGCGACGCCCGCGCAGCAGTTCGACAGCGGCAAGCTGGGCATGTGGCTCTTCCTTGCCACCGAGGTGCTCTTCTTCGGCGCGCTGTTCGTGGCGTATGCGGTGCTGCGCGCGCGCTCGCCCGAGGTGTTCAGCTTCGCGAGCCACTACCTCGACACGATGCTCGGCGGGCTCAACACCTGCGTGCTCATCCTCTCGAGCCTCACGATGGCGCTTGGCGTGTACTTCGCGCAGCGCGGCAAGAGGGTGGCGCTCGTCATCTGCCTGTGGCTGACGATGGCCGGCGCGGCGGGCTTCCTCGTCATCAAGTACTTCGAGTACGAGCACAAGATCCACGCGAACCTCGTGTGGGGACCGCGCTTCTACATCCCGCCAGCGGACGCTGCGGGCAAGGAGGAGGCGATCCTCCTGTCGAAGGCCCCCGAGCCGCCGCCCGCTGCGGTGCCGGCGCCTGCAGCCGCCGCAGCGCCTGCGGTGCCCATGATCGGCGCGCTTCCGGCGGCTGACGCATCGGCGATCGCACCGGCGTCGGCGGGCCCATCGGGCCTCAAGATGGCCGCAGTGGACCCGGCGCTCGCAGTGCCAGCGGAGCCCGCTGGCACCGAGTCTGAGAGCCTGCACCTCGAGGACGCCTCGATGCCGCCTGGTGTGCACCTGTTCTTCGCCATCTACTACGCGATGACCGGCCTTCACGGCGTGCACGTCGTGGTCGGCATGATCGTGATCGGGTGGCTCATCATCCGCGCATCGCGCGGCGAGTTCACCTCCAACTACTACACCCCGGTCGACCTCGGCGGCCTCTACTGGCACATCGTCGACCTCGTGTGGATCTTCCTCTTCCCGCTCTTCTACCTGATCCACTGATCTGGCCCTTCCACACCACATGGCACACAACGCTCACTCCACGGCAGGCCACGGCAGCCACGACGGCCACCCGCTCGTCGGTCACCTCGTGCCCATCTCCACGCTGGTGTCCACGGCGCTCGCGCTGCTGGTGCTCACGATAATCACGGTCGCCGTGCGCTACATCGATGTCGGCGAGTTCAACATCTGGATCGCCATCGGAATTGCGGTCGTGAAGGCCACGCTTGTGGCGCTCTTCTTCATGCACCTTCGGTGGGACCGTCCCTTCAACCTGCTTGTGTTCGTCGGATGCATCGCCTTCGTTGTGCTGATGATGGCCTTCTGCATCATGGACACGTCGCAGTACCGGAAGGATCTCTACACAGGCAACCCGTCGGCCGCGCAGGAGACGCTCGAGAAGTACGCGCCGGGCGCGCCGGTCGCGCGCTTCAAGTCCGACGGCTGACCAGCATGACCTGCACCATCGCCATGCCGCGCACGCCGCGCATGGCAGCATCGGCCTTGGGCCACGCATGCCGCTGACGGCTGACTGGCTCGCAGGCAGGGATCCGTTCACGGACGACTCCTCGCGCGCCCGTGCCGCACGCGCAGGCATGTGGCTGTTCATCCTGGTGGTCGCGATCGTCTTCGTCTCGATGCTGCTGGGCTACCTGGTGGTCCGAATCGATCCTGACCCCGACGTGCCGTGGAAGGGCTCGCGAACCCCTGGCCTTCCGCTGACGCTGCTCGTGAGCACGCTGGCGCTTGTCGCATCGAGCGTCACGCACCAGTGGGCGCTCGCGGCCGCGCGCGAGAGCGGCGGCGTGCGCGTGTGGCGCTGGATGGTGGTGACGTGCGCGCTCGCTGCGGCGTTCCTGGTGACGCAGGGGCAGGCGTGGGTGCAGATGTGGCAGGGGCTCCCGGTGCCGCCTCCGGACCTTCCGCCTGAGCCGGGCGACCCTCTGCTTCCCGACCTCTTCAGCTGGACGTTCTTCGTGCTGACGGGGCTCCATGCAGCGCACGTGCTCGGGGGATGCATTGGGCTTGGGGTCGTCACTGCGCGCGCGCGCGCAAACCGCTACGTCCCAGGCCACTCCAACGGCGTGCTGCTGAGCGCCATGTACTGGCACTCGCTCGATGCGATCTGGATCGTCACCTACCTCACGCTCTGGCTCGGTGCGCGCTAGGCCTCGGCGCGAGGTGTCACTCGGCTGCGGGGGCAGCGGCTGCAGGCGCTCCGCCCGGGGCGGCCGGCTCGCGGGCAGGCGCCGGGTGGAATGCATCCCACGCGAACCAGCGGCAGGGGATCACCACAGGATTTGGGGGCGGCGACACGACCACTGCGCCATGCTCAGGCACGCCGCGCCAGGTGATCGGCGCGCCAAACCCTGATGTCTCCGCAAGGCCCGTCGGCGGAAGGCAGAGCCTCACGATCTCCGGCAGCGGCACCACCACCCAGTCGTCCGCCCGGCGCACGGCCATGACGTAGGTCATCGGTGGCAGCACCTGGTCGAAGAGCGCGCCCGTGCGCACCGAGACTTCGCCGATCGGCTTCGTACGCTCGGACCGCGGAGGCTCCAGCGCCATCACAGGGAACTCCACTCGGCCATCACGCCAGTAGCGCTCGTAGCTCGTCGACTTCATGCGGCGCTCGTCGCTCTCGGCAGGCATCACGACCTCAGTGTCGGGATGCGTCATCAGCCAGGATCCCCAGTTGCTCACGCTGACACCTGGGATGAGCTCGAGCGGAGTGCCAGCCTCGGGGCCCGCAACCGCGCGGAACGCCAGCTGCGACCACAGGCTCGGCACGTGGCCCTCGCCGCCGCGGTCGTAGTACAGCGTGTTGGAGCTGTAGAGCAGCCCGCTCACGCCAAGCTTGATCACGCTGTTGCCCACGCGCCTGTCGAACACCACAGCGCTGTCGGTGAGGGGGCTGTAGGTGACCGCAATCGGGATGCCCGCGATCTCGTCGTTGCACACCTCATGGACGTTCATCAGCCGAAGCGGGTACGCGCGCGCCACGCCGCCCAGGAAGACGCCGATCACCCGGTCGCCTGTCACCACGTACTTGCCGCGGCGCTTGGCGTTGTGCTCGACCATCGCCGAGCCTGGCATCGTGGCGGGCGAATCGAGCGGCGCCAGAAAGTCGCGCGGGTTCCCGCTCGCGGCGAGGCCCTCGCGCGGCAGGATCAGGCCTGACAGGTCGAACCCGTACGTCGAAGGGTCGCGCCCATCGCCCACGGGCCGTACGCCGC
>CAYPOZ010000121.1:0-3429 GCA_964412415.1 uncultured Isosphaeraceae bacterium | reverse complement strand
GAGGGGGCCGATGAGCGCAAATCCAAGCACCGCGAGCGTCGCGAGCATGGCGCCCGCGACTACCCAGCCTCCCGCACGCCAGGTGAGCCGGGACTGTGCGCTCATCTGGTCCTGGCCTCGCCTGCGGATGGGGCAGGCTCTTCCGCGACTGTTGCACCCGAACGCACCGCAACGCGCGCGTCCACCGGCCCGCGGTCAAGCACCATGACGGTGAGCAGGAGCGGCAGGTAGATGATGCTCGCGAGGAACACGCGGCGGGCGCCGGACCGGTCGCGACGCCTCCAGAACGCGGCGCCGAGGACGCTCGCGCCGACACCGAGCAGGACCGCAGTGCCTGCGTACCACCACCCTGCCGTGCCTGTGAGCGTGATCATCAGCGACACGGGCACCAGCAGCAGCGACGTGAGCAGCACAGTCTGGGCCGTGGCGTCGCCGCGCTCATCGACCACCGGCAGCATCGCAAATCCGCCGCGCGCGTAGTCCTCGCGGTAAAGCCATGCGAGCGACATGAAGTGCGGCAGCTGCCACACGAAGAGGACAGCGCCAAGCGCCCATGCGCCGGGCCCAAGCGAGCCCGAGGCCGCTGCCCACCCCAGCATCGGCGGCACCGCGCCGCACACGGCACCCACGACCGTGTTGAGCGTCGTGCGCGGCTTGAGCGGCGTGTAGACGAGCACGTACAGGAGGATGTTCGCAAGCCCGAGCGCGGCAGCCAGGGGATTCGCGTGCACCGCAAGCACCGCGAACCCGCCGAACGCACTCATGGTCCCTGACACGAACACCTGCATGCTCCCCACGCGGCCGCGTGGGAGCGGGCGCGTGCGCGTGCGCTCCATCAGCGCATCGCGGTGCCGCTCCACCAGCTGGTTCAGCATGCTTGCGCTTGCGGCGCACAGCGCGGTGCCAAGCATCGTCCACCCAAAGCGCGCCCAGTCGCCGCGAGCGGGCACCGCGCACGCGAAGCCGACGGCTGCCGTAGCCAGCACCAGTGCATTCAGCCTCACCTTCGTGAGCTGCGCGTACACGTCGATGATGCCATCGCGGACCTGCCGCGCTCCATCGCGCGCAGGCGCATCGTGCGCGGGCGCACCGCCCGCAGGCGCATCTTCGGCAGGGGTTGAGGCGACATCCATCGAATTCGTGTCCAAGGGGAGGCGTACTATAGGTCGACCATGCACGAATCACCGATCCATGCAGGCACTCGCCGCACCGGCCTTGTGGGCGCTCTCGGCTTCGCCACGGCGGTCTCGATGTGGGCAATCGCGTACTTCAGCCTGATATCGCCGGGACTTGTCGCAGGCGAGATCCTGTTCGGGATGCTCTTCCTCGCGGTCGGCGCCGGAGGATTCGTTGCTGGCCGGATGCGGGTCGCAGGACAGTCGGGCGCGCGGGCTGGGCTGATGGTCGCGCTTGTCGCGGCGACCGTGAACCTGCTGCTTGTCGGCAGCCTCTTCGGGAAGGGCACGGACGGGTCGATTCTCCGCCAGCTGATGATCTGGGTCGGCGGCCTCTACGCGGCGAGCGCACTCTGCGGCGCGATCGGCGGCGCGATCGGCGGACGTGCGCCGGCGGTCACGCTGCGCATGTCGCCGACGTCGCTCTTCGCATGGGTTGCCGCCGCGACCGTGTTCCTGCTGCTGATCACGGGCGGGATCGTCACGGGCCAGGAGGCCGGCCTCGCGGTGCCGGACTGGCCGAACTCGTTCGGCCACAACATGTTCCTCTATCCGCTCTCCGAGATGAAGGACGGCATCTACTTCGAGCATGCGCACCGCCTCTACGGCACGCTTGTGGGGCTCACGTCGGTTGCGCTGCTCGTGCAGGTGCTCCGCACCGAGTCGCGCGAGTGGGTACGCGCATTCGTGACCGCGCTCTTCATCGCCGTGTGCATTCAGGGACTCATGGGGGCCCTCCGAGTGACGGGCACCTTCACGCTGTCGCAGGATCCTGCGGAACTCGCGCCGAGCGTCGGCTACGGCATCGTGCACGGCGTGTTCGGGCAGCTTGTCTTCGCCGGATTCTGCGTGCTTGCTGCGGCGACAAGCACGGCCTGGCGCACGGGCGAGCCCGCCCGCGGCGACGACTCGCTCGTGAGCGGCCGCAGCGCATCGCAGGTCGCGTTCGTGGTGCTGCTGCTGCAGCTCGTCAGCGGTGCCGTGTACAGGCATTTCCAGATCCCAAGCGGCACCGACGCGCCGCCATCGAATCCCGCGTGGGCGATGCACCTTCACCTCACGTGGTCGGTGATCGCGTTTGCGGCCATGATCTGGCTCGGGATCCGCGCCATCAAGGCGCCGTCGGACTGCACCCCGCTCCGATCGCTGGGCAAGGGCATCCACGCGGCGGTCACCGTGCAGATGCTGCTGGGCATCGTGGCCCTCGTCTACGTGCTGCTTCGCAAGAGCGCCGCGATCCCGTCGATGGAGGTGCTCTTCACCACGGCTCACCAGGCCAACGGTGCGCTGCTTGTGGGGCTATCGGCGCTGAGCGTCGCGTGGTTCCGCAGGTGGGCGGCTCAGTCGGTGCCTGCGACCGGCTTGATGGCCTCCTCGAGCGCGAGCAGGGCGTAGGCGCTCGCCAGCTCCGGTCGCGACTCCTCCCACCGAGTCACGTCGTTGCGCCACGAGCCGTCGGGTCGCTGCGCGCGCACGAGCGTGTCAATGAGCTCATCGCGCCAGTTGTGCGCGTTGCCGCTTGAGTCGGTGATCTGCGCCAGGCGCGTCGCATTGAGCGCGCGCGACTGCGCGTGCAGGTAGTAGAGCCAGCCCTGCTTGCCCAAGCCCGGGTTCTGCTCGAAGGTCCAGTGCAGCCTGATCCACCCAAGCGCAGCCTTCACGCGTGGGTCATCGGGCGAGAGCCCCGCATAGAGCAGGCTCTTGAGTCCCGCGTAGGTCATTGACCCGTAGCTGCGCAGGCTTCTGGGCTGCCCCTCCGGGATCAGCTCGCCGAAGCGACCCTCGCCGGCGTCCTCGCTCGCGAAGCTCTCGCCGCTGTTGGCGGGGGTGTAGATGAACCCGCCGTCGTTCGCGCCCGCCCGAGCCCACGCGGCGGGGTTGGTCGACGTGAGGTTCTGCGTGCGCGTCACGAAGAGCAATGCGCGCTGCACCGCCGGGTCGTCGGGGGACACCCGCGCATCGTGCAGCGCATCGAGCATCATCTGCGTGTTGGAGAGGTCTGGCCTTCCGCGCGAACCGTATCCGCTGCCGCCGTACCAGTCCTTCTCGCGCGGCACCGACTCGCCCTCGTCCCACTGCGTGGTGCGGAGCCACTCGACGCTCTCCTGGATCAGCAGCGCGTCTTCAGCCTGATCGCACGCCGCAAGCGCGCTCACCACAGCGCTCGCCACGTAGTTGCCGACTCCGTTGGGTGAGGGATCGGGCTCGAGCTTGCCTTCAGGGCCGCGCATCCGTACGCGGATGAATTCCACGG
>CAYPOZ010000120.1:0-7634 GCA_964412415.1 uncultured Isosphaeraceae bacterium | reverse complement strand
TGCCTGCGGGCCTCGGTAGGTGCCCACGAACTCCACGCACTCGAAGTGCGGCATGCCGCACCTGGACACGCATGCCTCGACCTGCCCCCACGTCACCGAATCGGCGACGAGCAGCGACAGATCGCGGTCGATGGCCGGATGAGTGGGGCTCGCCCTCACCGAGATGGCCGGCGGGTACGCGGCCAGCAGCGGCCTCAGCGAGATCTCAGCTGCGGCAACAGGCAGCTCGATGCCGAATGCGCCCGCCGCCTCCGGATCCACGATGCCGACGGCGCCCGCATGCGCACCCCCGATTGTGACGGACCCCGCGTCGATGAGTGCGGCGCGCAGCGCGTCCGGGTCGGACGGCCCGCCGACGCGCAGGGGCACCGACGATCCCTGCATTGCCTGCACCACCCGGTCGAGCGCGCCGCGGAGCGCACGGAACGCATCCTGCGCCGACTTTGGCCCGACGATCGCAATCGCCACCCTCGCATCCTCCGTGTGCGCGTCCCCGCGCACTGCGAATGCGCGGGCAAGCTCGAACAGGCGGACGTCAGTGGCGCCATGGTCAAGGTTGCGCGCCGCGCACTGCAGCAGGCTCGGCACGATCGAGGGCCGCAGCACAGGCTCGCCGGCAGTGCGGTCGTCGGCAAGCGTCAGCGGTCCGCTGCCGGCTGGGAAGAACCGCTGAGAGGCGCGTTCCGACACGAGCGTGTGCGTCACGCACTCGGTGAATCCAGCGGCGACGAGCGCATCGCGGAGCGCGCGAGGGCCCTCGACCTCAGGCTGTGACGGGGGCACACGGACAGTGATCGCCTCGCGCACCGGGACTCGGTCGATGCCCACGATGCGCAGCACCTCCTCGATGAGGTCTACCTCGCGCTCGAGGTCCATGCGGTGTGCGGGCGCCGTGCACTGGAGGAGCGTCGCATCGCCGGTGACGGCGCATCCGAGCGACTCGAGCACTCGGCGCGCCTCGCCTGCGCCGATCGCGATGCCGGTGACCGACTGGAGGCGCGCGATGCGGAGCGGGATTGGGGCGCGGGGCCGCGGGGCGGGGCCGGCATGCAGGGGACTGCGAAGCGCGCGTCCGCCCGCCACCTCCAGGATCAGGCGAACGAGACGGCGTGCAGGCCCATCGACCGCTGCGGGATCGACGCCTCGCTCGAAGCGGTAGCTCGAGTCGCTCGCGATCCTGAGGGTGCGGCTCGCGTGCCGCACGTCCACCGGGCTGAAGCACGCACTCTCGATCACGATGTCGACGGTCGACTCGCGGACAGCGGTCTCGGCGCCGCCCTTCACGCCCGCGATCGCGACGGGACGATCGGCATCGGCGATCACCAGCGTGCGGTCCCCAAGCGCAACTGGCTTCGCGCCCTCGCCGATGGGCAGGATCTTCTCGCCCGGCTGCGCGCGGCGCACCTGTAGGGTTCTGCCATGCAGCTGGGAGAGGTCGAACGCATGGGTGGGCTGGCCAAGCTCGAAGAGCACGAAGTTCGTGCAGTCGACGATCGCGTTACGCGGGATCTGCCCGATGGCCCGCAGCCTCGCCTGCATCCAGTCTGGGCTTGGGCCGATGCGCACACCCCGGATCACGCGCGCCGTATAGAGCGGGCACGCGTCCGTGTCGGCATTTGACGCGCGGATCGCGCTCTCGCACGGCTCGCCATCCTCGGGATGATCGGTTGGGGGGAGCGCGAGCGACCTGCCCGTCGCGGCGGCCACCTCGCGCGCGAGCCCGACGTGGCACAGGCAGTCGCCGCGGTTGCTCGTGAGCTCGACCTCAAGCACGGTGTCCCCGCAGGTCGACGCCTCCTGAGACTCGACCGGGAGCCCGCAGGCCGTGAGGCAGCCTGCAATCTCGTCCGCAGTGGCGGGCCGATCGAGGTAGTCGTTGATCCAGGCGACGCTGGCCTTCATGGTCGGGAAGGCTACTGCGCGGCAGCGGTCCGGTGCGATGGCCAACGCGGCCGCGCCAGTGCCACGTACGGTCTGCCGCGGATAGCCTTCCGCCATGCCACTGCGACTCTCACTGCCCGTCATGCTTGTCGCGGCGCTTGCCGCCGCATGCACTGACGTGCGCCAGCTGAAGGTCGATGCGCCAGAGCCTCCGGCCGACTTTGCAGTCGATGTGACGGTGCTCACCGGCCGGTCAGCGAAGGACCTGCCGCAGGCCCACCTTCGGCAAGGCAAGTACACGCTGCTTGCGGACGGATCGCTGCACGCCGACGCGGGCGACTCGCTCGACTTCGACACAAGACCTGCGCGAACACGGTGGCTCTACCACGCGCAGGTCGAGGGTGTGTGGGATCTCGCCCGGGAGTGCGGCTACCTCGACCCCTCGTCGAGCTCGCTGGAGGTGTGGCCGCAGCTCGTCGCGCCGGCGCCAGACGAGATCGTGTTCCTCATCTGGATCCGCGCCGACGAGGCAGACTGGTGGTACGTGAGGCGCTGCCGCACGACTGGGGTGCCTGACCCTCAGGTCGCGCGCTTCGTGCGCGCGATGTGCGGTCTCGCCTGGATCACCGACGTTCCCCCGGACAGGGTCCTGCCCCAGCGCTACGACTTCGGTCCCGACCCCTATGCCGGCTTCGAGCCCGAGCCTCCGATGAAGGGCACCGCCATCCTGCGATGATCCGGCTCGGCGCTGCCTGTGGACTGTTGTTGGCGATCGGTGGATGCCGCGCGCTGCCGGACGCGCCAACCGACATGGGGCCCTGCGGCGTGGCGCTCGCAGTGTGGGTCCGTGACGTTGCCCACGCGAGATACATGTACTACACGGTGGAGGATGGTGAACTCGCTGTGGGTGGCGGTGTGGATGGGCTGAACCGATCCACCCGCTGGCGGATGGCGCTCGATTCGGACCAGTGCGCGCGCATCGCAGGAATTGTGCGCGATTCGGGCTGGTCGGCGAAGCCGCCCGTCGCGCCCGACACCAGCGCAGTGCGCGTGGATATCTCGTACAGGATGGCCGACGGCCGCGGCGAGATCGTGACGAGCGACGCCGAGCAGGGGGTGGGCCAGCTCATTGCGGCACTCGACGAGCTCGCCGCGAAGCGCTTTGAGCCCGCGCTGGACCGACTTCCCGAGGCCGGACAGCAAAAGCGGCGGTAGTCGCCCGAATCGCCCCATCTGCGTGTGAACTGCGCCTTCGCGCGCCGTCGTGGTGCGCGAACGCAACTCACTCAACACGAGATGTTCGGGAGATCGCCATGCAAGGAAATGGATCCGGTCACGGTCAGCTGGTTGTGCAGTGGAAGGCGCATGTGGCGCGCGCCTTCGAGTCCCAGGCGGCGAGGATCGCCGCAGTGCTGTCGAGGACGTACGGCAGGACGCTCGCGGAGGACGCGGTGCAGGAGGCGTTCATGCGTGCCATGTCATGGACGCATCGCGAAGGTCGCCTCGAGAGCCTGATGAACATCGGCTTCATGACGCGCTGCGCATCGCGCGTGGCGATCCGCCACATCAGGACCGAGCGCCGCCGGACCCAGCGGGAGCGCCGATGGTGCGAGGACGCGTGGTGGTCGCGCGCATCGGACACTGCACCAGCCCAGCAGGCCGAGAGGAAGGAGCGCTGCGAGCTCGCCGTGAAGGTCCTCGACGAGCTTCCCTCATGGCAGCGTCCGGTCGTGCAGATGATGGTGGTGGATGGACGAAGGCACCGCGATGTGGCGCGAATCACGGGCGTCCGCACCACCACGCAGGCCAACTGGCGGCACGACTACGTGACTGAGCTCCGCCATCGGCTCGACCGGCAGGGCTAGGATGGGGCAGCCATGCGCGACACGATCGTGGGCATCGACTTGGGCACGACCAACTCGCTCGTCGCATGGTGCGACGAGTCGGGTCCCCGTGTGCTGTCTGACGCCGACGGGACGCGCATGCTGCCGAGCGCAGTGCGGTTCGTTCCGGGGCAGGGACCAGTGGTGGGCCACGTTGCGCGCAAGGAGGCGCACTTGCACCGCGCGGACACGGTGCTTGGCGCGAAGCGGCTGATGGGGCGGGGCCACGCTGAGGCGCGGATGTGTGCGCCCGAGCTTGTGCCCTGGATCGTCGAGGGCGTGCGCGGGCTTGCGGCGTTCTCGGTGGCGGGAAGGACGCTGCTGCCCCAGGAAGTGGGCGCAGAGGTGCTCCGTCGGCTGCGTGCGGTGGCCGAGCGTTCGCTTGGCCGTCGCGTGTCCAAGGCGGTGATCACCGTACCTGCCTATTTCGATGACGGGCAGAGGGAGGCCACGCGCGACGCTGCGCGCCTTGCCGGAATCGAGCCTGTACGCATCATCAATGAGCCCACGGCCGCTGCGCTCGCGTATGGGCTCGGGCTGCGCGGCCGGGCGGAGACGGTCGCGGTGTACGACTTCGGTGGGGGCACCTTCGACGTATCGATCCTGGATATCGCGGCCGAGGCCGATGACGTCGTGCGCGTCATCGCAACCGCCGGCGACACCCACCTTGGGGGAGATGACATCGACGCGGCCATTGCCGGGCACATATCGCATCGCATCGCCTCGGAGGGGCATGACCTGTCGCAGGTGCCGCCGTCGTGGAGGCAGGTGCTGCTCGACGCGGCGGAGGCTGCGAAGGTGGTGCTCAGCGACCGGGCGACCGCATCCATCGAGATTGCCCTTCCGGGCGGCACAATGTGGTCGTGCGCGCTGTCGCGCAGCGACTTCGAGCAGGTCATCGCCCCGATCGTCGGGCGCACGGTGGCCTGCTGCCGCAGGGCCCTCGCTGATGCGGGCAGCCCGCAGGTCGCCCGTGTGGTGATGGTCGGCGGCTCGACGCGCATCCCGTGCGTCCGCCGCGCCGCATCCGAGGCCTTCGGCGCCGAGGTCTACACCGCGGTGGATCCCGACGAGGCGGTGGCGCTTGGCGCCGCCGTGCAGGCGTCGCTCCTCGAGGGCCGCAGGTCCGACATCCTGCTGCTTGACGTGATCCCGCTGTCGCTTGGCATCGAGACGGTGGGCGGGGCGGTCGCGAAGATCCTGATGCGCAACCAGTCGATCCCCGCCCGAGCGACCGAGATGTTCTCCACGAGCGTGGATGGCCAGGTCGCGGTCTCGATGCACGTGCTCCAGGGCGAGCGCGAGATGGTGGCCGACTGCAGGTCGCTGGCGCGCTTCGACTTCCGCGGGATCCCGCCGATGCCCGCAGGCATCCCGCAGATCGAGGTCGAGTTCCTCGTCGACGCCAATTGCATACTGACCGTCTCCGCGCGCGAGCGCCGCAGCGGCGTCAACGCATCGGTGCAGGTTGTGCCCACGTGGGGGCTCACGCGCGAGGAGATTGCGGCCATGGAGCGGGACGCTCTCGTGCATGCCCGGGAGGACATGCACCGCCACCGCATCGCGGACCTGTGCGCGCACGCATCCCTCGACCTCAAGTGGATCGGCATGGCGCTTGCCCGGGTGCGCGACGGGCTCGATACCAGTTACGTCAGTGACCTCGAGTCCCGGGTGCGCTCAGTGGCGGCCCTCGTGGAGCATGGCCGGCGAGACCCCGGGACGTGCGACGCGGACGCCTTCCAGCGCGCAAAGGAGGACCTCGACCGCTTCAGCATGCCAATGCACGAGGCATCGATCACACGGACCTTGCGCGAGCATGTGTGCGAAGGACCCCGGATGACGGTCGACGGCAAGGCTGTGCCAGGCACTTCGGAGGGCATGTGAGCGACTTCAGCGTGTGCGTCATCATTCCGGCCGCAGGCCGAGGCGAGAGGTTCGGTGGCGAGAAGATCTCCCAGGAGATCGGCGGGCGACCGATGCTGCTGCGCACCGTGGAGATCTTCACGCGCCGTCCGGAAGTGACGTGCGTGATCGTCGCCGCGCCGCCCGATGGCATGGACGCATTTGCGTCCCGCTTCGGCGCGCAGCTGGGCTTTCATGGCGTGAGGGTGGTGCCTGGCGGCCGCGCCGAGCGCTGGGAGACCGTGAGCCTTTCGCTCGGGCACGTACCCGAGGGAGTTACGCACGTCGCGGTCCACGATGCGGCGCGACCATGTGCCAGCGACGAGCTGGTCTCTCGCGTCTTCGATGCGGCACGCGTTGCGCCCGCAGTGATCCCCGGCGATCCGGTGCGGGCGACGCTCAAGCGCGTCTCTGCGCATCTGGTGTCCGCCGCCGCAGATGACGCGATCGCCGATGCGATCCTCGGGGACGCCGGTCGCGAGTCTGCGCAGGGTCGCCTGGTCGAGGAGACGATCCCGCGCGACCGTGTGGTCGCGGTGCAGACGCCGCAGGTCTTCGAGCTGGGGCTCCTTCGGCGCGCCTACGCGCAGCAGGACCTCGCTGGCGTCACTGACGACGCGATGCTTGTGGAGCGCCTCGGCGAGCGCGTGCTCGTGGTCGAGGGCGAGGTGCGCAACATCAAGGTGACCACGCGGGAGGACCTCATGGTGGCCCGCGCGTTCGCGTCGATGCCTACCTCGGCCGCACCCCGCCAATGGTGAGCGTGGCCTTTCGCGCGGCGGGATCAGCGCGCGACTCGCCCGATGGGCACCCGGGGCACGCAGGCGTCTTTCGGCGGGATGAGATCAGTGGCCGGATGATCGCCCAGGCGCACGCGGCGGCAATGCACGTCGCGATCCAGAACTGCCAGTCGCCGACTGGGAATCTCACGCGACGCCTCCCGCAACACGGAACGCAATGAGCGCCCCGACGTACGCCACGGCAGTCATCCATGCGAACTGGGCAATGGGCCACTTCCACGAGCCGGTTTCGCGCCTCACAAGCGCAAGCGTCGGCAGGCACTGCATCGCGAGCACGTAGAACACGAGAAGGCTCCACGCCGTGGGCACCGTGAACAGCGGCGTGCCATCGAGGCGCGTGGCGCTTCGCACCCGCTCGAGGGTGCCCTCGTCGTCGCCCGCATCCTCGCCCGCGCCGGTCACGATGAAGACGGTGGTCGTGAACACCTCACGCGCCATGAAGCTTGTGAGCACGGCAACGGTGAGCTGGCTGTCGAGCCCGATTGGCCTGAAGAGCGGCTCAGCCGCGCGTCCTGCCATGCCTGCAAAGCTGCCCGCCTGCTGCGCGCGCGCGGCCTGTGCGTCGGAATCCGCCATGTGTGCGGGTGGCTCCACCTTCGGGTACGCGCTCAGCCACCACATGACGACGGCGATGGCGAGGATCACGCTTCCGGCGTTGCGCAGGAACACCCATCCCCGCTCAACGGCAGTCGCGACCGCCGTCCTCAGGTGGGGGATCCTGTAGGTGGGGAGCTCGAGCACCATTGGCCGGCTCGGGCCTCGCAGCACGGTCCTGCGTGCGAGCAGTGCCGTGAGCAGTCCCGCGACTGCGCCCAGCACGTAGCAGCCGACGAACGCGAGGCCCGCAATGATTGGCCGGTCCGCGAAGAGGATGCCGCACAGGAGCACGTAGACCGGGAGCCGCGCGGAGCAGCTCATGAACGGTGCCGCGAGGATCGCCGCGAGGCGGTCGCGTGGATCCGGGATCAGCCGTGTCGACATGATTCCGGGCAGTGCGCACGCATGGCTCGAGAGCAGCGGCATGAACGCCTGGCCCGGAAGCCCAAAGCGGCGCATGACGCGGTCGAGCGCGAACGCTGCGCGCGCGAGGTAGCCCGAATCCTCGAGCAGCGCCAGCAGGAAGAAGAGGATGCAGATCTGCGGAAGGAACACGACGGTGGCCGCGATG
>CAYPOZ010000119.1:5237-7639 GCA_964412415.1 uncultured Isosphaeraceae bacterium | reverse complement strand
TGACGCTCACGCAGTCGTAGGTCCCAGCCGCAGCCACCGGCACCTGCACGGACACGGTGGTTGCCGTGCCGAGAGTCGCCACCGCAGTGCCGGAGTGACGGGGTCGCTCTCATCGGTCCACCCCTTATGAGAGTTGGGGGACCGTAGCACTCCTGATGTTGCGCTTGGGCGCCGCAGCGCAGGCGAGCGGAGCAAGCCTGCGCGAAGCCGCGCAAGCGCACTTCGCCGCCTGCGACTACGTCATCTACCGGCTCACGCTCACCCATCCGCCGATCTACTCGAGTGCGGTCATGTCATTCGAGTTCACGCTGCCGGGTGTGCGCGGGTGAGCTGCGCGGGCGAGTGCGTCAACCGCACGTTCGCGACTTCGCGAGCGCACGCTCGGATGCATGCGTAGCCTTGGCTTGTGCCTGAGACATTCCACGCCTTCGCGGCGCACGCTGCACGCGGCGCGCTTGCGCCCTTCGACTACGCCCCGCTGCCGCTTGGCGACCACGACATCGAGGTGGCCATCTCGCACTGCGGCATCTGCCACAGCGACGTGCACCTGGTGGATGACGACTGGGGCATCTCCGCGTACCCGCTCGTGCCGGGCCACGAGGTGGTCGGCAGCGTCGCGGCGGTGGGCCGCCACGTCGCGCACCTGGCTGCGGGCGACCGTGTCGGCATCGGGTGGCAGCGCGGCGCGTGCCTGCACTGCGACGCATGCTGGCGCGGCAACGAGAACCTCTGCGCGCAGAACCAGGCCACGTGCGCGGGCCACTACGGCGGATTCGCCGACCGCATCCGCCTGAGCGGGGAGTTCGCGTTCAAGGTGCCGGCGCGCCTCGATGCCGCGGCGGTGGCGCCGCTGATGTGCGGCGGCATCACGCTCTACGGGTGCTTCCGCGCCGCGAACCTCCATCCGGCGATGCGCGTGGGCGTCATCGGGCTCGGCGGGCTCGGCCACTTCGGCGTTCAGTTCGCGCGCGCCTTCGGCTGCGAGGTGACGGTGTTCTCTCATTCGGCCGCGAAGCGTGCCGACGCCGAGTCGATGGGCGCGCACCACTTCGTCGTCGGCGAGCCACCCGCGAACCTGAACGGGCGCTTCGACGTAATCGTGAGCACCGCCTACGCGGACCTCCCGTGGATGCGATTCGTGGAGCTGCTGCGCGGCGACGGCACGCTCGCGTTCGTGGGCGTGCCTGGCGGGCCCATGGAGCTGCAGGTGTTCCCGCTCATCGTGGGCAGGCGCCGCGTGATCGGCAGCCCCATCGGCGGCCGATGGATGATTGCCGAGATGCTCGAGTTCGCCGAGCGCCACGGCATCGCCGCGCGCACCGAGAGTTTCGCGTTCTCCGACGCGAACGCCGCCCTCGACCACGTGCGCCAAGGCAAGGCCAGGTACCGCGCGGTGCTCTGCCGGTAGCCGCGAGAACTGTCCATAGACCTATAACCTGTTTTGCGCAATTCGTTCGTTTCGAATGTTGCGAATAGCGAGGACTGGCACTAGGGTTTGGTCATACGACCCATGATCGCCCGAGACTTCGATCTTCCCAGCCAGCCCCCGAGCGAGAGCGACGTCCGACTCGCGCGCGACTCGTACCGACGGCTGCGCCACGTCGTGGGCGCCTCGACCGATCCCACAGCGGGGCGTCGGTCGATCCGATTCGTCGGACCCGACGGCAGCGACACAACCATCGACATTCCCGCATCCGCCGCCGAGCTCCTCATGCGCGCGCTCAGCGAGATGGCCGAAGGCAATGCGGTCACCCTCATCCCGATCCGTAGCGAACTGACCACGCAGCAGGCTGCCGACATCCTCGGCGTTTCGCGGCCCTTCGTCGTGAAGGAGATCGAGGAGCGCCGGCTTCCCGCGCGCAGGGTTGGCACGCGACGCCGCGTGATGCTCACCGACCTGATGACCTACAAGCAGCGGTCGGATGCGAGTCGCCAGCAGGCACTAGACGCGCTCGCCGAGCTCGACGAGAACCTCGGCCTCCGCTGACCGCGCCGCCGGGGGACCGTGGCCGTGCAGGGAAACTCGATTGTTGTCTACGACGCGTGCGTGCTGTTCCCGGCACTTCTACGAAATCTGCTCCTGCAGCTTGCGACAACCGGACTGTTTCGGGCACGCTGGACGGACACCATCCACCGCGAGTGGATGGGACGCTTGCGAAGTGCCAGGCCCGACATTCCTCATGAGCAGATTGAGCGCATCCGGCATCTCATTGACCTTGCAGTGCCCGACTGCATCGTGACAGGACATGAACGGCTGATTGACGGCCTGTGCCTGCCCGATCGCAATGACCGACACGTTCTTGCGGCAGCGATTCGATGCGATGCGCAACTCATTGTGACGGCAAACTGCCAGGACTTTCCTGATTCGGCGCTCCTGCCGCATGGAGTGCACGCAGAGCATC
>CAYPOZ010000119.1:0-5082 GCA_964412415.1 uncultured Isosphaeraceae bacterium | reverse complement strand
GGCACCGCCGCGAGGCTTGAAAGTCTCGAACGCATCCTGTAGTGCGCCACGACGGCCATGGGACACTGCTGCTCGCTCCATGCGTATTCGACTTTACGTGACGAATTTACATGGTAGAGTGGGGAGGCATGATCGGTCGTCCAGGTCACCTCCGCTCTGTCCGCCGGCTGCTCCGCTCGTTCCCCGCGGTCGCCCTGCTGGGCGCACGGCAGGTCGGCAAGACCACCCTCGCGCGGGAACTCGCGCAGGAGCTTGGCAGCCGGGCCCGCATCTTCGACCTCGAGTCGGACCGGGACCTTCGCCTTCTTGCCGACCCTGAGCCGATCCTCTCGGGCCTCCGCGGCCTTGTGGTGATCGACGAGGTGCAGCGGTTGCCAGCGATCTTTCCCCCACTGCGGCCCCTGCTTGACCGCAGGCCCCTGCCGGCACGCTTCCTGCTGCTCGGGAGCGCATCGCCCGAGGTCTCGACCCGCGGCAGCGAGAGCCTGGCGGGCCGCATCGCGTTCCATGACCTCGATGGGCTGTCACTCGATGAGGTTGGCCCCTCCGCATGGAAGCGGCTCTGGCTTCGCGGCGGGTTCCCGAGGTCGTTCACCGCTCGCACGGATGCCGCGAGCCACGAGTGGCGCGAGGCGTTCCTTCGGACATACCTGGAGCGGGATGTGCTCGATGTCGGGCTCCGGATGCCACCGGCCGAGCTGCGGCGCTTCTGGCTCATGCGTCTGAGTTCGCGCGCGCGTTCGGCACGTCTGAGGCCACAGTGCGCCGATGGCTCGAGACGCTCGAGGGGTTCTTCGCGGTTCGCATCCTGCGGCCATGGGAAGCGTCGATCGCGAAGCGGCAGGTGAAGTCCCCCAAGATCTTCGTCCGCGACTGCGGCATGCTCCACGCCGTGCTTGGTGTCGGCACGCTCGAGCAGCTGCGCGAGCGACCGCAGGTTGGGGCGTCCTTCGAGGGCTTTGTGATCGAGCAGGCGATGCACGTCCTTGGGGCCAGGAGCGCTGAGGGCCACCACTGGGCCACTCCGCAAGGCGCCGAGCTCGACCTGCTCGTTGTGAGGGGCGACCGCCGCATTGGCATCGAGGTGAAGTGCACAGAGGCGCCACAGGTCACCAAGTCGATGGAGATCGCCACCAAGGACCTTCGCCTTGACCGTCTGTGGGTGATCCATCAGGGAAAGGACCGGTTCGAGATGCGCCCCGGGATCGAGGCGCTCCCTGTCACGGAGATGTCGGCACTCGCAGGGCAGCTTGATGGCAGCCGCGGCCGGCGGCCTCAGTCGCGGCGCGGCAGCTCGCGCACGTAGATGTTCGCGAACTCGACGGCCGAGCCGTGGCTCTGCAGCCCGATCGGTCCCTCGGCCGGCACGCCCGGCAGCGCGGCCGACTCGATCACCTGCTTCCCGTTGAGCCACACGTCGAGCACGTCGCCCTGCATGCGGATCCTGAAGCGGTTCCACTGGCCCACCGGCGCATCGGCCGCGACCTTCGGCGTGCACGCCGCGCGCACCGCGGCGGGCATGGTGGCGTCGGTGCGGTAGCCCCACACCTCGCCGCTTCCGCATGGCCACATCCACATGTTGACCTGGCTCTTCGTGCTGCCGCGCAGGTAGATGCCGCTGTCGCGCTCGCCCACAGTCGCCATGCGCGGGGTTCCGTCGGCATTGCGCGCCTCCGTGCCGTCCGCGTTGAAGTGCGGACGCTGCATCTCGCCCTGGTGGTCGCCGACCCATCGCCAGTCCACGATCATCTCGAAGTCGCGCAGCGACCTCTTCGACCAGATGTTGCCGCCCTTCCCGTCGAACGCGAGCATCCAGTCGCGCACCTTCCAGTGCACGAGGAAGTTCCAGTCACCGCCCCATCCGTCGAGCGTGCCATCGAAGAGCGCGCGGAATCCCTCGTCGGGCGCAGCGCGCTGGTCGGCCGGAAGCGGCGGCGCCGCGGGCGGAAGCTCCTGGATCCTGATGTTGCGGAAGCGGATCGGCGAGCCTTCGCTCTCGAGGCAGATGTAGCCCGCACGCGGCGTGATGTCCGTGCCACCGGAGACCTTCGCGCCGTTGACCTCAAGCGAGATGGTGCCGTCGCGGCACGTCACGCGGTAGTGGTTCCACTGGCCCGCGCCCTTCGTGCGCCGCTCGCTCGGCAGGCAGCGCTCCCAGCCTGCGGGATGCGGCCGCTCGGGTGTCATCCTCGCGCCGTGGATCGAGAAGATGTCGCCCTGACCCGTATACAGAGTGCGTCCCTGGTCATCGAGGTAGTCAGGCGTGAGCATCACCTGCACCTCGACCGACCGCGTGAATGGCACGCCGCGCGCGCAGATAGGGTCGCTCCACACGAAGAGGCCAGCGTTGCCGAGCTCCTGCTCGTGCATCCACTCGAGCTCCAGGATGAAGTTCTCGTAGGCCCTCTCGGTGCGCAGCACGCCGGTTGGCACGCCCGAGCAGAGGATGTAGGGCTTCCCGTCGTCATCCTTCTTGACCGTCCAGGTGGATGGCGAGCAGTTGACGTTCACCCAGCCGGCGAGGTCGGTGCCGTTGAAGAGGTCGACGGTTCCGGGCGATGCGGCCGCCTTCGCCGGGGCCCCGGACTGCAGAGTCGCCCACGAGACAGCCGCCACCGCGGCCGCGGCACATGTCACGACAACACCAGCACACAGCGTTCTGCAGCGCATCATGCGCGGCAGGCTACGCGCAGCGGGTCTGCGCTCACAGCTCCTTGAGGCGGTGCTGGATCTGCGCCTTGAGGCGCGCCAGGATGCTCGAGTGCATCTGGCTGACGCGGCTCTCGGACAGGTCGAGCGTCATCCCGATTTCCTTCATCGTGAGCTCCTCGTAGTAGTAGAGGATCACGATGAGGCGCTCGGATCGCGAGAGGCCCTTGGTGAGCAGCGACTGCAGGTCATTGCGCGAGAGCTTCTGGAAGGGGTCGGTCTCGCGGCCGTCCTCGACGATGTCGATCTCGCGGCCTTCCTTGCCGGAGTCGGTCGAGCCCCACTTCTTGTTGAGGCTCACCACGCCGACAGGGCGCGAGTCGCGCTTGAGCTTCTCGAACTCGTCGCTCGGCACGTTGAGGCGCTTGGCCACCTCATCGTCGCTTGCCTTGCGGCCAGTCTCCATCTCGATCGACTTGCGCACCTTCTCGATCTTCGCAGTGCGCGAGCGCACGAGGCGCGGCACCCAGTCCATCGCGCGGAGCTCGTCGAAGATCGCGCCGCGCACGCGCTGCGCGCAGTACGTCTCGAACTTCACGCCGCGGCTCGGCTCGAAGGCGTCGATCGCGTCCATCAGGCCGAAGAGGCCGGCGGACATCAGGTCATCGGTCTCGACCTCCGACGGGAGGCGCATCCTCATGCGCTCCGCCGTGAACTTGACGATGGAGTAGTAGTTCTCGATCAGGCTGTTGCGGACGCTCTCGCGCTCCGACTGGTCGGCGGCGGGGTTCGAGCGCAGGACCACGTACTGCATCCAGAGGCCCTCGGCCTCGCCGAGGTTCGACATCGGCGCCGGTGCGGGCGCAACTGCCGGCTCGGGCCGCTCGGCAACGTTGGACACGCGGGACGTCGCGCGTGGACGCGATGCCACCGCGACACCATCGGCCGGCGCCGAACCTGCGCGCGCACCCGAAGGCGCGGAGCGGGCAGACGCACGTGCACCGCTTGCGCGGGGCGCCACGACACTTCCCGATGCTCTGGATTTTGCGGTACCTGCGGAGGCGCCAGCCTTGGGGGCAGGCGCGCTCTCCGCGCGAGATCGAATCCTCGTCATACGGTCTCTCCTTGACCAGGTTGTCGCCCGAAGCACGCGCTTCGCGGCGTTGCCCGCATGCCGAGGCATGCGTGCGACCTGCAGCATCCTTGCCGCAGGGTTGTCCTCAATGCCATCCTTGGCCTCGAGGACGTGGGGACTATACAGCATGCCTTCGCGACTGCGCAAGGCAAGTTGGATCGCTGCGCGAGACGACATGCGCGCGCGAAAAATCCTCCACGAAAACTAAAGTTCTGTGGTGCTTGCGATCGGCGTCGCACGCGCCGCCTGTCGCGACGAGCGCATCGCGATCATCGCCGTACGCGCGGGAGCGCGAGCGTCAGCGCGCGCGGCGCCACCGTGAAGACGATGCGTTCCTGCGGAAGCGTCACCGCATCGCCGTCGAGCTGCAGCTTCGGTGCATCGTGCGGCGCGCGCCACGTCACGCGCATCTCCCTGCCGCGCACAGCGGCCCATCCGCGGCGCGACGACTGCGTGCGCCGCCAGCACGAGTATGCCCACGCGATCACATGACCTGCATGCTGCGCGGGCATCCACGCCGCATCGAGCGCGCCATCGGTCTCGTCGGCCGTGCGCACTGGGTCGATTCCCTCTGCATATGCCGGCGAATTCGCGATCAGCAGCGTGCCCGGCATGTCGAGGGCCCACGCCCCGCCATCGACCTCGACCGCGATCCGCTCGCCGCGCCAGCGCACCGACTCGCGCACGCTCGGCATCACGTAGCTCAACTTGCTGATGCCGCCACGGCGTCGCTCGTGCAGCGAATGCACGATGCGTGCATCGATGCCCACTCCGGCCATCAGCAGGAACGGCTCGTCCCCTGCCATGCCGACGTCAGTCGCGAGACGCTCGCCGCTCTCGAGGGCCTGGGCAACCGTGGCCGGGTCGCGCGTCATGCCGTGGCGGCGTGCGAGCAGGTTGGCCGTGCCGCACGGCAGGTGATAGACCGGGGTTGCCGTACGCATCGCGGCAGCGGCCGCCAGTCGCACCGCGCCATCGCCACCTGCCACCACCAGCGCATCGGACGCCGCAAGCACGTCCCCCGACCAATCAGCCACAGGCTGCGTGGTGCGGAGGGTGCACTCGTGCCCTCGGGAGGCCAGATGCGTGCGCAGGCGCTCGGCCTGCCGGGCAGCCCGCCCACCGCCGGAGACCGGGTTGAAGACGATCAGGATGCGCACGCGGCAAGTATCGCCGCAGCGCGCACTTCATGCCCGCCACGATGATCCGTCGATCCGTAGCATTCGGACTTCATGATGCGATCGGTGACAACTGGGATCCGCGCTGCCGCGGCCATGCTCGCGCTGGCCGGAGCTGTG
>CAYPOZ010000118.1:4887-7732 GCA_964412415.1 uncultured Isosphaeraceae bacterium | reverse complement strand
TTCCGGTGAACCTCTACGGCCCATGGGACAACTTCGACCCCGTCACGTCGCACGTGATCCCGGCGCTGATCCGCAAGTGCGTCGAGGCCGCGGAGGCAGGTGCGCCGCACATCACATGCTGGGGCACCGGTTCAGCAAGCCGCGAGTTCCTCTATGTGGATGACGCGGCGCGCGGCATCGTGCGCGCGGCGGAGGTGATGGAGTCGCCCGAGCCGATCAACCTCGGCACCGGCCAGGAGATCTCGATCCGGGACCTCGTGACGCTGATCGCCCGGCTGACCGGGTTCACCGGCGAAATCCGCTGGGATTCCTCCAAGCCCGACGGGCAGCCCAGGCGATGCCTCGATACCGGTCGCGCGAAGGCGCTCCTGGGATGGCAGGCCGAGGTCGGGTTCGAGGAGGGCCTTCGCCGCACGATCGAGTGGTACCGCGACCACCGGTCGTGGCGCGCGACGCACGATCCCTCGGCGGCCGGATGAGAGTCGGCAGGCCTGTCAACGGCGGCTCCGACCTTGCGCGTTCCGCCGTGCACGGCGGGCTATGGTCGATGGCGCAGGTGGTCGCGAACAAGGGGTTGGCGCTGCTCGGCACCGTTGCGCTCATGTACCTGCTTGCGCCGACCGACTACGCGATCGCCGGCATCGCGATGAGCATCCAGGCGTTCCTCACGCTGCTCGCGCCCTTCACGCTCGGCGATGTGCTGATCTCGCGCCCGCGCGAGGCCGAGCGGCTGATGGGCACGGCGATGCGGGTGTGCCTGGCGGTGTCCGCGATCACGTCGCTGCTCATCCTGGCTGCGGGCCCAATCGCATCGCACGAGTACGGCCAGTCGGCGCTTGTGGCCGCATGCGCGACGGCGGCAATGCGGCCCGCCGTCGAGCTGCTGCTGCTGACGCCGCACGCTCGGATGCGGCTGCGACTCAAGTTCCGTGAGATGGCGATGATCGACGGCCTGACACAGGGTCTCGCGACCGTGTGCTCCATCGCGATGGCGTGGGGAGGCATGGGGTGGGTGAGCCTGATCCTTCCGCAGATCGCGTTCACCGGCCTGCGCGCATGGATGTGCAGCCGGGCGGCGCCCGCCGAGAGCGGCCATCCCGCATGGATCCCGCTCGAGTGGAAGCCGCTGATGCGCGGCTACTGGCTCGTCGGCATGGGACAGTACGTGCACGGCAGCCTGCTGATGGCGCCACCGCTCGTGATCGGCATCTTCGCGCCCACCGAGGATGTTGGTCTCTTCACTATGGCCGTCACGCTGTCGACCTCGATCAACGTGGTGCTTTCCGTCACGATGGGGCAGGTACTGCAGCCCATCTTCGCGCAGATGACCGACGAGCTCGAGCGGCAGCGAGCCGCGTTCGTGCGCGCGACCGGAACGATCGCCGCCGTCGCAATGCCCCTATGCCTGCTGCAGGCCGTGCTGGTCGGTCCGGCCATCCGGCTGCTGCTGCCCGACCGCTGGGACGGTGCGGTCACGATGGCGGCGCTGCTGTCGGCTGGGCAGGCGTTCTACTTCGCGGTGAATCCAGCCAAGAGCCTGCTGAAGGCGCAGGGGCGCTTCGGCGCGTTCGTGGCCTGGCAGGCCGTGCAGCTTGGCGTGGTGCTTGCGGCAATGCTCGCGGCCGGCGCGCTCGGGGGTGACGACGCGGCTGTTGCCATCTCCGCAGTGGCCGGCCTCTACACGGTGGTCTGGGCACCCATTGGCGTGTGGCTCGGGTTGCGCGGCGCGCGAGGCGCAGCGCTGCGGAGCGTGATGCTGTTCCTGCGCCCGCTCGTGGCCACGGCACTCGCCCTCGGACCTGCAGCTGCAGCGCTCTCGGCATGGCTCGAGCCGGGGAAGGCATCGGACGTATGGCATCTCGTGGCGCTGCCTGTAGTGACGCTGGCGCTCTACCCGCTCGCGCTCCGGATCTTCGACCCCATCGCCGCGCGCGAGTGCTGGCACATCGTGTCGGTGCTGCGCGCGCGCGTGCGCTGATACCCTCACGCTGCGCGGGGCGCCGCGCGACCCCGAACGCCCACGCGCACGATGCGCACGCCGCTTCCCATCACCGTCGTGATCCCCACCCGCAACGAGGCGCGCAACCTCGCGGAGTGCCTTCCTCGGCTCGCGCGCTTTGCGGAGGTGGTTGTCGTCGACTCCGGATCCACCGACGGCTCGCGCGAGCTTGCCGAGTCGCTGGGCGCGCGGTGGGTGGAGTTTGCGTGGGACGGCCGCTTCCCCAAGAAGCGCAACTGGTTCCTGCGGCAGGGTGCGATCCGGACCGCCTGGGCGCTCTTCCTTGACGCCGACGAGCTGGTGGACGACGCCTTCTGCGACGAGCTCGAGCGCACGCTGCCTGCCACGATCCACTGCGGGTTCTGGCTCAACTACGACAACTGGTTCCTCGGGCGCCGGCTGCGCCACGGCGAGCGCAACCGCAAGCTCGCGCTCATCCGCGTGGGCGCTGGCGAGTACGAGCGCATTGACGAGGACCGGTGGAGCGACCTCGACATGGAGGTGCACGAGCATCCCGTGGTGACCGGTTCCGTCGGCGAGATCGTCTCGCGCCTCGAGCACAGGGACCTGCGCGGATTCTCGCAGTGGCAGCGCAAGCATGACGCGTACTCCACCTGGGAGGCGCACCGCGCGGAACGCCTGCGCGCGGGGGGATCGGCGGCCATGGCATCGCTCAATGCGCGGCAGCGGCGCAAGTATGCGTCGCTTGGCGCGTGGTGGCTCCCGCCCGCCTACTTCCTGCGCACCTACGTGCTCATGCGCGGGTTCCTCGACGGCTACCCGGGGTTCGCGTACGCCGCAGCGAAGGCGATGTACTTCTGGCAGGTCGGCGTGAAGATCCGCGAG
>CAYPOZ010000118.1:4422-4877 GCA_964412415.1 uncultured Isosphaeraceae bacterium | reverse complement strand
CGCCCGGCGACGACGCCGACCTCGGCGTGCCGGTCTCGCAGAAGATCCGCGAGCTGCGCGACGGACGCGCGTAGCGCGCCCTGGCGCACGTCGCGCACCGGGCCGCATCCGCGGCGGTGCATGCCAGCCTTCCTATGATCCGCGTCCTGTGCAGCACCTGAGGATCCACAACACGCTGACGCGGCGCGTCGATGCGGTCGCGCCGCACCCCGACGGGTCGCCGATCACGTTCTACTCGTGCGGTCCCACCGTCTACGACGACGCGCACATCGGCAACTTCCGGTCGTTCCTCAACGCGGACGTGCTGCGGCGCACGCTGGAGCTGCTCGGCCACCGAGTGCACCACGTGATGAACATCACCGATGTCGGCCACATGACCGACGACTCGAGCGCGGATGGCGGCGGCGAGGACAAGATGGCGGTGGCCGGCCGCCGTATCGCAGAGGCGAAGAAGG
>CAYPOZ010000118.1:0-4357 GCA_964412415.1 uncultured Isosphaeraceae bacterium | reverse complement strand
TGCCGCGGCCAACGCGCTGCATCCCTCAGATGGTCGCGATGATCGAGCGGCTCGTGGCCAGTGGCCACGCGTACGTGGCCGGCGATGGCGTCGTCTACTTCGACGTGCGCAGCTTCCCGGCGTACGGCGCGCTCAGCGGCAACACCATCGACCGGCTGCGCGAGGGCGCGGGCGAACGCATCAGCGCCGAGAACCAGGCCCAGAAGCGGCATCCAGCGGACTTCATGCTGTGGAAGCCGGACATGTCGCACCTGATGCGGTGGCCATCGCCGTGGGGCGAGGGCTACCCAGGCTGGCACATCGAGTGCAGCGCCATGGCGCGCATGCTGCTCGGCGACGAGATCGACATCCACTCGGGCGGCGAGGACAACATCTTCCCGCACCACGAGTGCGAGGTCGCGCAGAGCCGCTGCGCGACGGGCCGGCCCACCTTCGCGCGCCACTGGTTCCACACGCGGCATCTTGTCGTCGAGGGCGAGAAGATGTCCAAGAGCAAGGGCAACTTCTTCACCGCGCGCGACCTCTTCACCAAGGGCCACACGCCGGCAGCTCTGCGCCTCGAGCTCATCCGCACCCACTACCGCAGCAACGCGAACTTCACGCTGCAGGGCCTCGCGGACTGCCAGCGCATGATCGACCGGTGGTCGCGTGCGCACGTGGAGCTGGTGGCGCGTGCGTCTGCCGACGCGCCCGTGGCACAGCCCGACGAGAGCCGCCCTGAGGGTCCATTCGAGCGCGCGCTTGCGGCATTCGCCGACGCGCTCTGCGACGATCTCAATGTCGCTCGCGCCATCGCAGCCCTCAACGAGGCGTGCGCTGCGCCCGCCGCGGAGCGCGACGCCGCGTGCGCGCAGCGCGAGCTCGCCGCACTGCTTGCGATGGACTCGGTGCTTGGCGTGCTCGGCCGCAACCGACCCGCGGAGCATGCGCCAGCGGCGGCAGACCCTGGTCTTGCGCATGAGGTCGAGCGTCTCATCGCGGAGCGCACCGCTGCGCGTGCCGCCAAGGACTGGGCCGAGAGCGACCGCATCCGCGACGCGCTCGCGGCGATGGGCGTCACCATCAAGGATGGGCCGCAGGGCACCACATGGTCGCGCGCGGCAGGGTGATGTCGCGTCCACCGGTGATTGGCATCACTGGCGGCATCGGCGCCGGCAAGAGCGCAGTCGCCGATGCGCTGCGCTCGCTTGGATGCGTCGTCAGCGACTCCGATGCGCACGCACGCCGCGTCTTCGGAGAGCCGGACGCGCAGCGGGCGATGCGCGAGCGGTGGGGCGGCAGGGCATGCGCGGGCGGCGATCCTCACGCGCCGATCGACCGCGCCGCCGTCGGCCAAATCGTCTTCTCCGACCCTGCCGAGCGGGTGTGGCTCGAGGCGCTCATCCATCCGCGCATCCATGCGCTCCGCGAGGCGGAGTTCGCGGATGCCCCTGCCGGCACCCCCGCCCTGGCCATCGACGCTCCGCTGCTCCTCGAGTCCGGTCTCGGCACCGCCTGCGACGCGATCCTGTTTGTGGACGCCCCGGATGCCCTCCGGTTGGAGCGGGTACGCCGCAATCGGGGGTGGTCCGAGACCGACTGGAGGCGCCGGGAAAGTGCCCAGTGGCCACTTGACCGGAAGCGTGATGCGTCAGATCATGTAGTTCGCAACGACGGCGATCCGGAATCGTTGCGGGCGCAAGTGCGCCTGGTACTCGACCAAGTGATTGCGGCAGGCCGGGCGGGGTAGAACCCCGCCGATCTGGTCACCGCATCCGGATCAGAAGGTTCCCATCTCATGAGCAAGGGTCGTCGTCGTCGCCGCCGTGGCGGATCATCTGGAGGCTTTCCCTCGGGCATCGCTGCCCCACCTGTCGCGGTGCATCCTGGCACCGTGCCAAGCGACGAGCAGCTTGAGGCCGAGGCCGCACAGCTCGAGGCCGAGCTGCAGGAGCGCTGGGACGAGGCCAAGAAGGACGAGCTCGACCTGGGTGTGCTGCAGCACATGAGCGGCGCTGAGCTCGCGAAGGTCGCGAAGGAGCATGACATCCAGGATCCCGCGGGCATGCCCAAGCAGAGGCTTGTCTTCGAGATCCTCAAGGCGCGCGCCGCGCAGCACGGCCTGATGATGGCTGAGGGCACGCTCGAGCTGATGCCCGACGGGTACGGCTTCCTGCGCAGTGCCGAGTACAGCTACCTCCCGTGCGACGACGATGTCTATGTCTCGCCCTCGCAGGTAAGGCGATTCGGACTCCGCCGCGGCCAGGTCGTGCGTGGCCTCATTCGCCCGCCAAAGGAGGCGGAGACGTACTTCGCGCTGCTGCGCGTCGACAGCGTCAATGGCCGCGACCCTGCGGTGCTCCACGACCTCCCGTCGTTCGAGAACCTCACGCCGCTGCACCCCAACCACCGCATCCACCTGGAGATCGTCGGGCAGCCGCAGCGCATCGAGCCGCGCGTCATCGACATGGTCTCGCCGCTGGGCTTCGGCCAGCGCGCACTCATCGTGGCGCCGCCGCGAACCGGCAAGACGGTCATCCTGCAGCAGCTGGCCAACTCGATCGCGACGAACCACCCCGAGGCGCACATCATCGTGCTGCTCGTTGACGAGCGGCCCGAGGAGGTCACCGACTTCAAGCGCAACACCCACGGCAACACCGAGGTTGTGGCAAGCACCTTCGACGAGGAGGCGACCCGCCACATCCAGATCGCCGAGATCGTCATGGAGAAGGCGCGCCGGGCCGTCGAGTTCGGCGACCACGTCGTGATCCTCCTCGACTCGATCACCCGACTGGCGCGCGGCTACAACAACGCGATGCCCAACTCGGGCAAGATCGGCTCGGGCGGCGTCGACAACGCGGCGCTCATCAAGCCCAAGAAGTTCTTCGGAAGCGCGCGCAACATCGAGGGGGGCGGCTCGCTGACGATCATCGGCACCGCGCTCGTCGACACCGGCAGCCGCGCCGACGAGGTCATCTTCGAGGAGTTCAAGGGCACAGGCAACGCCGAGCTCCACCTCGACCGGAAGCTCGTCGAGAAGCGCACCTTCCCGGCGATCAACATCGCGGCAAGCGGAACGCGCCGCGAGGAGCTGCTGCTTGACCCGAAGGAGCACGAGCTCATCGTGCGCCTGCGCAAGGTGGTGTCCGACATGAACGTCGTCGAGGCGATGGAGCTCCTGCGCAGCAGGCTCACCAAGACGAAGTCCAACGCCGAGTTCCTCATGACGATGAGCATGGGCTGACGCGATGCATCACGACCCGACCACGGATGCGCGCAACGCCGGGGTCCGCCAGCGGCTCATGCCGCGCCGCGTCGGCCTCACCATCGTCGAGATCATCGCGGTCGTCGGCATCATCGCGGTGCTTGTGGCGATCCTGGTGCCGGCACTCTCGGCCGCGCGCGGCAACGCGGCCTGGGCCACGAGCCAGTCGAACCTGCGCCAGACCTGGACGCTGATCCAGGGCTACATCAGCGACAACCGCGAGACGCTTGTGCCGAGCCAGTTCGACTACTCGGGCGCACGCATCAAGGGAGCCGTCCGAGCGCCGGGCCCGGGTCCCGACGACTTCCCGCCGGTGGGACTGCCGTACCGCGGATCATGGGCCGACATCGTGTGGACAAGCGCCAACCTCGGCCCGCTCAAGCTCCCGACCCCCATCGAGGAGGGTTCGACGTACGACTACCGGGCGGACTCGCCTGACCGGTTTTCCTACGGCGTCGGTGGAGGCGGTGACGTGAAGAACGTGCTCCGCAGCGCGGTGCCCATGAAGCGGCCCTTCGGGATGGACCTGCCGGCGAACACGAGCGGGCTGGAGGCGACGCCGTTCGGGCAGGGCGCGGGCGAGATCGAGCTCAACCAGCCTGGCTACTTCGCGATGAATGACTTCTTCGACTCGCGCGCAGGTCGATGGTGGACGCCCACCCAGATCCGGCTGCCCACGGAGTCGGTCTATCTGGTCGACAGCCGGGCTGGCGAGACGATCGCGCCCACCGCCGACCCTTGGCGCGGCAACGACAGCACGCGGTGCCAGGTCGATTTCCGGTACCCCGGATCCACGTGCATCATGCTGTTCGTGGACGGGCACGTGGACACGCAGGCCAAGTGGAAGACGATCGAGGAGCTGCAGGGGCCGTTCTTCACCGGCAACCCGCCTACGGGAGCCAACTTCGGCCGCAATCTGCGCATCTCTAACCTTGATAGGTCTGATAATCCACAGCCAACACCTTGATGCAACAAGCCGTTTTGTCGGCAGGGGTTGCATGTGCGTGCGATCCCGTTAGCATGGTTCGTCCACCGCCCGCGAGGGCGGTTTTTCATCGGGAACGCCACCGTAGCTCAGTGGTAGAGCACACCCTTGGTAAGGGTGAGGTCGAG
>CAYPOZ010000117.1:7037-7785 GCA_964412415.1 uncultured Isosphaeraceae bacterium | reverse complement strand
GATCGTCGCCACGGTGGTGATCGAGGTGGGCGTCGATGTCCCTGCAGCCAGCATCATGATCATCGAGCACGCTGAGCGCTTCGGGCTCGCGCAGCTCCACCAGCTCCGCGGACGGGTCGGCCGCGGCACCGCGCAGAGCACGTGCATCCTCATCGGGGAGCCTGTCACCGACGATGCCGTGCGGAGGCTCGAGGCGATCTCGTCGACCACCGATGGGTTCGCGATTGCCGAGCTTGACCTCAAGCTGCGGGGTCCTGGCGAGTTCTTCGGCGCACGGCAGTCGGGCATGCCGCCGCTTCGCGTTGCGGACTTCGAGCGCGACATGGACCTCCTCATGCATGCGCGCGACATCGCGGCGCGCATCGTGGATCGTGACCCGAAGGTTTCCGACCTGGAGGATGCCCTGCTGCGCCGCAAGACGCTGGCGCTCTATGGCGCTGCGCTCGGCCTCGGCGACGTCGCGTGACGGGACCCGCGCGCGGCGCCTACCATCGCCGTCCCGTGCCTTCCACGCTTGACATCACGGCGCTCCGCTTCAGCTACGGGCGGGGCTTCGAGCTCCGCGTCGACCGGCTGACGGTGGCGGCAGGCGAGCATGTGCTCCTGCGCGGGCCCTCCGGATGCGGCAAGAGCACCCTGCTCCACCTCATCGCGGGCCTCGAGCCGCCCTCGTCCGGAGCGATCACGGTGTCGGGCATCGACATCACCACCCTCTCGGCCGCAGACCGCGATGCGTTCCGAGGCCGGC
>CAYPOZ010000117.1:6342-7027 GCA_964412415.1 uncultured Isosphaeraceae bacterium | reverse complement strand
GCGCTCGAGAACGTGCTCGTGGGCCTTGAGTTCAGCGGCGTTCCCGCGTCGGGACGCCCGCACCAGGCGCGTCAGGCGCTTTCCTCGCTTGGGATCGCGGAGTGCGATGCGCGCGTCGACGAGATGTCCGTGGGGCAGCAGCAGCGTGTGGCAATCGCGCGCGCGGTGGCGGGCGGGCCCGCACTTGTGCTTGCCGACGAGCCCACCGCGAGCCTCGATCCCGACAACTCGCGCGTGGCCATCTCGACGATCCGAGATGCGGCGCGCCGCGTCGGTGCGTCGCTGCTGTGCACAAGCCACGACCCGACCCTTGCCCCCCACTTCGACCGCGTGCTCGACATGGACTCGAGCGGCACGCTTCTGGCTGAGGCACCCTCACGATGAGCGACCTCCGATTCGTGATGCGCAGCCTCCGCTTGCGCATGTTCGCCACGCTGCTTACCGGCGGCATGATCGCCGTGGCCGTGGCGCTGCTGCTGACGCTGCTGTCGCTGCGCGAGAGCGCGGCGCAGGCGTTCAGGCGCGGAACAGGCAACATCCACCTGCTGGTCAGCGCGGACTCGAGCCCGCTCGTGTCGGTGCTCAACGGCCTCTTCTACGCCAACGCGCCGGCGAACCCCATCCAGTGGCCCAAGTACAAGGAGATCGAGGAAATCCGGCAGGAATATCCGGACATCATCCAGGT
>CAYPOZ010000117.1:1873-6332 GCA_964412415.1 uncultured Isosphaeraceae bacterium | reverse complement strand
GGAGTGGGCGATCCCTACCCAGCTTGGGGACTCCTTCCGAGGATCGCCTGTGGTGGCCACGATGCCCGAGTTCCTGGAGCAGGTGCAGCCAGTGTCTGGTGTCCCGTTCACGCTCGCGCAGGGTGCGCCCTTCACCGAGGCCTGGCAGGCTGTCGCTGGCGCGGACGCGGCCAAGCAGAACGGGCTGTCCGTCGGGCAGAGGATCGTCCTGACGCACGGGATGTCAGGCCCTGCGGGCGCCGGCCACGAGCATGCCGACCACCCGGTGACGATCACCGGAATTCTCGCGCCGACCGGATCGCTCCACGACACGGCGATCTTCACGCACTTGGACACGAGCTGGGTGCTCCACGCCGAGGACCGACTTGCTGCAGAGCATGGGCACGACCATGACCACGACCATGACCACGATCATGATCACGAGCACCATGTTGACGTCGCGGACCTCACGGATGCCGACCGCCTCATCACCGGGATCATGCTCCGGATTCCGACACGTCCCGGCAGTGACGCATCGAGCTCGATCGCCCCGCAGTTCGACCGACTGCGCAGGGACACGTCGATCATGGTCGCGCAGCCCGCGCAGCAGGTGTCGCGGCTGATGGCGATTGTGGGAGGCATCGACTGGATCTTCGTTGCCATGGCTGCCGTCGTGCTTGTGGCGGGCGCGCTCAGCGTGATGCTGGCGATGGTGTCGTCCATGGATGCGCGGCGACGGCAGGTGGCGATCCTGCGTGTGCTTGGCGCCACACGCGGCCGCGTCTTTGCCCTGGTGCTCTCCGAGAGCGCCGTGATCGGGCTCCTCGGATCCGTGGCGGGAGTCGGAATCGCCTTCGCAGGATCCTGGGGCGTCCGTGCTGCGCTCGTCGCCGAGGTCGGACTAACGATCGGGGGCGGGATCGACCCGCGCGCCGCCGTGATCGTTGCGGGCGCAGCCACCACGCTGTGTGCCCTCGTAGGGATGGTGCCTGCCACCATTGCGTACCGGACTCCGGTGGCGCGCCACCTGAAGCCGCTTGGATGAGACGCCCCCCGAACGCGTAGCCTTCCGACGTGCGCGCGCTGTGGATCCTGATTGTGGTGCTCGTTGCGGGCGCGCTGACGCTTGCCATGGTGCCCAGAGTCGAGACTGAGCCCGTCGGGGTGGGCACGCCGATCACCATTCCCCGGCGTGCCGGCGGATCGGCATCTACCGCCGCTCTGCCGCACGCGCTACCCACCACTGCGGCGAGCGTGCCACCGCCGCCGCCATCGAGTGCCGCGACGGGCAAGCCGCCTCAGGGGACATCAGCCAAGCCCCAGGCCGGTGGGGCAAGTGCTGCCGCATCCGCCGTACCCGCATCCCTCGGCGGGCTCGCGGAGCTTGGCATGGACCGCTCGATTCCCACAGCCACGGTCGCCCGCGGCGAGCTCGTGCGCAGGCCCGATGGATCGATCCTCGCCGATGGCAAGTGGCCCATCAGCGGTGACGGGTCGGCCGAACGTCCCTACGAGATCACGTGGGACCTGCTGCTGAGCGCGAAGGAGACCTACCAGCCACGGCTTGGCGAGTTCGTGATTCCGCAGCGCGTCGCGCTTCTTGATGGCGCGCACGTGCGCATCAGCGGTTACGTGGCATTTCCCATCGTCGCAAGCGAGGCCGACGAGTGCCTGCTCATGCTCAACCAGTGGGACGGCTGCTGCATCGGTGTCCCGCCCTCGCCCTACGACGGGATCGAGGCAAAGCTGGTGCGATCGCAGGACAACAGCCGCAAGCATCTCTTCCTGTACGGGACGCTGGCCGGCGTCTTCCACGTGGACCCATTCGTGCAGGGCAAGTGGCTCGTCGGCCTCTACACGATGACGGATGCAGACCTTGTCACTGACCTCTGAACCGCACACGACCCACATGAACACACGCGCCACGCATCTGACCCTTCCCGTTGCCCTGGCGGCGCTGATCGCGGTTCCGCTGCTGACCCACCACGCCTCGCGCGCGCAGGATGCGCCCGCCGTAGCGGCAGGCGACCCCGATTCGCCGACAGCATCGGTGAAGGTGGCACAGTCGCCCGCCGACGCGATCGCATCGCTTGCCGCGCTTGCGCGGGAACGGCCGGACACGCTGTCGATGCGGGACATCGCGACAAGTCCGGGCGGTCGTTCTGTGACGGTGTGGACGCTGTCCTCCGATCCCAAGACGGCGGACTCGCGCCCATCCGTGCTGCTGGTGGCGGGGCTCGATGCGGACCGCCCGTCGCACGTGGCGATTGCGGCTGGCGCCGTGCGCAACCTGCTCGAGAAGCGCGCCGACCTGCTCTCGCAGGTCACGGTGCACGTCATCCCCTGCGCCAATCCTGATGCGATGCTTGGTGGCGCGCCTCGCGCTGAGGGTTCGCCAAGCCGCAACGCGCGACCTGTGGACGATGACCGTGACGGCACTGCAGACGAGGACGGCCCACGCGACCTTGATGGCAACGGCGTGATCACCACGATGCGCAGGCTTAGCCCGCCTCCCGGCGACGCACCAACGCATGCAGCCGATCCATCAGATCCGCGACTCGTGCGTGCCGCAGATCCGATCGCAGATGCCCGCCCGGAGTTCAGCATGCACATCGAGGGCACCGATGCGGATGGCGACGGGCTCATCGGCGAGGACCCCGTCGGCGGCGTCGACATCGACTGCAACTTTCCCGCGCGGTGGCCTGAGTTCGCGCCCCACGCGGGCGCGTTCCAGCTCAGCGAGCCGGAGTCTGCGGCTATCGCGAGCTTTGTGCTTGAGCGCCCGCGCATCGCAGGTGCGCTCTGCCTTGGACGCTGGGAGAGCCTGGCGCGCACGCCAGACCCCAAGCCACGCGATGCCACAGGCAAGACGCCAATGGAGCTCGACTCCGGGGATGAGGCGCTCTGGAAGGAGCTCTCGACGGTGTGGCGCGACGCCTCCGGCCAGTCGAGGTGGACCGATGAGGACCCATCGGGATCGCTCGCGCTCTGGCTGTACGCGCACCGGGGGCTTCCCGCGTTCTCCACGCAGGGATGGGGCCGGCCCGATGCGCCAAAGGCCGAGGACGCCGGTGGATCCGAAGGCGACGCAGAGGGAGCACCTGAGTCGAAGTCGAAGCGCAGCGACAGGCGGCCAAAGGTTGCGAAGGCTGCCGACGAGGAGTCCATCGAGTGGCTTGCGGTGAGCGACCGCGCGCACGGCGGAGCTGGTTTCGTGCCGTGGGCACCCTTTGCGCACCCGACGCTCGGTGCGGTGGAGATCGGCGGGTTCGTGCCTGGATTCAGGCGCAACCCTCCTCCGGATGCGCAGCAGCGCATTGCGGAGGCAGCGGGCGATTTCGTCGCGATGATCGCCGAGCGCAGGCCGCAGGTGCGCATCGACTCGGTGACCGTCGAGGAGCTCGCGCCCGGCATCCGCCGGGTCCGTATGCGAATCTCCAACGATGGGTGGCTTCCGACGGCAACCGCCATGGGCCGAGCGAACGAGGCTCCCGGCCCGATCTTCGTCCGCATCGACGTGCCGCGCGAGGCGATCATGTCCGGCGCGCGCGCGTCGCGCATCGGTTCGATCGCGGGCTACGGCGCTGAGGACCTTGAGTGGGTGGTGCGGCATCCTGATTCGAACCCGATACGGATTGAGGCACGCTGGCGGGCAATGGATCCGCAGGCTGCCGTGGTCGAGGGCACGTCGGTCCGGCTTGACGGGGTTCCCGCCCGTGCAGGTGCTGCAGCGGCGACAGGAGGTGCACAGTGATGCGAGCGACACACGTGATGGACGCCATCGCAGTCGCCTGGTGCTGCACGGCAATGGCCTGCACCGCATCAGGCGGGCAGGCCGTCGCGTCTCCGCGAAAGGACACCGCCTCTCCCGCAGCCACCTCTGAGCGCACGCCATCGACGGCGCCTGCATCTGTCGCAGGTGCCGCTCCAGTCGACATCGCATGGAACCGCTACTACGACGAGCACGAGGTCCGCGACATCATGGACCGGCTCGTGGCGGCCTATCCGAACCTGCTCACGGTGCGGAGGATCGGCACAAGCTCGCAAGGCCGCCCTCTGCTTGTGATCGTCATGAACAACCCGGCGACAGGTCCGGAACCATCGAAACCCGCCATGTGGATCGACGGCAACGTGCACGGCAACGAGCTTCAGGCGACGGAGACTGTGCTCTACTCGATCGACCGCCTCTGCCGTGCGCATGGGAGCAACCCGAAGCTCACCGCCCTCATCGACCGGGTCGCGTTCCACTTCATGCCGACCATGAACCCGGACGGCCGTGCGGCGTGGTTCCGCGAGGTGAGCTCGCCGCACAGCAGCCGCACTGGACAGGCGCCGTGGGACGACGACGATGACGGGCTTGTCGACGAGGATCCTCCGAACGACCTCGACGGCGACGGATCGATCGGCTCGATGTGGCGGCGCGACCCCAACGGCACCCACAGGCGCAGCGCACGCGACCCGCGCATCATGGAGCGTGTGC
>CAYPOZ010000117.1:476-1745 GCA_964412415.1 uncultured Isosphaeraceae bacterium | reverse complement strand
GGCATCGACGACGACGGCGACGGCCGCATCAACGAGGATGGATACGGCAGCTACGACATGAACCGGAGCTGGCCAAGCGACTGGCACCCTGACCATGTGCAGCGCGGCGCAGGGCCGATTCCCCTCTACTGGCCAGAGACGCGCGCGGTGGCCGACTGGCTGCTTGCGCACCCCAACATCGCCGCTGCGCAGAGCTACCACAACACAGGCGCCATGATCCTGCGCGGACCTGGCGCCCCGTACCGCGAAGGCGACTATCCCGAGCCGGACCGCGCCGTCTACGACGCGATCGCCACCGCTGGCGTCGAGATGCTCCCCTACTACCGCAAGCTTGTCATCCACTCCGACCTCTACACGGTGCACGGCGGATTCGTGAACTGGCTGGCCGAGGGGCTCGGCATCATCGCGTTCACCAACGAGCTGTGGACGGACAAGCGCATTCTCCAGGACGGCCGTTCCCCCGACGAGGAGGGCCGCATGCGCTGGATCGACCGCGTGCTCTTCGGCGAGAACTTCACCGAGTGGACCGAGGTTCCCCACCCCGACTACGGCACGGTGCTCGTCGGCGGAGGCACGAAGTGGTCCTCCCGCATGCCCCCTGGGTTCATGCTCGAGGAGGAGTGCCACCGCAACTTCGCGTTCACGATGCACCACGCCGACCAGATGCCGATGCTGCGCATCGCGCACGCGGAGGCTGTGAAGGTCGGTCCTGACCTGTGGCAGGTCACTGTGGAGGTCGCCAACGACCGCCGGATCCCCACGCGCACAGCGCGCGCCGCGCAGCGCGGCATCGGGATGCCTGACACGGCAGCCCTCTCGGGTCCAGGCGCAACGGTGGTGACCGCCGGACCGATGGCAGACCGGCTGTCGACGACGTTTGCCGCCGTCGAGCACCTTCCCGGCACCCTGCGCATGGAGTCAGGCATCCCCGGGCTCGGCGAGCGCGCGTTCCGCTACATCGTGCGCGCTGCGCCAGGCTCCACGCTTCAGTTCACCTACTCGGCCGAGAAGGCCACGCCAGTCAGCGTCCCGATTGCACTCGGACAGTGAGCCCGGATTCAGCCGAACAACCTCTCGGCATGCAACGCGGCGATGCCCACGTTGACATCTGCGTGGTGGGCGCGGGTGCCGCAGGGCTCTTCGCCGCCATCTGGGCTGCGCGTACGGCATCGTGCGCTGACGCGGCCTCCGCACGGCCAATGTCCGTGCTCGCCGTTGACAGCGCCGGGCGCATCGGCGCGAAGATCCTCGTCGCGGGCGGCGGACGCT
>CAYPOZ010000117.1:0-466 GCA_964412415.1 uncultured Isosphaeraceae bacterium | reverse complement strand
TGCAACGTGACGCACCATGCCGTGCGCGACACGGACTACAGCGGAAGCACGCCCGCGGCGATACGGAGCGTCCTGCGCAGGTTCGGCGTCGAGCGCACTGTCGACTTCTTCCAGGAGCTTGGAGTCACGCTCAAGCGTGAGGAGACGGGCAAGCTCTTCCCCACAACCGACGACGCGCACACGGTGCTCGATGCGCTGCTTGGTGCGCTGCATGCGTCGGGAGCGGCACTCAGGCACCCGTGGCGCGTCACCGAGGTCCACAGGGCCGGCGGCGGATTCACGGTGAGCGGACCTGCGGGATCCGTCACCTGCTCCCGGCTGATCCTGGCCTCTGGCGGCAAGAGCCTCCCCAAGAGCGGAAGCGACGGAGCCGGGCTCGAGATCGCGCGCGAGCTTGGCCACTCGGTCACCCCGATGCTGGTGCCAGCGCTCGTGCCGCTGGTGCTCGCCGATGGCAACTGGATCC
>CAYPOZ010000116.1:595-7860 GCA_964412415.1 uncultured Isosphaeraceae bacterium | reverse complement strand
CTCGTGGTCATCGCGCTTCAGATGTTCTACAACACGCCATCGAGCACACGAGTCTTCGGCATCCAGGGCCGCTACTTCCTGGTGCCTTCGCTCATCCTTGCGTACTCGACAGTCGCCGGCCCAACCGAGCGGTTCCGCTGGCAGGCACGAACCGCCACCCCACTCGTCGTTGCGATCTTCGCAGTGTCGATCATCGCCACCCTGAACGCACTGCTTCGCCGCTACTACGGCATCGGCATCGGGTAGCTCCGGTTCGACGCCGCTCTTGCCGGTGCCCGGCAGGCACGCATGCCGCAGTTCCTCCCGGCGAGGCACGACATCGACCCCCGCCGGCAGACTGCCATTGCGCCAGCTACTTCGCGCGCAGGCGCAGCACGCCGTCGTCGGCGCCGTCGCCAGCGTCGATCGCCGCGATGTACGCCTGCGAGAGCTTCGATGCGCCCCATCGCGACTCGAACGCCTGCCAGAGCGACTTGCTCCGTGGGAGGTCGCGCTCACGGAACACGCGCACCGCACCCTCCGAGTCGGTGATCCATGCATCCTCCGCGGACGCATCGACCACCTCATAGAGGTCGATCGGCTTCGACTGCCCCACCACCACCACCTGGCCGAGGTACCGCATGCGAGGCACCCTCGCACCCGGCGTGCGCGCCGCGATGCGGTCGATGCCTGCGCGCGTGGCGCCGTCCATCAGGACCTTCGTGCCGAACTGCTTGTTGGCGCTCTCGAGGCGCGCAGAGAGGTTCACCACGTCGCCGATCGCGGTGTAGTCGTTGAGGCGCGGCGGCGCCCCGCAGTCGCCGACGACCGCAACACCTGTCGCGATGCCGATGCGAAGCGAGATGCGTGGAGCGCCCGGCTCAACCTTCGCAGCGAGCTCGTCGACTGCAGCCTGGCACGCAGCCGCACTCTCCGCAGCGAGGCGCTCCTGCTCAGGCTCCGTGCCGAAGGCCGACCAGAACGCCATGAACCCGTCGCCGAGGAACTTGTTCACGTATGCGCCGCGATTGACGAGCTCATCCGCGAGGCGCCCGAGGTAGAGGTTGAGGGTGGCAACCACGCCCGGGCCTCCAAGGCTCTCGGCAATCGACGTGAACCCCGCGAGGTCACCGAACACGACCGTGATCTCGCGTTCCTCGCCGGTCATCGACAGCGCGTCGGGGTCTCCGGCCAGCCGCTCCACCAGCTGCGGCGACACTCGAGCGGCGAACTGCCTCGTGATGCGCGCGCGGTCGCGTGCGTTCGACACGGCAACGGCCGCGGTGCTCGCAGCCCACGCCACCACCGGCGATGACATCGGCGCCATCAGGGGCATGAGCACCCGCCACTCGTCGAACGCCACGCGCGCGGAGAGGAACCACCACAGTCCCACGATGCCGGCGGTCACGACAAAGGACCAGAAGCCGCCGAGCACCGCCGCCGCAAGCGATGCCGCGAGACCGAGCACCACGATGGCGGTCGGCGATACCCAATCCGGCGCGACCGATCGCGAGTGATTCGCGATGACCATGTCCGCGGCCACCGCATGCACGAACACTCCGGGCGTGCGCGGGCCGTATGGGGTGGTCACCTGGTCAGCAAGCGCACCCGATGCGATCCAGCCTACAAACACCAGCCGGTCGTCGACCATCGCGCGCAGCCGGTCTGACGCCTCGGCGAGACGGGCGGCGCCATCGGATGCGCTCTCCTGCAGCTCAAGGAAGCGCGCCACATCGGGCTCGACTGCGTGAGGCAACTTGTCATCCATCCGCAGGTCGCTGAGCCGCTCCGCCTCGGACTCGCGCACGGACGCATCCGACGTGGCACGCTGGTCGACCGTCACCTGCGCCATGACGCGTGCCAGCGCCTCGTCGCGCTCGCGCTCGATGCCCGCGAGCACCCCACGCTGGCGAGCGAGGCTGATGAGCGCCGCGATCGAGATGGTGGGCCGGCGCACCGCCGGATCGACGGAGAAGTCGGCGAAGCTCTCGAAGGTCGATGAGGGCCAGTCGAGCAGCATCGTTCCGGACCGCGCAGGAAGCTCGACATCGCCCACGGCGATCCGGCTCTCCTCCTGGATGATGCTGTCGGGAGGCAGGCCAAGATGCGTAGCCGCAGCAGCGAGCCCGAACTGTGCGCACCTCCCGCCCGGAACAGGCCAGATCGCCTTTGTGCGACGCTTGGCGCCGTCGGGGTCGTAGCCATCGCTTGTGACGACACCGACGCCAGATGCCGCCGCCGCCAGGGCAGGCACCGCCGGCTCGATCGCGAACGACTCCGCACCGGAGACCTCGCTGAAGATGTCCGATCTTCCTCCCGCGTCAGGCGCGCCAAGCCGGCTCTCGAGCGCGTCCCATGCGCGGCCGCGCTCGTAGATCTCGGTCACCGCCACGCGAGCGTCGAACGCCCCAAGGTTCGGGCGGCCGCTCGTGAGCACAAGCATGAAGTCGTCGAGCGACGGCATCGGTCCCTTGGCCATCATCGTCCGGAGCACGCGCCATGCCGCCATCTGCTTGAAGCGGATTGGCTGCGCGAGGAACGACTCGCGCCTTGCGGTGGAGAGGCTCGCCTTGGCAGCCGCGTCGGCCGGCTCAATGTCGATCGCCGCACCGAGCACGTCGAGCAGTGCGGTGAGCTCCCGGTCACCGCCGGCGAGCCGCCACGGACCAGTGAGGCGCTCATCCTCCTCGGTGCTCACGCCCACGACGCCGCGCATCTGCGCGCGACGGGATGTAGGCACCTGCAGGGCTCGCGCGAGCGCCTCGTCGGCACCCGCGTTGGCGGTGTCCGGCTCGCTCAACAGCAAGTCGAGCGCGACGGTGCGGGCCCCTGCTCGCGCCAGCTCATCCACTGCGGACGCAAGCAGCGTGCGCGGCCAAGGCCAGCGCCCGATGAACGCCAGCGCACCATCGTCGATCGCCACGAGCGCAAGCTGGTCCGACATCGGCTCCTTGCGGCGCAGCGGGGACTGGAACCGGGAATCCTCGCTGCGCAGCTCAAGCCGGTCGAACGCGCCGAGCGTAGAGGCCAGCCACACCGCCAACGTGGCCAGCAGTCCTGTCACGAACGCAGTGCTGCGCAGGATCTTCACCCGCGCATGGTCGCAGCAATCGCAGAATCGCGCCAGTCAGCTCAGTTGGTGCCGCCACCTGCCGATGACGCCGCGGCGATCGCTGCATTGGCGTCCGTGCGGGCGGCCACTGCCTGTGCCATGGCCGCGTCCGCGTAGTCCCTCGCCTGCACCGCTAGGGCCACTGTCTGATCAGCCTTCGCGGCCACCGCACCGAACACGATCTTGCTGGCGTGCGTCCGCGCGTTGGCTGCTGCGGCCTGCGCCGCATCGCGCGCCGCCTCAGCGAGCACAATCTGCGCGACGGCCTGGTCCCTCGCCTGCCTCGCGAACTCGGACGCATCGGACGCGGACGCAGTCGCTGCGATGGACGCAAACTGCTCGGCTGCAGCCGCGAAGCTCGTCGCCGCATCGCCTGCGGTGACCGTGTCGACCGCGAGTGCTGCCGCCAGGTCACGGTCCGACTCAGCGCCCTGCGCTGCCGCGCTCGCCGCCGCAAATGCATCGGCACCCAGTGCCGCCCACACAAGCGCTCGTTCGCCGGCATCCTCAGCGAGAGTCGCGGCGATGCCAGCGCGACCTGCGGCATTCTCCGAGCTTTCGGCGCCCTGATTCGCGGATCCGGCCGCCCACGCGGCAGACGAGGAATCGGCAATCTCCACGTAGTTGACGGTCTGCTGCAGCCAGTAGGCGGTCTCGAGGCGATAGACGCTTGCGGCCATCCATTCGAACGCGGCTACGCCCCGCTGCCCGTATGCGGTGTCGTACTCCTGACTCACGCCAATCATCGCTGCGTTGTGAGACTCGAGCGCGTTGAGCGAGACGTACTCGGCGGCAAACGCACGGTCACGCGCCATTTCCGTCCCTTCGCGCGCAGCCATCGCCGCCACACGAGAGTCGTACGCGCCTATCGCACCCTGCGCCACGCCGGACATGGCTGCGACCCGGTCTGCAATCAACCCTGGAATCGAGGCAGAGCCGTAGTCGAGGGCCGATGCCCAATCGCGAAGATCGCTTGCCTGGGCCGCCGATACGCCCGCGAGGTCACGATTGACGCCAGCCGCATCAGCGAGGGCACCCTCAAGCGACCCGCCCGCCGCGATCACGCCGGCAAGCGCAGCGCTTGCCCGGCTAAGCGCCTCTCCGCTCGCTGCCAGCGCGTGTGCGCCAAGTGCAGCGCCACGCTCGGTGCCTGCGAGCTCGACAAGTTCCTCAACGCCATCGGCGGCCAGCAGCGCCACATTGCGCGCACTGTCCGCCTGCTCCTGCTGCCACGCGAGAGCCACCTGATGCACGGTCGCACTCGATGACTCGCCATCGAGCCGGAGGATCGCATCCGACGCCGATGCGCCGATCGCATCGAAGCCGGCCAGCGCCGACAGCGCATCCGCACGGGCGGCATCGGCGGCAAGCGCAGAGCTGCCGGCAGCGCCCGCAGCGCTCGCGATCACGCTTCCATCAGCACCCGCAGCGCCGCGCTCGCCACCGGCAAGGTGCGCGCGCAGCGACACCAGCTTCGAGTCGGCCGACGCGAACGACTGCTCAAGCTCCGCAAGCCTGCTCTCGGCCAGTGCCCGCGCCTCCTGCGCCGCAGCCACTGCCGAAGACATGGACATCGTCGCCGCACCGTAGTCGTCGATCGCGCCCCGCATGGCGCTGACCGTGCCGGCAACCTCCGAAGCACGCGCCATGACCTGCGACTCCAGGCTCGACGCAGCAATGCGCGCGACCTCGCCATCAACCGCATGCCGTCCGATTGCGACCTCGACCTGGAGCGCGATCACCTGCCGCAGGAAAGCCTCGGCGGCATCCACCGCCTCCTGTGCCGCCGCGACCACCGGCGCCGTTGCCGTCGCCGATGCAGCCTCGAACTCGCCCACCGCATCGACGGCGTCGCTTCGTGCCGCGCCAGCCGCCGCGATCGATGCCTCCAGCCTCTGGTACTCCTCGGCAGTGACCTGCTGGATCCAGCTCGCGGCGAATGCAAGGTCATTGATCGTCACGCTCTCGCCGGCAGCTGCGGCGGCAAGAACCGCTGCCACAAACGAATCGACCTGCTGGCGCTGGCCGTCGGCGAGCTCGCGCCAGGACTCCGCAGCGGCAAGCTGGACTGCATCGATCTGCTGGAGTGCCTCGAGCGCCTGTGCGCCGCCAACGCCAAGCGAGGCGACGAGCTGCGCGAACTCCACCGAGACGCTCGTGGCACCTGCACCCGCGGCATCGGCGGCATCCGCGTTCTCCCGTGCTGCTGCCGCCGCGCCCTGCGCGTCGGACAGGCTCGCCATCGCTTCGGACACGCTGACGCTTCCCGAGGCGAGCTGCTCGAGTAGCGCATCCAGCCGGCCACCTGCGGCGGCGATGCTTGAGTTGGACTGAGCCTGGAGCGACGTCACCTGGCCACGCACCTTCGCAATGTCCGCGAGCGCCTGAGCGCGGGCAGAGTTGTTGCCGCCCGACATCTGCCCTGCAGCCGACCGCGCGAGTCCCGCAGCCGATGCCGCGATGGCCCTCGCCTCGTCCGCTGCACTGGCGCCTTGCTCGCTCGCGCGCACGGAGGCATCCGCGCTATGCGCCGCACCATGGACGGCCACAAGGACCGAAGCGCCCTCGGACGCTTCCGATGCGCTCGCCGCCGCTACCGACGCCGCGCCTGCGGCGCTCTCGACATCGCTGCCGAAGGTGCCCGCCACATCGCCGATGCCCCATGTGGGATACAGGCCGAGGGCCGCGAGAGCCGCGCGCGCCTCATCCTGCACCTCGCCCGCCGCCGTGGCGAGGGCAGCTGTCTCGGCGGCACTGCCGGAAGCCTCCCCCGCGCGCTCGAGTGCACGGTCTCGCAGGGACCGCATGAGCGCGAGGCGTGGGTCGTTGACGTCGGTTCCGAGCGCTGCGGCGGCCTCATCCAGGATCGCCTGCACGCTCGCCGCCTGCGCCAAGGCACCCGCAGCATCTCCCGATGCCACCGACTGCGCGTGTGCAGCGACTGCAGCGCCTGCGTCTGCAGCGGATGCGCCGGCCGCAAGCGCAAGGCCAAGACCCTCATTGCGGGCATTGAGCAGGTACGACAGCAGCTGGTCCACGCCCGACTCCGGCAGCTCGCCGGCCTCATCTGCCGCCATGAATGCCAGAATCGTGTCACGCGCTCCCGCTAGCCGATCAGCCACACCGCTTGCCGAGCTCTGCGCAACCTCCGTTGCCGCAAGCGTGCTGCCGAGCGTTGCGAGAGCCTGAGCGACGGCCGCGCCCGACTCGTCGAGCACCTGCTGATGCGCCTGCACGAGCGACAGCACGTCGCCCATTCCTGAGAGAGCCGACTCCTTCGCAGACTCGGCCGCGTCGCGCGAGAGCTGCGCGAGCGCGGGGAAACCGGCGCCCTGCACCGCCGCCTCCGCGGCGAGCGCTTCTGCCATGGCAATGCCCGCGACACGGCGTGCCTCTGCGGCAGCCGCCAGCGCTGCGTCGGCGTCCTGGCGCGCCTGCGCCGCCAGCGCACGGACTGCGCCCCAGACCGTTACTTCCGCAGAGCTGCGCCCTGCGGCAAGGGCGCCCTCGTACGCAGCCTGCGCGGCCACGAAGGCAGCCTGCGCATCGGCAGCGCGGCTGGCCGCATCGGCTGCAAGCTGCTGCGCCGCGGCGAGCGCCATGCCCGCATCGCTCGCCCCAAACTCGCCGCTTCCGCCGAACACCTCAGCAAGCTGGCCCGAGAGCGATGAAGCCACCGACGCTCCGGCGGACGAAATCTCGGCAGCATCGGACGCCGCAGACTGAGCATCGCCCGCGCCCGCAGCGTCCTGCGCCGCGAGCTGCACCAGGTCCCCGTACAGCGACTCTGAGCCGGAGAACGCGGAGGATGCCACCGCCGATTCAGCCGACATGGCCGCGCCATCGGCCCGTTCAGATGCGCCTGTCGCCTCGCCCGCCTCGTGCTCTGCAAGCAGCGCCTGACCGAGCGCCTGAGCGGCGGCAGTGCTGGCGGCACTCAGGTCCGGCATCTCCTGGCCAAGGGCATCGCTCACCTGGCTGGCGAACGCGGAGGTCGCTGCGGCATTGAGCTCGCATCGCGCAAGCGCATCGAGCGCATTCTGCATCTCGGACAGTGCCGTGAGGCGATCGACGTTGACGAGCGCGCCAATCCCCGACGCGAAATCCGCCTGCGCCTGGGCGGCGAGCGGCGCGAGCTGACGGTGAGGCTCGTGAGGATCCTCTTCCCCGGCAC
>CAYPOZ010000116.1:0-585 GCA_964412415.1 uncultured Isosphaeraceae bacterium | reverse complement strand
GCCTCGGCCGCGGACGCGGCCTCCTCCGCACCGCTGCGGGCCACGAGCATTCCGTCGATCGCCGCGTCGAGAAGCTCAACATGCGACTGCGCCTGCGCGGCAGCCTCGCTCACTTCCGCAAGCCGCGACTGCACATCGGCGATCGCCGCCGAAGTCGACTCGATCTCGCCGGCGAGCGCATCACGGACTACCGACTGCGCACGCATCAGCGCAATCGCCGCGTTCGCGGCGACCTCGTCGCGTGCGGCACCTGCATCGGCGGCGCGCTGCACAGCAGCTGCCGCTGCCTGCGCAGCATCGAGCGCAGCCTGCTGGAGCTGCGGCACGCTACGGCCCGCGGCGATCGCCTGCACTGCGGCATTCGCGTCGAGGGCGAGCGCCTTCAGAGTGTCGATCTGGGCAGTCGGGCTCGCGATTGCGGCGCTCGCGGCGTCAAGGGCAGCGCGAGCGGCCGCGAACTGGTCCGCCAGGCTCGCAAGCGGTGTTGCCTCGGATGACGCGCCATCGAGCCGTTGCTGTGCCAGCGCAAGCTGCCCGGGTAGTGCCTGCGCTGATGCCGAGCCCGCCTCAGCAGCCGCACGAGCA
>CAYPOZ010000115.1:0-7885 GCA_964412415.1 uncultured Isosphaeraceae bacterium | reverse complement strand
GTCCGTCACGCACATCTCAACCGTGCCCGGCGCCACAGCCGTTGACGTGTCGTCGCAGTCAGTGCCGCCAGTGGCAACCGAGCAGTATCCGTCGCCGTCTGAATCGGTACCCAGCACCGATGCAAACGCCTCCGGCTCGTTGACGCACGGGTGCACGAGCGACGCGACGAATCCCAGGTTCTCGCCGTTGCGTGAGCCGTACCCGACAATGGTGATGGTGCCGCCATTGAGTTCCGACACATCCGTGGCGTCCTGCAGGACCCAGCCGGTGAGGTCAGCGCCGCGGGATGAGAGCGCCGTACCCAGGTCCTGAATGCCCATCGCCTTCGTCCACGCAAATGCCCGAGCCGGGTCTGACCCGTCGCGGCCGCTCGAGCCGATGGCCAGTTCACCGTCGAGGCTCGAGGCACGGGCAGTGGAGGTCTGGTGCCCCGGAAGCACCCCGAGACTCTGCATCGAACCTGCCGACCAGCGGAACGCGCGAGAGGTGTACACGGCACTCGAGTAGATGCCGCCGACAATCACGGAGCCGTCGCTGCTGACTGCACTGCAGTTGGAGTACGGGCTGCTCTCTCCTGGAAGACTGCCGATGTCCTGCATCCCATCGGAGGAGGTCCACCGGTAGCCGCGGGGGTAGCCGATCGAGTTGGTGGCGTATCCCACAATGACGGACCCGTCCGCACTCGTGCCGTCCGCGACAGACTGCCCAATAGCCGGATTCACTCCCGGGAGGATGCCAAGGCTCTCCATCCCGCCTCCGGATGTCCAGCGGAACCCGCGTGTGCCCGATGCCGACTCGCTCCAGCCGACGATGACATTCCCGTCAGCACTAATGGCGTTCGCCCTCGATGCATCTCCGCCGGGGAGCGCTCCGATGCCCTCTGGGCCGCCGACCGCTGTCCAGCGGATTGCACGCCGGTGTCCGCCCTGAAAGCTCTCTCCGACAACGACGGAACCATCCGCGCTCACGGAATGCGCCCGTGACCACGCACCTCCCGGCAGCACCCCAATGCTGGTGATTGATGCAGAGGTTCCAGCATCCGCGCCGTGGGCGACAGCGAGCATCGCTCCGACAACGCACGCCGGCCGCAGGAGGCTTCTGCCGCCGCTGGCGTGACTCGGTGCGAACGAAAGCGGCACAGTCTTCGCTACGTTGTGCAACAGATGACTCCTGGGACCTTCGTGCAAGATGGCACGGGGTGACACTCCGATCAAGAGGTGATCGGCAAGTCCCTCAATTCAAAGATCGCGCGCGTGTGTGAATGTTGCGGTTTCATTCGCGTCGCCGGCGCGCGATGAGCGCCTCGGTGCCTGTGCGGGCAGTGCGGTGCACGAGCACGGTGAACGGCGCTCCACGATCGGATCGAAGTGCGCGTGACCACTCATCGGCATCGACTGCACCGCCGCGCACCTTCACGTCGACGAGCCCCGCACCATGCTCGCGAAGCCGCGCTCGCACGTCCTCGAGTCGCGCAGGCACTGTCTCGATGATGTCCCACGTGCGCCACCACGGGGACTGGTCAACAGCTGCAAGGTCGCATCCATCAGCATCGGTGCAGAGCCCAAGTCCTGGATGCACCTCAGCCAATCCGACTGCACGCGCCACTCCCGAAAGCAGTCCGCTGCGCTCGAGCGACGCGTCGGGCTCAGCCACAATGCGGTTCCATGATGGCGCGCATGGCCAGCTCGGGTCGCCCCGACCTGACACCCATGCGCTCCGCCCGCAAATCTCGAGTGCGACTGCGCCGCGCCGCAGCAGCACCGCACGCGCCGAATCGACAGCTTGTGCGCTCGCCGCATCAGTTGATGCCAGCGCACCCGTGCACAGCACCGCATGCGTGAGCGTGCCCGTGCGCGAGAGCACCACGAGTTCGCTCCCGGCAGGACGCGCATCGTGCGGCACATCGGTGCCCGGCCCAAGCTTGACCATCACGCCCGCATGGTGCGCGAGCAACTCCTCGATCACCTCGGGACCGGGCTCGAGCGCATCCCATCCGTGCCGGCGCGCGCCTGTCGACTCCTCCCTCCGCGAGGGATCGATGTGCGCCAGCGGGGCATCGGATCGCCATGTGCGCACATCGGCCGCACGCACCGTGGCGCGCGCATTGCGCTGGGCCATCCATGCGCGCTCCGCACGCAGGTCCACTCCTTCCGCGCGGCCATCAAGCGCGAGCGCGAAGTGCGCGAGGTCAGCGCCCGTTCCGCAGCAGTAGTCGACAAGGAGCGGGTGTGCCTTGTTGGTGCCTGGTCCCGCGTCGGCGGAGCCGACGTAGAGGGCCGGCATGTCCGCGCCACGCAGCGCCGCAGCTGCACCGGCAGCCCGCTGCGCCTTCCACTGCGCAGAGAGGTCGTCGCTCGCCTGCGCGGCGCCCGCACGATCGCACCAGAATGCGTCTGCCGCCGCGATTCGTCCGCGCAACGACGCGCGCGCCGTGGCGAGCTCGATCGCCGCAGAAACGAGTGCCGTATCCGCACCCTTTCGCCACCGAGCGACGTCGGCAGGGGTCACCGGGTGATCGTCGAGCGACTTGGCGACCGCATCGACCAGTCGTGCGCCAGCAGGCTCCGCAAGCCGCTCAAGCTGCTCCAGCGCGATCATGCGGCCACCTGCGGAACCGAGGCCATCCGCTAGATCGTCCTCACGAGCTGTGAACGGTCGACGCCGAGCGCAATCAGCTGTGGCTCCACCTGGGCGAGAAACCGGCGGCCATCGGTGACATAGCCCGCGGTTGGCGCTACCTCCGGCGCAAGCCGCGCGAAGAAGCGGTTGAGTCGCGCCATTCGCAGCTCACGCACGTACTTGGCGGTCATCGACGCGAGCGCGATGGGCAGATGCCGCTCCTCGCCGCCCACCTCGAATGACGCAACGACGGTGCGCCCGTCGCGCTCGAACCGGTACTCGGAACGCGACTCGTCCTCGTGGAGGATCGCGAGCCTTGCGCCGCCAAAGCATCGCCGAAGGTCGTCGGCGTAGCGCATCCGGCCGCCCTGGCGGTCGAATGAGAGGCGAACGCATGCGGATGGATGGCTCTCGAGGAGAGCGGCCGCCATTGCCGCCGCACGGGCAAACGGGATGCTGGGCTTGGTGAGCCCGCGGCGTGCGTCGGCGTTGAGCTGCGCGGGAGTGATGGCCCTGCACATCAGCGCAGCGGCGGTGATGCCTGCCGAGTCGCAGGAACGGCGCAGCATGGCGGAGGCCACGGTGATCTCGTCGGGCGAGCATGCAGATGGGAGCCGGTCTCCATCAGCCTCGCATGCGGCAGCGGAAGGCGCGCCGGCAGGTACCTGCGTCCCGTCGCTGAGCGCCGCGTCAAGCGCATCCTCGTGCTGCGGCGCAGACCCATGAAGGCTGGCTGTCGCCGCCAGCACGCCCCGCTCGATCGCATGAAGCGGATGGATCCGCGCATCGCGCGTGCCCTTGAGCGCCTTGCTGTCCGCGATCGCCACGCGCCCGCGACGGTCCTTGCGAGTGCGGCACACGCCCTTCGAGAGGGCCTTCCAAAGGTCAGGCGGCTGTGCAGGATCCCCATCCGGCACAAGCCATGCCGATGCCGCCACGCACATCGGTCCGAGCAGGGGGCCATAGCCTGCCTCGTCGAATCCTGCGTAGAGCATCATCGTGCGGATTGTGGCACGGCAGACTGCGCCTGTCGATGGCGGTCGGATGGGCTGGGCCGGGTGCCGTGGCGTCGGGGGAGCGCACGTGCGTTGGTGGCGAGCGGCCGCGGTGTCGGGGGGGTACGCAGCTCCCGTTCCTAGACTGCATGAATGGCTGCCGCACGGCGAAGGATCCTCGTGGCAATGTCCGGCGGCGTCGACTCGTCGGTCGCCGCGGCGTTGCTCGCGCGCGACGGCCATGAGGTGATCGGCTGCTTCATGCGCCACGGCGGGGAGGAGGGCATCTCCTCAGCGGGGGACGCGGGCGCATCCTGCCAGTCATGTGCCGCCACGCACGAAGAAGGGGCCGCACGCGGCACGCGGGCGACATCGCTGCCCGTGATCGATCCCGTGCGGCTGTCGTCGCGCGGATGCTGCTCGGTGGAGGATGCGCAGGATGCGCGACTCGTCGCGGCACATCTCGGCGTGAAGTTCTACGTGGTCAACTTCCGCGACGACTTCCGGCGCATCATCGACTACTTCGTCGACGAGTACCGCGCCGGACGCACGCCCAACCCCTGCATCCGATGCAACGACTGGATCAAGTTCGGCAAGCTTGCGGGTTACGCCGACATGCTCGGATGCGACTCGGTTGCCACCGGCCACTATGCGAGGATGATCGCGGTGGACGGCAAGGCCCGACTGCACCGCGGCGTCGACACCTTCAAGGACCAGTCCTATGTGCTCTTCGGGGTCGACCCGGACATGCGCGCGCGCATGGAGCTTCCGGTCGGCGCGCTGCCGAAGGACCGTGTGCGCGAGCTCGCAGGCGAGTTCGGCCTCCCGGTGCAGCACAAGCCCGACTCGCAGGACATCTGCTTTGTGCCTGACGGCGACTACGCGTCATTCGTGGAGCGGCAGGACCGTTCGATTGCGAACCCCGGACCCTTCGTCGACCGCGACGGCAACGTGCTCGGCACGCATGAGGGGCATCATCGATACACGGTGGGGCAGCGCCGCGGTATCCGCATCGCCGACCGTGACCCGTGGTACGTGGTGTCCAAGAACCCGGAGTCCAACACCGTGACGCTTGGCAGGGATACCGACCTCCTTGCGCAAGGATGCGTGGCCGATGGCGCGGTCTGGCACGCCGAGGCATGCGATCGGTGGACCGACTGCACGGCACAGGTGCGCGCACACGGCGAGGCGCTGCCCGCACGGGTCCGGAGCGCACATGGTGGCGGTGCGCCGTCGCCGGCGATCGACGTGGAGTTCACCGTGCCCCAGCGTGCCGTCGCGCGCGGCCAGGCCGTGGTCTGCTACGAGGGCGACCGCGTGCTGTGCGGCGGATGGATCAGCAGCGTGCGCTGATCCGACGGGGGACCGTCGCTCGTGCGCGCCTGGATTGCATTCCCGCGGTGTTGCGCCGACTTACCCGACCTTCGCCGGATGCGCGTGCCGCTTCGGGAACACCACGCTCAGGATCATGCTGCCCGCGATCACCGCCACGATGAACGTCAGCGACCAGCCGATCGGAAAGTGGCCCTCCCAGCTTGCGGGATACCAGCTCGGAGGCATCGTCATCTTGATGCCCACGAAGGTGAGCACGATGCCGAGGCCGTACTTGAGAAGGTGGAACTTGTCGGCAGCGCCGGCGAGCAGGAAGTAGAGGCTGCGAAGGCCGAGGATGGCGAAGGTGTTGCTCGTGAAGACGATGAACGGCTCCTTCGTGATGGCGAAGATCGCAGGCACGCTGTCCACCGCGAAGATGATGTCGCTCACCTCGATCATGGCGAGCGCGACAAACAGGGGGGTGCCCACCCAGCGCAGCGCCTTCTTGCCGCCAGTGGCGGCATCTGCGACCTCCACGAAGAAGCGCTGGCCGTGGAACTGCGGCGTCAGCGGGATCCAGCGCCGCAGCAGCTTCAGTACCGGGTTCTTCTCGGGATCCTGCTCGCGCTCGGGCGCGAACATGATCTTGAGGCCGGTGAAGATCAGGAACACCCCGAAGACGATGACGACCCACTTGTACTGGATCAGCGCAGCGCCGATCGCGATGAACATCGCGCGGAACACAAGCGCACCGAGGATGCCATAGAAGAGCACCCGGTGCTGAAGCTGCGGCGGGATCGCGAAGAACCCGAAGATCACCACGAACACGAACATGTTGTCGACGGAGAGGCTCTGCTCGACGATGTAGCCCGTGAGGAACTGAAGCGCGATCGTGTTTGCGGCCTCCGCCGCGGACCCGTAGCCCGCCGCCAGCACCGACGGCAGCCGGTCCTCCTGCGGGAACCGGTCATGGCAGTACCACCACAGCACCCCGCAGAAGACAAGCGCCAGCGACATCCAGATGCACACCCACATCGTGGCCTCGCGCATCGACACCGCATGCGGGGTCTTGTGGAAGATGCCCAGGTCCATCGCCAGCAGCACCAGCACGAAGAACACGAAGGCCACGTAGACGGGCCAGTAGTCGGCGAACGGGAAGAGCAGCGGCTGGGTCGCGAGCAGGGTCGATTGAAGCGCGGACGGGTCCATGTCGGCGCGCACGCTACCCGAGCACGCCGCTCGCATGGGTAGGATCCGCATGCGCAGCCGCGCACCATCCCGAGGAACAATCGACATGACCACAGCACCCTTCCGACCCGCCGCATCCGCAACCTCGAGCACCGTCGAGACCTACCTCGGCGATGAGGCCGGATCGCTCCTCTCGTACACCGCGAAGGTGTCCAAGTCGATGCTTCAGCATCCGGGTCCTGACATCATCGACCGCGTGTGGGTCAAGTCCGACCGCAACCCGCAGGTTCTGCGCAGCCTCTCCGCGATGCTCAACCACGGGCGTCTTGCAGGCACCGGCTACATGTCGATCCTTCCGGTGGATCAGGGCATTGAGCATTCGGCGGGTGCGAGCTTCGCGAAGAACCCCATCTACTTCGACGGCGAGAACATCGTGAAGCTGGCGATCGAGGGCGGCTGCAATGCGGTGGCCACGACCTTCGGTGTCCTCGGCAGCGTCTCGCGCGCCTACGCCCACCGCATTCCGTTCCTCGTCAAGCTCAACCACAACGAGCTGCTGACCTATCCCAACAAGTTCGACCAGATCATGTTCGGGTCGGTGCGCGAGGCGTGGAACCTCGGCGCCACCGCCGTGGGCGCCACGATCTACTTCGGATCGGACAACGCAGACCGCCAGATCGTGGAGGTCGCCAAGGCCTTCCACGAGGCGCACGAGCTCGGCATGGCCACCGTGCTCTGGTGCTACCTGCGCAACAACGCCTTCAAGAAGGACGGCAAGGACTACCACGTGTCGGCTGACCTCACGGGCCAGGCCAACCATCTTGGAGTGACGATCGAGGCGGACATCATCAAGCAGAAGCTGCCTGAGCTCAACGGCGGCTTCGAGGCGCTCAACATGGGCGGCTCGAGCTACGGCAAGTTCGACAAGCGCATCTACACCGACCTCTGCAGCGACCACCCGATTGACCTCTGCCGCTACCAGGTGCTCAACTGCTACTGCGGCCGCTCGGGCCTGATCAACTCAGGCGGCGCCAGCGGCGCGAACGACTTCCACGAGGCGGTGCGCACCGCCGTGATCAACAAGCGCGCTGGCGGCATGGGCCTGATCTCGGGGCGGAAGGCCTTCCAGCGCCCGATGGCCGAGGGCGTGAAGCTGCTCAACGCGATCCAGGACGTCTACCTCGACCCGCGCGTGACGATCGCGTAAGTGGCCATCCCTGACGCGCGCTCTCGCGGCGTGCTGCGTGCGTGGAGCCGGACCATCGCCTGACGCGTTCAGCCTGCGGTTGCGGGTGCCGCCACACCGAGCTGCCGCGTGGGCTTTCGCGCACGGTTGGCTTCCATCTGGCGCCGGATCTCCTCGGCATCCGCAAAGTCCTCGCCGAAGCGCACCAGCCGCAGGCTGTTGGCGATCACGAAGACGTACGCGGCAGCCTGGTAGAAGGGCGTGACCCAGATCTGGATCTGGCCGGTGGCGGCAAGCGCCAAGCCAATCAGCGCCAGCAGCAGGCTTGCGGCGATGTTCACCGCCACGATGCCGCGCGCGCGGCGCGCGAGCTCAAGCAGGAAGGGGATGTGCCGGAGGTCCTCGTTCATGAGGGCGACACCGGCAGAATTGGTTGCGATGTCGGAGCCGGTCAGGCCCATCGCCACGCCCACATCGGCGCTTGCGAGGATCGGGCCGTCGTTGATGCCGTCGCCGACCACAAGCGTGCGGTGTCCCTTGCGGATGAGGTACTTGAGCTCCTCGTGCTTCTCCTCGGGCAGG
>CAYPOZ010000114.1:6020-7914 GCA_964412415.1 uncultured Isosphaeraceae bacterium | reverse complement strand
TGTCGAGCGCGCATGGAACGCCCTGCTTGACCGCGGCACGCCGCATGCAGACAGCGCGATCGGAGCGCTCGAGCGCCACTACGCGAATGCGCCGGCACCCTCGCAGGACGGCGACGAGTTCATGCCCCCGACGGTGATCGTGCCGGACGGCGCGTTCCGCGACGGCGATGCCGTCATCTTCTTCAACTTCCGCGGCGACCGGCCGCGCGAGATCGTGAAGGCATTCGTGCTCGGCGAGGCTGCGTTCCGTGCGCTGCCGGGCGGCGGCTTCAGCCGAGGCACTGTGCCCAAGGACCTGCTCTTCGTGACGATGGCCGAGTACGAGCACGGCCTTCCGGTGGACGTCGCGTTCCCGCGCGCGGAACCGATGAGGGACATCCTGGGCGACTGGCTTGCGGCGCACGGTGTCGCGCAGTTCCGCTGCGCGGAGACGGAGAAGTTCCCGCACGTCACATTCTTCTTCAACGACTACCGCGAGGAGCCCTTCGCAGGCGAGGTACGCGAGATCGTGCCGAGCCCGCGTGACGTGGCGACCTACGACCTCAAGCCGCGGATGAGCGCCGAGGGCGTGCGCGATGCGGTGCTCGCGAGGCTTGCGGCGCCCGGCTGCGAGCCGGTCATCATCGTGAACTTCGCCAACGGCGACATGGTCGGGCACACCGGCAGCCTCGATGCAACTGTTGCTGCGGTCGAGACGGTCGACGCATGCGTGGGCCGCATCATGGATGCGACGCTCGCGCGCGGCGGGTCGCTCATCATCACGGCCGACCACGGCAACGCGGAGCAGATGCGCGACCCGGACTCCGGCTCGCCGCACACCGCACACACCAACTACCTCGTGCCGCTCTCTGTCGTGGGCGAGCGCTTCCGCGGGCGCAAGCTGCGGGCCGACGGGCGCCTCGCAGACATTGCGCCCACGCTCCTCGACATGATCGGGCTTCCGAAGCCCAACGCGATGACTGGGCGGTCGCTGCTTGCGCGAGGGGATGCCGCCTCGGGTACAGGCATGGCTATCGTGGCGTCAGCCATGCAGCATCCGAACTTCCCCAACTCCGAGGATCCGGGCCCGCCGGCGCCCGCTGACTGGACGGCGCCCGTGATCGAGCCGCCTCAGCGCAACAGGCTTGCGGTCATCGGCTTCACGCTCTCGATGCTCGGGTTCGTGACGTGCGGCATCTCCGGAATGGCTGGCGCAATCATCAGCGCGGCCGCGCTGCGCCAGAAGCCGCGCGCGCTCGCGATCGCGGGCGTCATCGTGGGCCTCCTGCAGCTGTGCATCCTCACTCCGCTCACGCTGGGACTGCTGCTGCCGGCGCTCGCCAAGGCGCGCGAGAGCGCACGCAACGCGAGGGTGGAGCTTGACCTGATGCGCTACCAGATGGCCATCGAGTCGATGCGCGCCGGCGGTGTGGTGCCCTCCGATCCGGAGTCGATCCGCCTGCGCGCCGGCGCGCCTGCAGATGAGGCGCTTCCCGCAGCAGATCCCTGGGGCAACGCGTGGCGCGTGACCATCGATCCGGAGTCGGGCCATGCGCGCATCGGGAGCGCCGGGCGCGACGGAACCTTCGATACGGACGATGACGTGAAGGCGCGCGTGCTGGCCGGCCGCGATGACGCCGGGGCAGCGGCGTCACCGTGACGGACGATCCATCAGGCCTTGACGAATCGGACATCCAGGCGGAACGCCAGTGGGATGAGGCGCGCACTCGCCGTCGCTTCACGCTTGCGGCGATCGCAGTCGCACTGCTCATCCCGTGCGCAGGAGTCGCGATGCTCGTGAGCTGGCTCATCCCCGATGCGGAGCGCACGCTGCGGGAGGCGAAGGCCGCGCAGGCGCAGCTCGAGATGCAGTCGCTGCTCGGGCTCGTCGAGGCGCGCGAGGCGATCACGGGAC
>CAYPOZ010000114.1:0-6010 GCA_964412415.1 uncultured Isosphaeraceae bacterium | reverse complement strand
CGGGACTGCAGGTCGAGTCGCTCGGCCAGGTGCGCGGCGCAGGCAGCCAGACGCCAGGCACGGACCCATGGAACGGCACCTACCGACTCGCCCGTACCGAGTTCGGGTACCCCGTCATCGAGAGCGCAGGGCCCGACGGGCGCTTCGGCACTGACGACGACTTGAGAAATCCGCCGAAACCCGGGACCCAATAACACCTTTGCGCTTGTCCCGCCACGCGGGGGTGCAACAATTGACGCAAGGTCCGTCGGGTCTCGGTCGATTCATGTGGTCAGCGTCGGATCCCCAACCATGCGTGCCATCATCCGTTCCACCCTCACGAGGCTGATGTTCCTCGCGACTGTCGTTGTGCTCGCGCCAGTGGCGGCACTCGCGGGCTATGGCGCGGTGCGCCTCTTCATGGACGTGGCAGGGAATGACGTGCCTGCGGCAGCGCGCGACGGGTTCCGCGGTGGTGCTGTCGCATCGGGTGAGGCATCCCGCATCGATGCGGGCGAGTTCGAGTCGACTGCGGACCGCATCGCACGACGCGCACGCAGCGCCTGGTCAGGATTCGCCGATGCTGTCGCCGGCAACCCTGCGGCGGATGCCGAAGTCGTCGGATCTCAGGCAGGCGAGGACTCGGCGGAGTCCGCATCTGCGGAACTCGCATCGGCGTCGCCGGCACCGCGTCCCATCGAGCCGCTTCCGGCATCGACGCTCGATGTGCTGTCGCTTCCGATGCCCGAGCCGAGCCGAAGCGCACCAGTTCCTGCAGCGGAGGCGCGGCGGCCGGATCCGCGCAATGCCGCGTTTGACGACTGGGTCGCGCGCGCGCGCGTGTTCGAGGCGCCGCCTAGGCACCTCGTCAGGTACGGATGGCGATGGGAGGACCACAGCTCGCGCATCGTGCGCTTCGAGGGAGACCGTGCGGTGGTCGACCGAAACCGTGCCCCCACCAACTACGAGATCGAGGTTCCCATCGACGTCTCGCTTGCCGAGGAGCTCGAGGCGCACTTCGGGTTCCCCAGGCACGCGCTTGCGTTCTGGTACCGGTCGCCGGAGGAGCTCCTCGAGAGGCTTGATGCGCAGCAGTACGCGCTTGAGGCGTGCGGCATGAGGTTCGTGCCCGCGGACGGGTCGACAGGCGAGCTGAACATGCCGCGCACCGCCGCAGGAACCCGCGATCGCGGCGGCGCAGATGGCCCCGATCGCCGCACCGGATCGATCGGTCCCGACTACCAGCACCTGCTCGACCACTCTCGCGAGGCGCTCCGGCCCGTTGCGCAGGAGATCCTGCGCAAGGCGAAGGCTGCAGGCGCACGCGACCTCCGCTCGCAGCTTGCCGCGCTTGCGTCGTTCGTGCAGCACATCCCCTACGAGATCCCGCCCAAGCTCGCCGACGGCAAGGAGCGCGCGGGCCTGCGCACGCCGATGGCCACGCTCATATGGGGCGGAGACTGCGACTCGAAGAGCCTGCTGCTCGCCGGGCTTGTGCGCTCCGTCAACCTCTGCGATGCCACGCTCGTGCATGTCGACAATGTGCCTGACGGCGCGCCACGGCCCGCCGGCGCGCGCGCCGACGATGCAGTCGGCCACATGATCGCCGGATTCGGCGTGCCTGCGCGGCCCGAGGACTTCACGATCGACCAGGGACGGCAGCGGTACGTGCTCGTGGAGACCACAAGCGACTGGCGCATCGGCCGCATCAGCGCGAAGGTCGCCCGCAGCGTCATCTCGCGCACCGACAGCCTGCACTGACCCTGCCCGTACCATCGGGGCACTCGTGCTTCCCGTCGTCGCCATCGTCGGACGCCCAAACGTGGGCAAGTCCAGCCTCTTCAACCGCATCGCGGGCAAGCGCATCTCCATCGTCGACCCGACGCCGGGCGTGACGCGTGACCGCGTATCGACTGTCGTGACTGTGCCTCCGCCGCCGGATGCGGACGAGGACGCCACGCCCCGCGCTGCCGAGCTCTTCGACACGGGCGGGTACGGCATCTACACGGCCGAGGGCAAGAGCCTCGACGATGCGGGCCGCGATCTCGGCGCGCTCACGCCAGAGATCGAGCGGCAGATCCTCTCCGCAGTCGAGGGTGCCTCAGTCATCCTCTTCACGGTGGACGCGCAGAGCGGCATCACGAGCCTCGACGAGACGATTGCGACGCTGCTTCGCCGCGGAGGCCAGGCCGACAAGGCGATCCTCATCGTGAACAAGGTGGATGGCCCGTCGTGGGAGGCGCATGCGCTCGAGGCCACGCGCCTGGGGTTCGGTGACCCGGTGATGGTGTCGGCCAACGCAGGTGTCGGCATCCGTCCCCTGCTTGAGGCGGTGTGGACGCGGCTCAGCGCGCTGCCCGATGTCGCCGAGCCGCCGGATGCGGAGATGAAGCTGGCGATTGTGGGCCGGCGCAACTCCGGCAAGAGCAGCATCGTGAATGCGCTCGCCGGCGGCGAGCGGGTCATCGTGTCCGAGATCGCGGGCACCACGCGCGACTCCGTCGATGTGCGGTTCGAGTCTGGCGGCCGCTCGTTCCTTGCCATCGACACCGCAGGCGTCCGCAAGAGAAGCAAGTACGCCGACGATGTCGAGTGGTACTCGCAGGCACGCACGCAGAACGCGATCCGCCGATGCGATGTGGCGTTCCTGCTGCTCGACGCCACGGAGAAGGTCTCGCAGGTCGAGAAGCACCTTGCATCGGAGCTGACGGACCAGTTCAAGCCGGTCGTCATCGTGCTCAACAAGTGGGACCTGCTGCCCAAGGGATCGTCCGCGGAGGACTTTGCGGAGTACATCTCCCAGGAGCTGCCGGGCCTTGACTTCGCGCCGATCGTGTGCGTGAGCGCAGTCACTGGCGAGGGCGTGCAGGATGCCGTCGCGATGGCCTTCAACCTGCATACGCAGGCCGGGCACCGCGAGACCACAGGCAAGCTCAACGCCGTGATCCGCGCGGTGCTCGCCGAGCGAGGACCAAGCTCGCGCCTAGGCACCACTGCGAAGATCTTCTACGTGTCGCAGATCGCCACACAGCCGCCCACGATCGCCGTCGTGGTGAACAAGCCCAAGCTCTTCGAGGGCGGATACGAGCGGTACCTCCTCAACCGCATGCGCGAGGAGCTCCCCTTCGCGGAGGTGCCGATCAAGCTCGTCTTCAGCGAGCGGCGGCGGCGCGACCTGAGCCAGGGCGCACCGAGCGGGCGCGCGCGCGATGCGGGCCCCGCCGAACCGGAACGCGACGAGTTCGAGTCCTGATCCGGATGTCGATCTTCCCGCTTCCAATCTTCGAGCGCGATGCGGCCCCCGAGCACCGAGACGCACTGACGGATGCCGAGGCGTACGCCAGGCTCAAGCCGCCGACGTCGATCGTGGTGCGTGTGGGACGCCTCAAGTTCGTGGCCGAGTATCCCTACTCCGGGCGAGAGAAGCCGGGCTGCGGAAGCAAGCTGGTGGTGCGCACGCACCGAGGCACGGAGGTCGCGGAGATGCTGACGACCACCTGCTCCAACTCGGGCTGCTCGAAGAGCATCTCCAGGCAGGAGATGCTGCAGTTCATCGAGGCCTCCGGCGGGCGCGACTATCCCTTCCATGGGGACGGCGCTGTGCTGCGCGTGGCGACGTCCGATGACCTTGCTGCCTGGCAGGGCATCCGCGAGCGCTTCCAGGGCGAGGCGCGCGCGCTGCGGCTCCGGCTCTCCGAGTCCGGCATCGGCACACGTGTGGTTGATGTGGAGCCTGTGCTCGGCGGCGAGTCCGTCACCGTGCACGTGCTCGCCGAGGAGGGGGTTCCTGTGCCTGAGCCTGACATCGTCGGCATCGCGTCGGCGCGGTACGGGTGTCGCGCCGAGATCCGCGTGGGCGGCGCGCGCGACGAGGCGCGGCTCACCGCCGACTACGACAAGTGCGGGCAGCACTGCTGCTGCACCAACTTCCTGAAGGTGCTCAAGCCCGTCTCGATGAAGAGCGCAAAGGTGCAGAAGGCCACGCTCGACCCGCTCAAGATCAGCGGCCGCTGCGGACGTCTCATGTGCTGCCTGCGCTACGAGGACGAGACGTACGCGACGCTCTCCAAGCGACTGCCGAAGGTGAAGTCGCGCGTGCGCACGCCCGATGGCGAGGGCACCGTGATCGAGGCGCGCATCCTGGTGCAGCTTGTGCTTGTGAGGCTGGACTCGGGCGGCGAGTCGTTCGCCTACCCGGTGGAGAGCGTCGAGCGCATCACGGCGTAGGATCGGGGGATGGACCCGACCGGACCGCAGGCCACGCACGACGAAGGACCCGATGCGTCGCATCCGGGACAGGGCGGCATCGTCGACACGATCCAGTCGCTGCTGGTGGCCTTCGTCTTCGCGATGGTCTTCCGCGGATTTGCGTGCGAGGGGTTTGTCATCCCGACGGGCTCGATGGCGCCCACGCTCATGGGCGCACATGTGCGCATTCGCAGCCCCGCGACGAGCTACGAGTACCCCACCGACGCGACGCCCATCGTCGAGACGGCACGGAGGATCGTCGCCGGTCAGGCACGCGACATCGGCAGGCCGGTGATCGACCCGATGGTCTCGCGTTCGGCGCCTGTGGCGCAGGTTCCAAACCAGGCGCTCGCGGCCAATGCGCGAAACGGCGACCGCGTGCTGGTGCTCAAGTACATCGCGCCGTTCACGGCACCCAAGCGGTGGGATGTGGTCGTGTTCAAGAACCCGACCGATCCCGCGGGCGACTCCGTCTACTACATCAAGCGGCTCGTCGGCATGCCCAACGAGACGCTGCTTGTGGCCGATGGCGACATCTTCGCGGGCCCGCTCGACGGTGACGTCTCCGCAATGGCCATCCAGCGCAAGCCCGAGTTCGTGCAGCGCGCGGTGTGGCAGCACGTCTACGACAGCGACTACCAGCCTGTGGACGTGCAGGCGATGGAAGGCGCGATGCGCGTGCGCTGGAAGGGTGCGCCGTGGGTGCCAAGCGCCGGATGGGACATCCGGGGTGACCGTGCGTGGGTGCGCGACAGCGCCGCACCCGCGTCGCTGACTTGGGACGGCGCGATCATGCCGCTTGACGACTGGAATCCCTACAACATCTACCGCAACGATGTGGCGCTCTATCCCACCGCAAACATCCGCGTGCATGCGGCGATAGAGGTCGAGGATCCCAAGTCCTTCACGACGGCGATCGAGCTTGGCGCACGCGGGCACGTGATGCGGATGCAGGTCGGGTCGGGCGCGGTGCGACTGTCGGTGACGCCGCAGGACAGCGACTCGCCGATCGCGTCATCGGAGACCGCATGGACTCCCCCTTCCGGTTCGCCGCTGCTGCTCGAGTTCTGGCACGTGGACCAGTCGCTCGTCGTGTTCGCGGACGGGCTGCGTGTGGCGACGCTCGACTACGACCTTGGCAACGCGCTCAGGCGAATCGCGCTCGCGCACTACGGACGCACGCTTGAGCAGGTGATTGCCAATCCGGTCGGGCAGCGCCCGGCGCCACCGACGCTGTCGTGGTCGTTCTCCGGTTCGCCTTTCGCGCTGCGGCGGGTCATCGTGGACCGCGACCTCTACTACAGGCCTGCGTTCCTGAACCCCAACGACCAGTTCCCGTGCAACGGCGATCCTGTCGATGGGCTCGCGTTCGCATGCGACCCGAGGAATCCGGCGAAGCTTGGGGACGGCGCCTACGTGATGTTCGGCGACAACAGCGCGGCGAGCCGCGACTCGCGGCTGTGGGGCAGGCCGCATGCGCTGGTCTCGCGCGAGCTCGGCGTCACCGAGCCATTCATCGTGCCCCACGAGATGCTGATCGGGCAGGCGTGGACGGTCTACTTCCCCGCGCCACTGCCGATGTCGCCAGGCGGCGCGACGTTCATCCCTGACTTCGGCCGGCTTCGGTTCATTCGCTAGCGCACGGGGGCGTTGGCGCGATGCGCCACCGGGGTACGCCGCCTGCCGCTGCCGCCTCGAGGTGATCTAGGCCCGCGTCCGGTCCGGTGCGGTGACGTGTGACCAGGCCTGACCACAGCCGAAGGTGCGCGTCATCGGGGTACGT
>CAYPOZ010000113.1:4454-8198 GCA_964412415.1 uncultured Isosphaeraceae bacterium | reverse complement strand
TCTGGCGCGCCGGCCACATGCTTCGTCCGGTGCCGAGGAGCGTCGCATGAGTGCTGGCGCACGGCGCGCCACCGGCATGGCAACGCTGCCGATGCTCGCCATCACGAGTTGCGGCCTCGGGCTGCTTCGGCCTGCACCTGGCACCTGGGGCTCGCTTCCGGCGCCATGCCTCGTGGCACTGCTTGCGTGGTCAGGTGCGCCATGGTGGATGGCGTACGCCGCGCTTGCGCTCGTGCTGCTGGTGGGATGCGTCTCGTGCATCCGTTTCGGCGCCGATGCCGAGCGCGGGTTCTGCGCGAAGGACCCGTCATCGTGCGTCGCCGACGAGACGGCAGGTGCGGCGCTCGCGCTGCTTGCGGCGCCGTGGCCGATGCTCTGGCCTGCCGCCGAGGGCGGGATCCACTCCGTCATCGCCGCGAGCATCGCGGGTTTCCTGCTCTTCCGGGTGTTCGACGTGTGGAAGCCCGGCGCGATCCGCGCGCTCCAGGACCGCACTGGCGGATGGGGCATCCTGCTCGATGACCTCGGTGCCGCGCTGTGGTGCTGGCCGCCGCTGATCGTGCTGTCGATCGCCGCAGCCTCGATGCTCTGATGGTGCCCTGTCGAGGCGCCCGCTCCAGCTCCCTAGAGCGGACGCTCGGCGCGCATGTCGACGCGCGCCTCGAGCACGGTGCGCATGTTGCAGAGGTACCAGCGCCAGCTCTCGGCATCCTCGGCCATCGCGATGAGCGACTCGGGATCATCCTCGAAGGGGCCCATGCGCAGCACGACAAGCGAACCCTCCTCGGTCGACGGCGTGACGGACCACTCCGCCCGCACGTCGTGCTCGCCGATCCGCCCGGGCCACCTCCACACGATGCTGCCGCCCGGATCGAAGGAGTCGATGCCGATCGTGAGCGTGCGCTTGAACTTGCGGTCCCACCCGAGCACGACCGAGCCTCCGGAACGCAGGTCCACCTCGGCCGCGACCGGGAACCACCTCGTCAGCCCGTCGCTCGTGGTGAGCGCCGCAAACACGTCCTCGGGATGCGCTGCGATCGTCTCGCGCATCGTGATCCACACGCCGTCGCTCTCGCGCGCGATCATCGGGCAGCGACCTCCGGGCACGCGTCGATGGGCGCACCCTCGACATCCTCGTGCGAGAGCAGGTCCTCGACCGTCTCGCGCTGGCGAACGACGCGCGCCGACATCCCGTCCACCATCACCTCGGCCGGCAGCGGGTGGCTGTTGTAGCGGCTCGCCATGCTCATGCCGTACGCGCCGGCCGTGAAGATCGCGAGCAGGTCGCCTCGCTCCATGCGCGGGAGGTCGCGGTCGAGGGCAAGGAAATCGCCAGTCTCGCAAAGCGGCCCGACCACGTCCACCCGCTCGAGCCCATCCATCGCCATGCTCCTCGCGCGGCGTGCGGGCACGAATCCCTCGGGCGGGTGCACCGGCCACATGAAGTGGAAGGCGTCGTAGTGGGAGGGGCGAAGCAGCGTGTGCATGCCCGCGTCGCAGATGACGAACGTCTTCGCGCCTCCGCGCTTGACGTACTGCACGCGCGTGAGCAGCACGCCGGCATTGGCGGCGATAGTGCGTCCGGGCTCCAGGATGAGCCGGAGGCCGTCGCGCACGCGCGGCGCAAGCAGGGGCTCGACGGCCGCCGCGTATGCGCTCGCGTCTGGGCTCTGGCCTGTCTCGTAGTCCGCGCCGAATCCGCCCCCAAGGTCAAGCGTGCGGATGCGGATGCCATCCGCGGCCAGCGTGTCGATGAGCGAAAGTGCGCGGCGCACGCTCTCCACGTACGGCTCGGTGCTGTAGACCGGCGAGCCGATATGAAGGTGGATCCCGTCGAGCACGGCATTCGGGTCGCGCCCGTGCCTGCGGAAGATGTCGAGCGCCTGTTCCGTGTCCACGCCGAACTTGGTCTCTCGTGTGCCGGTGGTGGTGTGGCGGTGGGTGCGGGGATCGACATCCGGGTTGACGCGAAGCGCGCAGTGCGCGGTGCACGACTCCTGCGCAGCGAGCCGCCGTACGTTCTCCAGCTCAGGCTCGCTCTCGATGTTGAACAGGCCGATGCGCTCGCCAAGCGCAAGCCGGATCTCAAGGTCCGACTTTCCGACGCCCGCATAGACGATCAGCTCGGCCGGGCATCCCGCGCGCCGTGCGCGCACGAGCTCGCCGCCCGACACGACATCCATGCCTGCACCGGCATCGACGAGCGTCCGGAGCACCGCAAGGTTCGGGCAGCTCTTCACGGAGAAGCAGATCCGCGGACGAAGGGATGCCCACGCCGACGCAAGCCTCTGCATGTGGTCGCGCAGCGTTGCCGCCGAGTAGACGTAGGTTGGCGTCGCGACCGATGCGGCAATGCCCTCGAGGGGCACTCCGTCGCAGTGCAGCGATCCGTCGCAGTAGCGGAAATGGTCCATCGTCCCTGAGCCTATGCGGGTGGTGCGTCCGCCGCAGCGGACGCGGCAGCGCTCCGGCGCCAGGCCTCGAAGGCCCATCCAGACACTGCGATGGCGGCAACCAGCAGAAGCCATCCGGTGGGAGACTCCGGCGCGCGCACAGCGCCTCCGGAGATGCGCTCGGCAAGCGGCAATCCTGCTCCGCACAGGAGGCCCGCACCGACAAGTGCGGACACGCCTGACATGGCCCACCGCGAGAAGAGGAGCCCAAGCACAAGGCCTGCCGCAGCGCCGGCTCCTGCCGATGCGGCGAGCAGCGTGCGCGCCTGCGGCGGCACCGACTCCCACGCCGCAACCAGCTCGCGCCACACCTGCATGCCCGCACGTGCGAGCGTCACAAGCGACCCGGAGTCCGCAGGTGAGGGGCTCGCTCCAGCGGATGGTGGTGCCGCCGTGCCCGGCTCCGGTTCAGTTGATGCTGTCGCCGCTCCCGCCGGCTGACCCGACAGCGCCCGCTCGATGGCGGCGAGCGCGCTGCTGCGCGCATCCCGCACGCCGCGTGCTGCCGTCGGCTCGACGGCCGCCGAGCGCAGCGACCCGTATGGCGCACGTCCTGTCGGCACCATGCCGCGCTCGATGAGTGCGCCGGCCACAAGCAGGCCGGCGCTCGCCCCCACCAGTGCCATGATCAGCGCGATCGTCGGCTTCAGGAACAGCGCGGCAACGCCCGCACCGAGCACGGCGCATGTGGCGGCGCACAGCGCGGGCGGCCACTCCGGAACCACCGAGTTGCACAGCGCGCCGCCCGCCAGCCATCCCGCCGCACCTCCCGCGAGCGTGACCATGAGCAGCAGCAGCCGTCCCCCGAAGAGCACCAGAAGCAGCCCGGTGCCGGCAGTCGCGCCCATCCAGATCGCCGCAAGCGTGCCCGGTGCAGGGGATGCAGCGTCCATCGCGTGCGCTACCGGGCTCCTGTCGGCGCTCGTGATGCAGGGTGCGCATCGTGTGGTGGCCCGCTGCGCGCTGCATCCTTGACGAACGTCCCGCTCGCAGCGTCCTTGCGCACACCAGGGAAGGCGAGCACCTGGTTCTGCATGGCCACGTACACGCCGGGCTGCATCACCTGCACAGCGATCAGCGCCTCCGTGAGGTTCTGCACCGCATCCGTGCGCCGCAGCTCCCATGGACGCATCGCGCCGGTGAGCACCACCGGCTTGCGAGCGCCTGAGGCCGCCACGCGGGCGAGGATCGCGTCGCCAGAGACGGCCAGGCGGTCCGTGCCGTGCACGACGATGACGCCGTCGTGGCAGAGAAGCGATCCCCTGGATCCCCCTTAGAAGGGTTGCCACTC
>CAYPOZ010000113.1:0-4444 GCA_964412415.1 uncultured Isosphaeraceae bacterium | reverse complement strand
CGTGGCTCTCCAGCTCGCGCTCGACGCGATCGGCGATGAGCGCATGGTCCGCGGGCGACATGTCGAGGCTGTCCTTGTTCATGAGCGAGACGCGGTCGATCGACACTCCGCGCAGCTCGAGAGACGCCAGGATCGCATCGAGCACGCTCACCCGGTTGGTGAGCATTCCTGCGAGCTCGTCATAGGTCTTCTCGATTGTCCCCCCGGTCGAGATGAGCGCGACCCTGAACATCAGGCGCTCATGCCCGCGCGGCCGCTCGCGCCCGCGGACGCGAGCGAGCCGCCGCCTTGCGCGATGCGGGCGTGCGCACCGTCTCCATGACGTACTGGAACATCAGCGGCGCCACGATCGTGGCATCGCTCTCCACGATGAAGCGGGGGGTCTTCACGCCAAGCTTGCCCCAGGTGATCTTCTCGTTGGGCGTCGCGCCCGAGTAGGAGCCGAAGGACGTGGTCGAGTCGCTGATCTGGCAGAAGTAGCCCCATAGCGGCACCTTCGTGCGCCCGAGGTCCTGGTGCAGCATGGGCACCACGCAGATCGGGAAGTCGCCCGCGATGCCGCCGCCGACCTGGAAGAAGCCGATCGAGCTCGACTTGCTCTGGCGCGTGTACCAGTCGGCGAAGGCGATCATGTACTCGACGCCGCTGCGCATCGTGGTGACGTTCCGGATGTCGCCTGCGATGCAGTGGGCAGCGTAGATGTTGCCGGTGGTCGAGTCCTCCCAGCCCGGCACGACCATGGGCAGGTTGCGCTCGGCTGCAGCGAGGAGCCAGCTGTTCTTCGGGTCGATCTCGTAGTGCTTGCGCAGCTTGCCCGAGAGCAGGATGCGGTAGAAGAACTCGTGCGGGAGCATCCGCTCCCCGGCGCGGTCGGCGCGCGTCCACTCGTCGAGGATCGCACGCTCGATGCGGCGGATAGCCTGCTCCTCGGGGATGCAGGTGTCCGTGACCCGGTTGAGGTGGCGGTCAAGCAGCCGCTTCTCGTCGGCGGGCGTGAGCTCGCGCCAGTTCGGCACGCGCTGGTAGTGCGAGTGCGCGACGAGGTTGTAGACGTCCTCCTCGAGGTTGGCCCCCGTGCACGAGATCGCGTGCACAAGCCCGCGCCGGATCATCTCCGCGAGCGAAATGCCGAGCTCCGCCGTGCTCATCGCGCCGGCAAGCGTCACCAGCATGGAGCCGCCCTTGGAGACGTGCGCTGCGTATGCCTCCGACGCGTCCACCACTGTGGCGGCGTTGAAGTGGCGGTAGTGGGTCCTGATGAACTCGCGGATCGACATGGGACCGGGAGGCTACACCGCGGCGGCGGCAGCGGGCTCCTCGGCCACGGCGGCGTCGATCGCCTCCTGGGCGATCCTGCCGTCCGAGCCCACCTGCTCGAAGCGCACCGAAACGCGCTTGGAGACGCCGCGCTGCGGCATCGTGACGCCATGCAGCCGGTGGCACGCCTGCATCGTCCGCTTGTGGTGGGTGATGACGATGAAGTGGCTCTTGTCGAGGAATCCCGACAGTGACGCGCAGAAGCGCTCTGTGTTCGCCTCGTCGAGTGCCGCGTCGACCTCGTCCAGGATGCAGAAGGGGGCCGGCTTGCTCTTGAAGATGGCGAGCAGCAGGGCTACGGTCGTCATCGACTTCTCGCCGCCTGAGAGCTGGCTGATGACGCGCGGCTCCTTGCCTGGCGGCTTCGCCCGGATCTCGATGCCCGACGCGAGCCAGTCCACGTTGCCTTCCTCGTCGGGCAGAAGGAACATGTCCGCGCTGCCTCCGCCGAAGAGGCGGCGGAACATGCCGTTGGTGCCGCCGAAGTTCTCGCGGACCGTGTTGAACGTGCTCTCGAAGCGCACCCGGCTCTCGCTGTCGAGGCGCGCCACGAGGTGCTCGAGGTGGCCCCGCGCGGAGTCGATGTCCGCGAGGCTCTCGGTGAGCGCCTTGGTCCTCGCCTCAAGCTCATCGAGCTCCGCAATGGCGTCGAGATTGACGTTGCCGAGCGAGCGGATCTCGTCTCGCAGCGCATCGGCCTCGCGTGACGCGCTGTCGCGGTCAAGCGAGTCGAAGGCGCCCTGCGAGCGTCGCTCGAGGTGCGCGTCCCACCCGCCGGGCAAGTCAAGCTCGAGTTCCTCCCGTGCGACCGTCACCAGCGACTCGAGACGAAGTTCCGCCTCGCGCCTTGCGAGCTCCGCCTCGGTCCAGGCGCGCTCGGCCTCGCCCACGCGGTCGCGCACCATGCGCAGGGACTCGCTGGCCGCCTCATTGGCGGTGACCGCGTTGGCAAGCTCCTGCGCGATACCGGCGAGCGCGGCCGCGAACTCGTCATGCCGTGCCTTCGCCTCGGCCTGCTGCGATCGCGATGCCGCGATCGACTCCTCGAGGCTCTCGATGTGCGTCTCGCGGCGGCGGAGCTGGTCCTCGGCGGCAGCACGCGACCTGCGCACCTCCGCGAGCGAGTCCTCGATCATCGAGCACTCGCGGCGTGCAGCCTGCTCGCGCGCCGAGCACTCGCCGAGCGCAAGGCGCGCCGAGGCCAGCGCCTCCTGAACCTCGTCGAACGCGCGCTGCGCATCGGCCATCCGGGCCTGCTCGCGCGCGGCCGCCGCTGTCGCCTCACCGAGGCAGTCGGTGGCGGTGCGGTGCTGCGCATCGAGCGCCTCGCGCTCGCGCTCGAGGTCGGAAAGCCTGCGCTGTATCTCGGAGCGCTCGCTCTCTGCGGTGACCTGCTCGCGCTCGATTCGCGCGATGAGGCTGTCGAGCCGCTCCACCTGGAACTGCTCCGAGACGGCCGTGCGGCGCGCATCCTGCAGGCGGCTGTCGAGTGCGCGGTGGCGGTCGCGGGCCTGCTCGCCGAGCGACTCGATCTGCCCGAGCTGGTCCTCGAGCGACGCAATCTCCGCCGCAAGCTCGCCGCTGCGCAGCGAAAGCTCGGCAAGCTCCGCGCGCCTGGCCACGATGCCGCCGTACCCACCCGAGGATTGCCGCGCGGCGCCAATGCTGACGGCGCCCGTCGGGTCCACCACATCGCCGGCCCACGTCACGATGCGGGCTCCGCGCAGTGCGCCCTCGGCAAGCGCCCGTGCACGGTCGAGTGTCTCGGTGACCCATGTGTCCGCAAGCAGCGCATCGACGAGCGAACGCGCCGGCGCCGCCACGCGAACCGAATCCGCCAGCCGGGTTGCGCCGCGCACGCGCCTGCGTTCAGGCGCAGGGTTGGCGATCGGGACCGTCGGGACAAAGGTGGCGCGCCCCTCGATCTCGCGGGCCTCAGCGAGCGTCGGGGACATCCCTTCGCGCTCGGCCACAACGAGCGACTCGAGCCATGGCCCGAGCGCGATCTCCACCGCAGCTGCAGATCTCCGGTCTGCCTCGACCATGTCACCGAGCGCGCCCTTCACGCCGGGGAAGCGCGAGGGCGCCGCAAGCACCGCACGCACCGCCGACCCGAATCCCTCACGGGCCTCCTCGAGCTCCGTAAGGATGCTCCGTCGGCTCTCGAGCCCAAGTCGCTCGTCGCGAAGCGCAGCCAGGCGCTTGGCAAGGATGCTTGCCTGGTCCCCGAGCGACTCCGCGGCCTCACGCTCGCGGACAGTCTCCTCGTGGGCACGCTGCGCCTCCTGCTCGGCCTTCGCATGCATCTGCTGGGCCTGGGATCGGGCAGCGCGGTGCGCATCCATCTCCTGCGCGCGTGCGTCGATCCTCTCGCTGATTCGCCCTATCTCTTCGCCATGCGCCGATGCGCGCTCGAGCGCGGATTGCAGCCGCGATGCGATGCGCTGGCGCTCTCGCTCCGCCTGGAGCTGCGCCTCGCGGGCGTGCTCGAGGGCATCGCGCGCGTCGGCGACCTCCGCCGACCGGGACGCGCGTGCCTCCTCGGCGGTCGCATGCGACGACTCTGCGGCCTGGAGCTGCACGACCGCATCACGCTGGGCCGCGACCGAGGCCTCGAGGCGCCGCGTGAGCTCGCCCATCCGCTGGTCGAGCGATCCGATCGCGGCTGCGTCCTGCTCGAGCGCTCGCCGGGTGTCATCGAGGGATGCCTCCCCGTACTCGGCGCGCTGTGCGGCCTGCTGCATCGCGGCGTGCGCCTCGAGGCGCTCGCGCTCGTAGGACTGCTGCTGGCGCATCACCGCATCGCGGGCGGCCTCGGCCATCCTCTTCGCGTCCTCGGCGCGCTCGACCTCGCCCGCCATGCCATTGCGGGTGGCGTTGGCGGCGGCAACGGACTCGGTCAGCGACTCGAGCCTCGTGCGTCCGTCGAAGTACTGGTCCTCAAGGAGCGCAGAGCGCAGCTCGCGGCGGCGCGCGTCCAGCTCGCGGAAGCGTGTTGCCTTCTCGGCCTGGCTGCGGACGATCCGGAGACGCCTCTCGGCGCCCGAAAGCTGCTCGCGCACAAGGACGAGGTTGCGCTCGGCGGTGTCGAGCTTGCGCGAGGCCTCCTCCTTGCGGGCACGGAACT
>CAYPOZ010000112.1:0-8234 GCA_964412415.1 uncultured Isosphaeraceae bacterium | reverse complement strand
GCAACCAGCGCCAGGGCTCGGCCCGGACCAAGAGCCGCGGCTCGGTCGAGGGCTCGACCCGCAAGCTCTACAAGCAGAAGGGCACAGGCAACGCGCGAGTCGGCGCGTCGCGAGTGCCCCACCGCAAGGGCGGTGGCGTCGCGTTCGCGAAGACCCGCACGCGCGAGGACTTCCGCACGCAGCTCACCAAGAAGATGCGTCGGCTCGCCAACCGCAACGCGCTGCTCGCGAAGCTCGTCGATAACGAGGTCAAGTGCATCGATGCGCTCGACTTCTCGTCGCCCAAGACTGGGGAGTTCGCCAAGATCATGGGCGCGCTCGGCATCGACCGGTCCTGCCTGGTCGTCACCGCGGGCGGCAACGAGAACGCCCGCCTCTCGGCGCGCAACATCGACGGCGTGGGCACAACCCGCGTCGAGCAGCTCAGCGCCTTTGACCTGCTCAACCACCGCTACGTGCTCGTCGACAAGGGCTCGCTGCAGTCCTTCATCGACGGCACCTGCTTCGCCGCCGGCGAGGAGGCCAACTGATGAACGCCACCACCGTCATCCGCACGCCTGTCGTGACCGAGAAGGCCACGCACGGCAACGAGGTCAACCGCTACTCCTTCGAGGTTGACCGCCGCGCGACGAAGACTGACATCAAGCGCGCGATCGAGGAGCTCTACAAGGTGCGCGTCATCGGCGTGAACACGATGGTGCGCAAGGCTGCCGCGCGCCGCTACCGCTACGGGCTGGTCGCTGGAGCGATCACCAAGCGGGCCATCGTGCGAATCCACAAGGACGACAAGATCGAGCTGCTCTGATTTAGAGAGGCAGCGAAAGGAACACCTATGCCGATCCGCGTCTACAAGAGAGTGACCAACGGGCGTCGCAACGCCTCGGTCAACATGCACACAGAGGTCACCAAGACCTCGCCCGAGAAGAGCCTGCTGCGCCCGCTCCACAAGACCGGTGGCCGCAACTGCCAGGGCAAGCTCACGGTGATCCAGCAGGGTGGAGGCCACAAGCGCCGCTACCGCATGATCGACTGGACCCGCCGCAAGGACGACATGCCGGCGACGGTCGTGGGCATCGAGTACGACCCCAACCGCTCCTGCCACATCGCGCTCATGAGGTACGAGGATGGCACGGTGCGCTACATGCTCTCCCCCAAGGGCCTTGTGGTGGGCAGCACGGTCGTCAGCAGCAGCTCGCAGATCGACCCGCGTCCGGGCAACTGCATGCCGATCCGCCACATCCCGACCGGCCTTGAGCTCCACAACGTCGAGCTCGTTCCCGGCAAGGGCGGCCAGATCGTGCGCTCGGCGGGCATGGCCGCGCGCCTGACCAACAAGGAAGGCCGCTGGGCGACCATCGTGCTTCCCTCGGGCGAGATCCGCCAGGTGTCGCTCGACTGCCGCGCCACGATCGGTGCGGTGGGCAACGCGGACCACGCGCTCGTGAAGCTCGGCAAGGCCGGACGCGCGCGCTGGCTCGGCCGCCGTCCGCGCACCCGCGGCATGGCGATGAGCCACCACCAGCACCCGCACGGTGGCGGTGAGGGCCGCTCGAAGGGCGGCCAGACGCCGTCGAACGCAAGCAACACCCAGGCGAAGGGCGGCCGCACGCGCGGTCGCGGCAAGGCGAGCGACAAGCGGATCCTGCGCCGGCGCTTCAGCCGCCGCTACGGCCAGCTGGTCATCTGAGCCTGATCCGCACGAGAACACAAGGAACACACGATGTCCAGATCACTCAAGAAGGGCCCCTTCGTCGACGAGAAGCTCTACCGCAAGGTGGAGAAGTCGCAGTCGTCCGCGCGCCGCACGCCGATCAAGACTTGGAAGCGCGCATGCACCGTGGTGCCGGAGTTCGTCGGCACGACATTCCAGGTGCACAACGGCCGCGGATTCACCGAGGTCTTCGTGACCGAGGACATGGTCGGCCACAAGCTCGGCGAGTTCGCGCCCACGCGCCTGTTCAAGGGCCACACCAACAAGAAGGAAGGCATCGACGGCGGCGGCAAGTCCTGAGCCGCCCCTTGATGACCACTGCACCGGAGAAGCCATGAGTCACACTGCAAGCCACAAGTTCTGCCGCATCGCGCCGCGCAAGGCCCGTCTCGTGATCGACATGATCCGGGGCAAGGACATCGCCACCGCGCTCGCGACGCTTGACTTCAGCCCGCGCCGCGGCGCCAGCTTCGTGCGCGCCGTCCTCAAGAGCGCCATCGCCAACGCCCAGGAGCGCGACGCCGACGTGGCCCGCCTCGAGGTCGTGTCCACGTCCGTCGACGAGGGGCCCACGATCAAGCGGTTCCAGCCAAAGGACCGCGGCCGCTCTCACCCGATCATGAAGCGCACGAGCCACATCAGCGTGACCGTGGGCGAGCGAGACTGAACAGGAGCCACCCATGGGACAGAAGGTCCAGCCATTCGGATTCCGCGTCGGCGTCACCGAGGCTCACAAGAGCCGCTGGTTCGCGCCCAAGGCGCTCTTCGGCGAGCTGCTCGTCGAGGACTACCGCATTCGCGCGTACCTCGACAAGCGCCTCAACCGCACGCCGCCCTACGCTGCCGTCAGCGACATCCACATTGAGCGCACCCGCGAGGAGCTCACCGTGGTCATCAAGACCGCGCGCCCCGGCCAGGTGCTCGGCATCAAGGGCTCCGGCAGGGAGCAGCTCGTCAACGAGCTGCAGGGACTGACGGGCCGCAAGGTCGTCATCAATGTCGTCGAGGTCCGCAACCCCGAGATCGACGCGCGCCTCATCGCCGAGACGATCGGCGAGCAGCTCAAGAAGCGCGCGAACTTCCGCCGCCTCGTGAAGCAGCGCTGCGAGAGCGCGATGCAGAACGGCGCCAAGGGCGTGCGCATCCTCATCTCCGGTCGCCTCGGCGGTGCCGAGATGAGCCGTGCGCTCGACACGCGCCTTGGCTCGATCCCGCTTTCCACGCTGCAGGCCAACGTCGACTATGCAGTGGCCCACTCGATCACCACCTACGGCGCCCTCGGCATCAAGGTGTGGGTCTTCAAGGGCGTCTACAAGGCAGGCGAGCAGGAGGAGTACGTGTCCTCCGCAGCAGGCGGGCGCGCTCGTGCGCGCGGCCGACGCTGACGCGCCATCACCGTCAACACTCAAGACACGACACACAGAGCACCTGACCTGAGGAACCGGCAATGAGCCTGATGCCCAAGCGAGTCAAGTACCGGAAGCAGCAGCGCGGCAAGATGAAGGGCAACGCCACGCGCGGCAACTATGTCGCCTATGGCGACTACGGCCTGCAGGCCCTCGAGACCGTGTGGCTGAGCGGCCGCCAGATCGAGGCCGGCCGCATCGCGGCGCAGCACTTCCTGCGCCGTGCCGGCAAGCTGTACATCCGCGTGTTCCCTGACAAGCCCATCAGCAAGAAGCCGCTCGAGACGCGAATGGGCACCGGAAAGGCAGACGTCGACTTCTGGGCCGCGCGCGTGAAGCCCGGCACCATGCTCTTCGAGATCGCAGGCGTCGGCGAGGATGTCGCCAAGCAGGCGCTCGCACGCATCGCATACAAGATGCCCGTCCGGTGCCGCCTCGTCGGCCGGCGCGTGGCAGTCTGACCCGACGAAGGAAGGAACGCACCATGGACATGCGAGAGATCAAGAGGCTCAGTGACGAGGAGATCGCGATGGAGGCCACCCGCCTCCGCCGCAGGATCTTCGACCTCCGCACGCAGTCGGTCACCGACAAGGTCGTCGACTCGTCGCAGTTCCCAAAGACCCGCAAGGACCTCGCCAGGCTGATGACGGAGGCCTCGAGCCGCCGCATCGCCAAGGCGCCATCAGCCAGGAGCAACGCGTGAGCCGCAAGCAACCAGTCGCCATTCCCGAGAAGAGCCCCCGCCGCACGGGCATCGTGCAGAGCGCGGCGTGCGACCGCACCCGCAAGGTCGTGATCGGCTACTCGGTCCGCCACCCGCGCTACGGCAAGTTCGTGCGCAGGCGAACCGTGCTGCACGTGCATGACGAGCGCAACGAGTCGCGCCTGGGCGACCGCGTCGAGGTGGCGGAGTGCCGCCCCATCTCCAAGACCAAGAGCTGGATCCTTGTCCGCATCGTCGAGCGCGCGCCCCAGAGGGCCGAGATCGTCTATGGCGAGCAGGTGAAGGCCGCGAACGACAACGACTGAGACTGACCGGAGCAACCGACCATGATCCAGAAGGAAAGCAGACTTGAGGTCGCCGACAACAGCGGCGCGCGCCAGGCGATGGTGATCGGCGTGCTCGGCGCGTCCACCGCGCGCGGGCGGTTCCGCCGCCTCACCATGAGCGTGGGCGACCGCGTGATGGTGGCCGTGAAGGCAGCCATCCCCAACGGCGACGTGAAGGCCGGCGACAAGGCGCTCGCGGTGATCGTGCGCGCCAAGTACCCCATCCGCCGCTCCGACGGCAGCTACGTGCGCTTCGACTCGAACGCGTGCGTGCTCATCGACAAGGACGGCAACCCGCGCGGCACCCGCATCTTCGGCGCGGTGGCCCGCGAGCTGCGCGAGAGGAACTACATGAAGATCGTGTCCCTAGCACCGGAGGTCGTCTGACCATGCCACGCCACGTCCGCAAGGGAGATGTCGTGATCGTCACCGCTGGCAATGCCCGCGGCACTGTCGGCGAGGTGCTCGCCATCGACACCAAGGCCCACCGCGTCACCGTGAAGGGCGTCAACGTCCGCACGAAGCGCCTGCGCAAGACGCAGGAGCGTCCGCAGGGCGGCACGGTCGAGTCCGAGACGTCCATCCACATCTCGAATGTCAGTCCCGTCGCCGACGGCAAGCCCTCGCGGGTCCGGTTCGTCACCAAGGCGGACGGCTCGAAGGTGCGCGTCGCCGCGCGCAACGGGCAGGAGCTCCACACGCTGCGCACTGCCGCCAGCAGGAAGGGCAATGACCGATGAGCGCCACTGCCGCCAACGAATCGCGCCTGAAGGCCGTCTTCGACTCCGAGGTGGGTCCGAAGGCGCTCAAGGAGTTCGGCCTCTCGAACGTGCACCAGCTTCCGCGCATCGCCAAGGTGGTGATCAATGTGGGCGTGGGCAAGCAGCTCGAGAACCAGAAGCTCAAGCCCGAGTACCGCGACACCGTCATCTCGACGCTCTCCACGATCACCGGCCAGAAGCCCGTGATGGTGGCCGCGAAGAAGGCCGTGTCGAACTTCAAGGTCCGCGAGGGTGCGCCGAGCGCCTTCATGGTCACGCTGCGCCGCGAGCGCATGTGGAGCTTCCTTGACCGTCTCTTCAACCTTGCGATCCCGCGTATCAAGGACTTCCGCGGCGTGAAGGACAAGTCGTTCGACAAGGGCGGCTCGTACTCCTTCGGCCTCACCGAGCAGGCCGTGTGGCCCGAGATCAACATGGCCAACGTGACGTTCACGCACGGCATGAACATCAACATCGTCTTCGACGGGAGCGACCCGAAGAAGAGCCGCTACATCCTCGCCGAGCTGGGCATGCCCTTCGTGCGCCACGAGGGTGGCGCCAAGAGCGCCGGCTGACCCCAGCACCGCACACGGAGACACAGACCATGGCAAGCAAGCGCATGTTCAGCAAGATGAAGCGGACGCCGAAGTTCTCGACGCGTCACCGCAACCGGTGCGAGATCACGGGCAACGCCCGCGGCTACTACCGGAAGTTCCGCATCAACCGCATCCTCCTCCGCGAGCTCGCGCTGCAGGGCCTGATCCCCGGCATGCGCAAGGCGAGCTGGTGACACTCAGACCCCCTCCGCAAAGGAACAGACCATGTCCCTCCAGGACCTGACCGCAGACATGCTGACCCGGATCCGCAACGCGACGTCGACACGCCGCAAGAGCGTGACCTGCCTCAACAACCGCCTCAACCGCGGGGTGCTCGACGTGCTCCGTGACGAGGGCTACATCACCGGCTACGAGACCGTCGAGGACGGCCGGCAGGGGATCCTCCGCGTGCAGCTCAAGTACGGCCCGCGCGGCGAGAACCTCATCAACAGCCTCGACCGCGTGTCGAAGACCGGCTGCCGCGTGTACCGCCGCGTGTCGGACCTGCCGCGCCCGCTGCAGGGTCTCGGCATCAGCGTGCTGTCCACCAGCCAGGGCGTCATGAGCGACCGCAAGGCGCGCGAGCTCAAGGTGGGCGGCGAGGTCGTCTGCACCGTCAGCTGATCGAAGTCAGGAGCACTCCAATGAGCCGCATCGGCAAGCAACCCATCCCCGTCCCCTCCGGCGTCAAGGTCGCGGTCAACGCTGCCTCCCGCATGGTCAACATCGAGGGCCCCAAGGGCAAGCTGCAGTTCGTGCACCGCCCCGAGGTCAAGGTGGCGTTCGACGAGGCCAGCAAGGCGATCGTCTGCACGCTCTCCAGGCCCGAGTACGCCACCGAGGGCAACGGGCGCGCCTACTGGGGCACGACCCGCTCGTGCCTCACCGGCATGGTCGAGGGCGTGACCAAGGGCTACGAGCGCAAGCTCGAGATCGTGGGCGTCGGCTGGGGCGCGAAGCTCCAGGGCAAGAAGCTCGTGCTCACCGTCGGCTACTGCGACCCGATCCCGCTGACAGTGCCGGACGGCGTGACGGTCACCGTCGACAACAACGTCAACGTCACCGTGACCGGCGTCGACAAGCAGAAGGTCGGCGCGTTCGCGTCGCTGATCCGGTCGCAGCGCAAGCCTGAGCCCTACAACGGCAAGGGCGTCAAGTATTCGGACGAGGTCATCCAGCGCAAGCAGGGCAAGGCCTTCGGCGCCTGATCCTGATCGAGGATTCCACACATGGACAAGAGAAGCATCCGAGTCACACGCCGCGCACGCCGCGTCAAGGGCATGCGCAAGAGGATCCGTGGCACGCCCGACCGGCCGCGCATGTGCGTGTTCCGCTCGCTCAGCCACATCTACGTGCAGGTCATCGACGACCTCGCCGGCAAGACGCTGGCGTCAGCGTCGTCGCGTGAGGCAGGCATTGAGCTCGGCTCGTCGCACGGCGGCAACGCCAAGGCCGCCCATGCGGTCGGCAAGACGCTCGCCGAGCGCGCGCAGAAGGCAGGAGTCAGCGCGGTCGTGTTCGACCGGGCGGGCTACCGCTACCACGGTCGCGTGAAGAGCCTCGCAGAGGGCGCACGCGAGGGCGGCCTGAAGTTCTGACCCATCCGCGAAGGACACACCAAACATGGCAACAGATCTCCTCGAAGATTCCGGAACAGACTCGGTCACCGTTGGCGTGTACCGCACGAGCTCGACGGTGGCCGGTGGCCGCCGCTTCAGCTTCAGCGCGCTCGTCGTCGTCGGTGACCGCCGCGGCAAGGTCGGTCTTGGCTACGCCAAGAGCAACCAGGTGCCGACGAGCGTCGAGAAGGCCACCCGTGAGGGGCGCCGCAAGATGCGCGGCTTCCCGCTGCAGGGCCGCACGATTCCCCACACCGCCGAAGGCCGCTTCGGAGCATCGAAGGTTCGTCTGGTGCCGGCGTCGCCGGGAACCGGCGTAATCGCGGGCGCTGCGGTCCGCGCGGTGCTCGAGATGTTCGGCGTGCAGGACTGCCTGACCAAGTGCTACGGCTCGTCGAACCCGAAGAACCTCGTGAAGGCCACCTTCGAGGCGCTTGCCTCGCTGCGCACCCGCGAGACGGTCGAGGCGCTGCGCGGGGTCACGCTCGGCGTCACCGCCGTCGAGGACGCTATCCAGCGCGGAATGGCTGCGATGCCCCAGCAGAAGACCGGCGAGCGCGCCCAGGCCCCAGTGAACACCGTCGGCGACGACCGTCGTGGCGGCCGTGGCGGTCGTGGCGGACCGCGCGGCGGCGGCCGCCGCCGAGAGGAGTTCGGCGGTGGCGCACCGTCGGCCCCGTCGGCCCCGGCCGCACCTGCGGCGCCTGACGCTGCAGCGCCAGCGTCGCCTGACGCTCCCGCGAAGTGACGAACGCACTCCACTCGAGAGAACACCTCCCATGATGATCCATGACATCACAGCCAAGACCGGCCGCCACAAGCTCCGCATGCGCGTGGGCCGCGGTGAAGGCTCGGGCAAGGGCGGCACCAGCGGCCGCGGCCACAAGGGTGCCAAGAGCCGCGCAGGCTGGACTAGCCGGCCCGGCTACCAGGGCGGCTCGACCCCACTCATGCGGCGCTTCCCCAAGCGCGGCTTCTCCAACGCGGGATTCCGCGAGGACTACCACGTGGTGAACGTCGCCGACCTCGCCAAGCACTTCGAGGCCGGAGCGCACGTCGACATCGACGCGGTGGTGAAGGTCGGCCTGGTG
>CAYPOZ010000111.1:0-8241 GCA_964412415.1 uncultured Isosphaeraceae bacterium | reverse complement strand
CTGCTCGCGTTCTTCGACCAGCACCCGATCTGCCTGGAGGATGGTCAGTGAACGCGCGCGCCACATCCATCGATGCGCCTCGGTCGCACGCCATCACGTCGCACACATCCGCTCGCCGGTCCGCCTGGCGCAACCCACGCAGGCGCGGCGCTGCGCTGCTCATGGCGCTCTTTGCACTCGGCGTGGCGGCCACCGCCGCCACCACCTTCAGCAAGAGCCGTGACCGCTCGATTGACGTCGGCGCCAGCGTCGGCGAGGCCGCGCGCGCGCGCCTCGCGGCCGCCGAAGGCCTGGCCATCTCTCGCGAGGTGCTCGCATCCATCTTCCAGGAGCCTGATGCGATCAAGGCCGCCGCATGGCGGTCGCAGCTTGCAGACGGCATCCTGCTCTCCAACTACGCGATCGACGGCGCGATCCTTGATGTGACTGTGCGCGACCTCAACACCGGGCTTGCGCCAACGCTCTCCACCACAGAGTTCGATGCGCGCATCTCGGTCTCCGTCGGCGACACCAGCTACCGCATGAACGCGCAAATGAGCTTGCGCAGCCTGGTGAAGGGCCAGTATGCGCTCTTCGCGAACAAGTTCATGACGATGGAGGGCCGCAACTTCATCGGCCGCTGGGAGCGCGCGCCGCGCAGCGCCGACCGCGACCCCGTGAACATGGGCACCCAGGCCGACCTCCAGCAGTGGGGCTTCTCCGGCGTCTACATCAACGGGGATGCGATGTTCGAGGACAGGCCCGTGGCGATCCCAGGCATCCACTCCGGCCTGATCCCTGCGCTCATCTCTCAGGAGTCCGAGTTCAAGCGCGCCGCGCGCACCGGCTATGCGATGCTCGCGACCAATGACTTGACCGACCCCGAGCAGCTCTGGAAGTACACCGGCGTCGACCACCGCTCCGCATCAAGCTGGGAGCGCGGCGAGGGCGCCACGAGCACCCCGCAGACGTACCTCTACTACCCGTTCAATGCGCAGAGCCCCACGATCTGGGGCAGCGGCGCGGATCTCGTAGAGAAGGAGCGGCTGCCGCAGGGCGAGTCAATCCGGATGACGAAGCCGCCCGACGAGCCCACATTCACCACGGGCACCACCTTCTGGGGCAACAAGTCATGGACGGGCACCACGACCACACTCAACCCGTTCCGCGTGCGATGCATGGAGTTCTTCGGCATCCCCATCAGCGGCGGCGACCTCAACGTGCGCAACTCCACGCTCACGCTCAAGTCGGGCGTGTACCGCATCGACGACAAGTTCAAGCTCACCAACAGCACGCTCATCATCGACGGCAACGTGAAGATCGTGATGAAGGCGCGCATGTGGTTTGACCTCGATGCCAAGAGCCTCGAGATGATCAACTCCACGATCCAGCTCAAGGGCAACTCGCAGCTGCTGCTCTTCGTGGCCTATGACCTCTCGATGAGCGGATCGTGGATCGGAAAGCAGCACGCCTGCTCGGCCAGCCCAAGCGTGCCCGGCGACCCTCACATGCGTGCATGGATGGGCAACTGGGAGCCCACCGCGTGCGAGCCCGCGCCGCCGCTCGAGCCGCAGTACATCGAGCCCTGGCGCGTGCGCATCTACCCGGATCCTGCATTCCTGTCGTCGATCTTCCTGTGGGACTTCGTGGACACCAGCATTGTGGGCTCGATCTTCATGCCCACCAATCCCGTGATCCTGCGCGGACGCACGGAGATCTATGGGCGCATCGCCGCCAACCACGTTCTGATGCGCGACAACTCCGCGTTCTTCTACGACCATGCGCTTGATGACATCTCGGGGCTCACCGAGGGTGCGCCGCCCCCGCGTGGCGGCACGCAGCAGATCCCCACGCGCATCCAGTTGGGCTTCTAGGTGCACACGATGTGTCGATGGCATATGACCCAGCGAGTGCGCACGATGCGACGCGCCTACACGCTCATCGAGCTCATCATCGTGTCGATTCTGGTGGCGGTGCTCGCGACGCTGGCGCTGCCGTACTTCTCGAGCGACGGTCCGGCGCGCGTGGCCGCCGCACATGAACGTCTGTGGCACGACCTGCTCGATGCGCAGGCGTGGTCGATCGCGAACCCGACAGCGCCGGCGACGGTGACCTTCGGCGAGCACAGCTACGAGGTGCAGCGGGGGAGCGAGCTCATCAAGGTGTCGTTCAGTCGCGGCGGCGTGGAGGAAGCTGACGGGGTGACGATCGCGACGGCTGGACTCGATGCGGCGGGCCTCGCCTTCAACCACTCGGGCGCGCTGCGTGCGGACCCGGAGTCGGCGCCTCCCGTCATCACGCTGACCTCGGCCGACGGACGGTCGGCGCTGGCGATCCAGATCATGCCCACGTCAGGTGAATTGAGGGCTGTCAGAACGTCCCAATAACCGCTGCGTCGCGCGCCAAGTTGCACTGCGCCCAAGACCTAAGCCGATGACAGCGGGGTTCCGCAGGCACTGCGGCGCACGGATGCGCACCAACCTCCCCCGAAGGCCTTCCACGGCGATCAGTCTCGCCACTGGCGGCGCGCTCCTCTCATGCGCGGTGCTCATGGCGCCCATGAACAAGGTGGGCGCGACGGCGGGTCCGGCCGAACCACAGAACACAAACCAAGGCGCGACAGGCACTTCGGCACGGTCCGCGCCCCCCGCCAACCAGGCGCAGGTCCAGCCCCAGGCCCAGCCCCAAGCCCAGCCCCAAGCCCAGCCCCAGGCGCAGGTCGAGGTCAGCGACCACGGCACCGTCACCCTCAACGCCGCCAACGTCGAGATCTCCGGCCTGCTCGAGCTGCTCGCCCTGCGCACCCGCCGCAACATCGTGGCCAGCGACAAGGTCGTGGGCACCGTGTCGGTGAACCTCTTCGACGTGCCTTTCCAGCAGGCGCTTGATGCGATCCTCTCCGTCAACAACCTCGTCGCGCAGACGCAAGGCGCGTTCACCTACATCTACACGCGCGCCGAGTACGACGCGCTCGAGGCCGCGCGCAAGCCCAAGGAGAGCCGCGTCTTTGTGCTGCAGTACCTCTCCGCCAACGACGCGGGCGAGCTCATCAAGCCGCTCCTCTCCACCGACGGCAAGGTCGGCGCGCGCGGCATCTCCGAGAGGGGCTTCCAGCCATCGATCGATGCGGGCACCGGCGACGACTATGCGTTCACCGCCAAGCTCGTCGTCAACGACTACGTCGACAACCTCGTGAAGATCGGGCAGTTCCTCGAGCAGCTTGACGTGGCGCCGCAGCAGGTGCGCGTGGAGTGCACGGTGCTCTCGGCCGCCGTCAAGGAAGAGAACGCGTACGGCCTCGACTTCGCCGCCATCGGCGACCTCAACTTCGCGAACCTCGCCACCGCAGGCATCCCGCCGCTCGACGTGCCCACCGCGCTGCGCGAGGGCGACATCGCGCAGAGCACTGCGCAGTCCGTGGCGCTCTCGCCGTTCCCGGGCAGCGAGGCAGATCCCAACATCAAGGTCGGCATCATGGCCGGCGATGTGGCGTTCTTCCTGCGCGTGCTCGACGAGGTCACCGACACCACCGTGCTCGCGCGGCCCGCAACCACGTGCCTCAACCGCCAGCGCAGCAGCGTGCTTGTGGGCGAGCGCGTCGCGTACCTCTCCACCACCATCAACCAGGAGATCTCGACGCAGACCGTCGAGTACCTCGACACCGGCATCTCGCTCATCTTCCGGCCGTTCATCGCGCCAGATGGCATGATCAGGCTCGAGCTCGCGCCAAGCGTCTCCGACTACACGCTGCGCAAGATCGACACGCCAGGTGGCGGCAGCACCACCGTGCCCGACGAGGGCACGCAGGAGCTGCAGACCAACGTGCGCGTGCGCAGCGGCCAGACCGTGGTGCTCGGTGGCCTCTTCAAGGACAAGATGACGACCAAGCGCCGCCAGGTGCCGGTGCTCGGCGACATCCCGCTCTTCGGCGCGGCGCTCAACGGGCAGCAGGATGTGGTCGAGCGCGACGAGATCATCTTCCTTGTGACGCCGACGATCATCGAGGACGCGAAGCTCTGGGACGAGGGCCGCGACTCGCTCAACGTGGTCGAGAGCGTGCGGCTCGGCGCGCGCGCGGGGCTGCTGCCCTTCTCGCGCGAGCAGGTCACCGCCAACAACGACCGCGACGCCTATGAGGCCTACGCCAACGGCGACATGACAAAGGCGCTCTACTTCGCCAACAACTCGATCCGCATGAAGCCGCAGTCGCCCGAGATGCGCCGCCTCCGCGAGCAGATCATCAACGCACCGGGCGCGCCGGCGCAGCAGGCCTTCGAGCAGAGCCTGATGGGCGCGCGCACCTTCGCTCCACAGGACAGCACACAATGATCAATCGATTGATCGTCGCCGCTGCCGTGATCTCGGTCGCGGCGTGCGGGCCCACCAAGACCGGCAAGGACATGCGCGCGCAGGCAAACGACCGCTTCGACCGCATGGGCGCGGGCGTCGCGCACGAGCAGTCGCGCCAGGCGCTCGAGTCGGGCCAGTACGCGGACGCGCTCGCGCACTCCGACCGCGCCATCGCGCGCTTCCCCAGCTACTGGGAGTACCGCCTCATGCGCGGCCGCATCATGCTCGAGATGCGCCGCCTCGAGGGCGCTCTGCAGGAGATCGCGCAGGCTGAGCAGCTCAACCCCTCATGCGCCATATGCGCGTACTACGAGGGAGTGATCCGCCAGCGCCTCGGCGACGATGCTCGCTCGCTTTCGGCATACCAGCGTGCGCTTGCCACCGAGCCCAGCAACCCGCATTACGCGCTCGCGGTCGCCGAGACGCTCGTGGCGATGGACCAGCTCGATGCCGCAGAGCTCTTCATCGAGGACATCGAGTGCAGGTTCGAGTACCTGCCGGCGTTCGTGCACCTCAAGGCGGAACTTCATGCCAGCAGGGGCGACCCGGCTGCAGCGCACAAGCTCATCGAGCGCGCGCGCGCCGTCGCCGCGGAACCAGAGAAGCTCGACGAGGATCTCGCCATCGCCGCGTTCCGCGCCGGCCGCTGGGAAGATTGCCTCAGCGTCATCAGCACGTCGGCGCTGCTTGACCCGAACACCATGCCCGACGTGGCCCGCATGCGCGCGCGCTGCCTCGCGCACACTGGCCGAGCGGTGCAGGCGCGCGATGAGCTGCTCGCGTTCGAGCAGCGCACTGGCGAGTCCACCGTCGAGCATCTGGATGCGCTTGCGAAGGTGTGCTGGATGGCAGGGGACATGCGCCGCGCGGAGCAGGCGGCGCTCACGCTCGTCGCGCGCGACCCCGAATCCGTCGATGGATACCTGCTGCTTGGCGCCGTGGCCCAGGCTCGTGGCGACATCGATGCCGCATCGCGCGCGTTCGCCCGTGCCGCCGACCTAGACCCGAGCCGGCAGGTCGCGGCCGACATGGCCCGCCGCAGCGAGGCAGCCCGCCTCGCCCTGGGCGGCCTGGCGGCGAACTCCCCGCCCCAATAACAGCGGCGCCAGAGACCCCGCCTTACGTCCGCGGAACCCCGCCCTACGTCAGTCTGAGCGATTCACGGCGTGAATGAAAACCATTCACGGCGTGAATAGCGCAGATGGCGATGAGGGTGCCACCACGCCAGACCCGGAGCGTCTTCGTAAGCGCCTTTCGGGTCGAGCGCCTTGATCGATGCGTGCAGCTTGTCTACGGCAAGGGGCTTACGCCGCGTTGAAGTGCTCGACCGCCTTCAGGCCGTAGACGCTCGCGGGCCCGCCGCCCATCAGCACGCACACGTCGACCGTCGCATGAATCTCATCGATGGTGGCGCCGGCCTTCTTGGCGGCCTTGGTGTGGTGCGTGATGCAGCCCTCGCACAGGCGGCTGATGCCGCATGCGAGCGCGATCAATTCCTTGGTCTTGAGGTCGAGGACATCGGGCTTGAGCGCGGCGGCGTAGAGGCCCTTGAACGCAGTGTGTGTCTCTGGGGTCATACGGGTGAGAGTCGCGGCGACCGCGCGCGGTTCCCGATTCCCGCGGCGTGCGGTACAAACTGCCCCAGCTCCATGAGGCCAGCACGATGAGCCCAGCACCATGAGGCGCGAGCACTTCGCCCCGGCAGCGGCACTGGCATTCATGGCGCTGTCATTCAGCGTGATCGTGTACGGGCGTCCTGTGGCGGTCGCGTACGAGTGGTCGATCGCGCTCGTGGGCGTCGCCACCGTGGTCCTCACGTTCCTGGACCCTCTTGGCCGCGGCCGCACAGTGTCGTTCTGGCCGGTGATCGCGATCCTGGCGGCGTGGGGCATCTCCATCGCACGCAGCGTCGACCCGCCCGCAAGCCTCGGCCGCACGTACGGCATGGGCATCTACGCGATGTGCTTCATCGCGGTGCAGGCGATCGCCTGGAATCCGCGCACGCTGCGCCTGCTGCTGTGGGCGGTGATCCTCACGATCCTCGCGTGCGTCGCCGATGTGGGCACCCAGTGGTACTCGGGCAGCGCGCTGTTCACGGGCCAGCCGAAGAGGCACTTCGGATTCCACGGCAGCCAGGGCAACCAGAACGACCTCGCCGTTGTCAGCATCCTGCTGCCGCTCACGTCGGCGGCGCTTCCGGGCGCGCGCGGTCTCGCGCTCTACATCGCGATGATGGCCGTGACCGCGCCCATGTGGGTGCTCGCGCGATCGCGCCAGATCGCGCTGGGCTGGTTCATCGGCGCGCTGCCGCCGCTGGCCGCGCGGGTGCGCATCAAGTGGCTCATCGTGATCGCCATCGCGATGGTGGGGGCGATCGTGGCCGCAGCGGCGCTCTCGCCGGACCTGCGCAGCCGCATCATGTCCACCACGTCGCGCGGCCTCGGCGAGCGCGGGCCGATCTACGGCTTCGGCCTGTGGCTCTTCTCGCACTTCTGGGCAACGGGCGCGGGGCCCGGCCTCTTCAACAACTACTACGTGCCTGCGGCCGCGCGCGGATGGACATGGATGGGCGAGCCGCTGCAGCGCACCGGCATGCCTTGGGTGCACTCGCTGCCCATCGAGGTGCTGTGCGAGACTGGGCTCGTGGGCGCGGCCGCGGTCACTAGCGCGATCGTCGGCGCCGTGCGCCGGCTCGTGCGCGCGTGGAAGCACGCCGCCACCGACCGCACGCTGCTGATGGCGATCATCTCTGCGGCGAGCTGCATGATGATCGTGGGGCTTGTGGACCTCACGTTCGCCAAGGACTGGGTGCGCATCTGCTTCTGGATGATCCTTGGCCTGGCCTTCGCGATGGCGCCGCGGGGCGCGGTCGCAGTGGCAGCCGCCAGGGCACCCGCAGCGCCCGCAGCGAGAGCGCCGCGCGGCCGCAATGGGCACCCCCTAGTTCCCGAGCAGAAAAAGCGCGCGACTTGAACTCGGTCCGCGCTCGCCGCGCTAGGGTGGCGCGTCATGATCACGCCGATGTGCAGGAAAGTGGGGCGGAGTTCCGGGCGAGTCTCCGTGACTTCTGATTCAGTGTGGCAAGCCCCCGTACCGTGGCCAATCTGAAGCCATGCACGACCTGCCGATGGCTCCTGCGGCGGCCGAGCGGTTGGGACTACCGCTCGGCTGGAGTTCGAGCGAACTTTGGAACCTATGACGTACAGCCGGTGACGTCAGTTGCGCGCGGGCAGCTCTGGATCAGGATCGCGCAGCACAGTGCGGCCAGCATCGCCAGCCAGCCCGGCGCTTCCACGAATGTCGCGAGCCCGTTGCGGTACGCGACAATCGACTGCTCGTAGCTGGCGTCGCTTGCCGCAAGCAGCGCGGCCACGACTGCGCGCTGGCGAAGCGCCGTCGTCAGCATCGCGTACGCACGCCACACGTCGCGCACCGCACGGTCGCGCGTGGCTGCGATCTCAGCGCTCGCCGCACCAAGCCCGCGCAGCGCCATCTGCAGCTTCGTGTCGCGGATCTCGCCATCGAGCAGCGGCACCGAGATCCCCACCATCGCGCCGTACCACGGCTGCGTGGTGCCGAACCATCCGCTGTCGCCCACATCGAAGTAGGTCGTGGGGATCGACGCATTCGCGCTCAGGTTCACCGTGGGCAGCCACTGCGCACGCGCCAGCCGCACATCCGCCTGCGCCGCGCGGTACTGGGCCACGGCCCTTGCCATGTCGGGCCGCAGCTCGAGCGCGCGCGTCACGAGCGCGCCGATCGTGTCGGCGGTGCCCGGCATCTCCAGCGGAATATCGCCCAGATTGGCCTCGCTGAACTGGCGCACCCGGCGATAGCCCACCACCTGCTCGCTGACCCGCACCACGCCCCAGAAGGCGGTGCAATGCTTGAATTGGCGATGCTTGATGGAGC
>CAYPOZ010000110.1:1933-8270 GCA_964412415.1 uncultured Isosphaeraceae bacterium | reverse complement strand
TGGGCCGGCCGGCGTCTTGGTTGCGTGACTCATGCATGGCCATGCGCAGAGTCCTCGCCGGGCCTCCGGTCAAGCAGCCACGTCGAGAGGCTGCGCAGCGGCGCAAGTGCCCGGCTGATGCCCAGCAGGTAGGAAACTCCCGCCAGAATCCCGATCCACCAGAGGGGATTCAACGGCTCTCGTCGACGCCACTTCAGCCGGAGTAGGTCACGCGCGATCGCACGACGACGCTTCCCATGCCGCGTGAGCGCATCCGCTGCGCCTGTCTCGTAGCGGATCAGCGGCTCGGGAAGGTTGGCGGCCTCGGAGATGTCCATGACTCTCAGGAAGTAGTCCGTGTCCTCGCACGCGAGCGACGGGTCGAACATTCCGACGCGCCTGGCCACTGATGCCCGGACCATTACCGTCGGGTGCCACAGCGTCATGCGCAGGTGCATTCCGCGCCGTATGCCTGCATCGTGCCGTGGCATCCGAACTATCGCACGCACAATGCCATTAATGTCGCACTCGAAGTAGCCGGTTCCGCAGATGCCCACTGATGGATTGCTCTCCAGGAACGAGAGCTGCGCGCGGAAGCGGCCGTCGATGGCGGTGTCATCGGAGTCCAGGCGTGCGATGTAGGAGCACCCGAGATCAAATGCGCGACTGAGACCCCTGTTGAGCGCGGCCGCCACGCCCTGCGCATGCGACATCCTGATCAACTCGAATTCGAGGGGCAACGCAGGATCGATGAGGGCTGGAGGGTCGCTCCCGTCATCGATGACGATCACCTTGAGCAGCGGCGCCTCGGCCACAACCGACCGCAGCGCACGATCGAGCTTCGCCTGCCTGTTGCGCACGGGGATCAAGAGCACGATCGGCGTTGCCGTCGCGTCCTGTGAGACCATCGCGGCACACTACCCGGACCAGCACTGCGCGCGCTACGTGGCCGACGGCCACCTTAGGCGGCTCAGTCGAGCGAGTCGCTCTCGATCGAGGCGGCCTCGCCGGAGAGCCGCTTCTCCGCGTAGCGCTTGATCCAGCTCTCCCAGGTCTTGCCTGCGGCGGTGTCCTTGCCGGTGAACGACACGGAGCGGATCTCCGACCATCGCACCGTGCGGCGCTCATCGGAGTCCCGAAGGAGCACGCGCACCGTCGACTCGGCGAGCGTCGAGCCGGCCCTGCGGTCGAAGACAAACCCATCGACGACAGATGCGTCCGCAAGCGTAAGGGTCACGTCGCCGCGGTACGAGAACGCCTCCTCGAGCGCGTGCCGGAGCAACTCGGGATCGGCTGCGCTGAAGATGTCGCCCTGGACGGCGGAACGCGGGTGCTCTGAAGCCATCGCGCCATTGTCACCGCACCGGTGCCCCGCCGCAAGGCGGCTACCCTCCGCCCCATGCAGCAGCATGTGCTCATCACGGGTGGCGCTGGATTCATCGGGTCTCATGCGGCGCTTGCGCTGGCCGAGGCCGGGCACCGCGTGACGATGGTGGACGACATCTCGCGGGGCCACCGCGCAGCCGCCGACGCGGTGATTGCCGCTGCCCCAAAGGGCGTGGCCCGCTTCGAGCATGCATCGATCGCCGACCGCGAGCGTCTCGCATCGGTCATGAAGTCCGGTGGCGTGACCGCCGTGATGCACTTTGCGGCATTCACCTATGTAGGCGAGTCGGTGGAGCGCCCGCTCGAGTACTGGTCGAACAACCTGTGCGGGTCCCTGGCACTGCTGCACGCGATGGGCGACGCAGGAGTGCACCGCATCGTCTTCTCGAGCACTGCGGCGACATACGGCGAGCCGCCCGCGGAGCTGATCCCGATCCGCGAGGACTGCCCCCAGCGCCCCATCAACCCCTACGGCGCATCGAAGCTCGCCTTCGAGCATGTGCTCGCGGACCGGCTTGTCGCGGCGCGCGCGACCAAGGCGCCATTCTCCTTCGCGGCGCTGCGCTACTTCAACGTCAGCGGATGCGACCCCAAGGGTCGGCTCGGCGAGGACCACAGGCCTGAGACGCACCTGATCCCGCTGTGCATCCAGGCCCTGCTGGAGCGGCGCCCTGCGCTCACGGTGTACGGCGACGACTACCCCACGCGCGACGGCACCTGCATCCGCGACTACGTGGATGTCGATGACCTCGTGGATGCGCACGTGCGCGCGCTCGCGGCGCTTCCCGAAAGCGGATCGCTGCACTTCAACGTCGGCACCGGCACCGGCTTCTCGGTGCGCGAAGTGCTCGACGCGTGCGCGCGCGTGGCCGGCAAGCCGGTGCCCCACATGATGGGTGCGCGGCGGCCGGGCGACCCTGCATCGCTGGTGGCCGACGGCAGCGCGATCCGCACAGCGCTGGGCTGGAATGCGCGCACCGGCATCGAGGAGAGCATCGACCGCGCGCTGCGCTGGATGAGCGACCATCCCAAGGGATGGGGCTGATCGCGCGACGTCAGAACCCGAAGCTCACGCCCGCGTAGGCGAACACGCCGTCGTACGAGGGATTGGGTGACCCGGTGTTCGCGTTCGACACGTGGAACCAGCGCGCGCCGAGCATGAGCCTCGTGTCCTCTGCGATCTCCCACGTCACGCCAGCGCCTGCCTGCGGGATGAAGTTGAACGACGCACTGTCAGGCGGCACGTCGTGCGATGTCCACATCAGGCCGCATCCCCCATCGACATAGAGCGACCAGGTGTCGCGCGCGAGGAAGTGCCACCGGAAGAGCAGCTCCACGTCGCCGCCCCACGCGCTGGGACCCGGCTGGTTGAAGTAGTCGGCATTGACCTGCACATCGATGCTGAGGTCGTCGACGACGAACCAGCTCACGCCCACGCCGAACTGCGCGTTCGAGATGCTGTCGGTGCCGATGCCGCCGCCGCCGAGGATCTGCCATCGCCACGAGCCTGCCGCACCGAAGCGGGGAACCGCGGGTGCCGCTGCGGCGGGCGCAGCTCCAGCGGACGCATCTGGCGTGCCCTGCGCTCGATCGCTGTCGAGTGTGCCGGCATCGATGATGCTGGGGTCGAAGGTGAATGCGCACCAGTCACCAGGCACCCAATCGTGGTTGCCGAGCGATGTGCCGTCCGCCTCGGCGTTCGATTGGAGCGTGCGCAACGCATCGATGTCGGAACCCATCGCAGAGGGCACACCGATCAACGCCACAAGACAGCATGATGCGAGGGCTGGCACGGTGTGAGTGCGATCCATGGCGAGACGGTATCGCTCCGCGCCAGCAGGTGGCCCGCGCTCCCAGATCGTCGGCGCCTCGGATCGTGCGACGCGTGCGGCACTGTGCGCACCAAAAACAGAGCCGCCGTTCGGTCGCTCCGACACGATCGAACGGCGGCGTGCGCAACCTGTCACACAGGCTGCGAAGAAGTCTGTCTAACGCACGGTATCCTCCTCGAGAACCGATGGTCAATGGATCGGCGGAAATGCGAAAAAAAGTGTTTCGGAATTGCTATGGCACTTTTTATTGGATCTATCTGTTCTCGGACGAGACGCGCTCCGTAGGTCAATAATGCACCCTTCCCCACCACAGATCGCCCTCGGGACCGTGTGGACAAGTACCCCCGCCGGGTGGTCGGTTCTGGTCGCTCAGAGGCTCCCTGACGCCCCGATGCTGCCAGGCTTCTGGGAGGTTCCCGGGGGCAAGGTGGAGCCTGGAGAGGATCCTCTCGCGGCCGCCCGACGGGAACTTGGGGAGGAAACGGGGATCGATCCCCCGCCCAGAGAGCTGTGGATTGACTGTGGATCCCACCTTAGTGACGTAACTGGAGGTCCGGTACTCGAGTTCCGTCTGTTCCTGGCCCCTGCGCCCCCACAATGTGTCCCAGAACCCCGGGCAAGCGCCCAGGTGCGCTGGGTGGGCGCAGAGGAGTTCTTGGGCCTTAGGTGGCCACCCGCCAACGCTCCCATCAACCAAGTGCTTCTGAACGCCCTAGCGCGGCTGCACCGGGCCTAGATCCGCAAGGACCAGCCGATCCCAACCCGATCGCGACCCGCTCAGTTCGGCCGCGGCGCCTGAGGCTGGCCTGGCACAGTCGGCACCGACGCGTCAGGTGGCATCGGCACGTCCGCCGAACCCTTGCCCGGAAGCGCGCCCTGCCCCTCCGCGGCACCCGCCGGAGTCGAGTACTCGGGAGACGGTCCGCTCGGAACAGCGTCTCGCGCGGGCACGTCGCTCGCGCGGGCGAACGCCTCGTCCGACTGCGACCGCATCTCCGACGCACGCGTGCGCAGCGCACCCGCATCGCGCGTGGAAGGCTCGAGGTCGAAGTGCCACTCGACGCGACTCTCAAGCTGCAGCGGCGCGAGCTCCGCGAAGAAGTCAGCGCCGATGAAGTCCCACACAGGAGCATTGGCCCGCCCGCTGCCGACCACCGGCTCGTATCCCTCAAGACGCAGCCGAAGGTCGTACACACCGTAGTGCAGGAACTCGACGTCGCATGGTGTGCGCCCGACCTCCCGGTCATTGAGGAACACGATCGCGCCTGGCGGCGTCGTCGTCACCGAGATCGTGCGGCGCACGCACCCCAACGACAGGAGCATCGCCACGAGAGGCATGGCAACCACGAGCCATCGGTGCATGCGGCACATGGCGCGAATGGTAGCCGCAGCGCTGCACCCCTACACTCGCGCCGTGGCGCTGCTCGAAGTGCACGGACTGCAGAAGACCTACAACGGTCGCCGCGTCGTCGATGCGGTGTCGTTCCACGTCGAGGCCGGCGAGGTCGTGGGGCTGCTCGGTCGCAACGGCGCCGGCAAGACCACCAGCTTCCGCATGACGATCGGCATGATCACGCCGGAAGCCGGTGCCGTGACCTTTGCCGGCAATGACGTCACGTCGCTTCCCATGTACCGGCACGCGCGCCTTGGGATGGGCTACCTCGCGCAGGAGCCGAGCGTCTTCCAGCGGCTCTCGGTCGAGCAGAACCTGATGGCCATCCTGCAGACGACGCGCATGGACCGGGGAGCGCGCCGCCGCCGCTGCGACGACCTGCTTCGGCAGTTCGGGCTCGAGCACAAGAGGCACGAGCAGGCGCGCACGTGCTCGGGAGGCGAGCGCCGCAGGCTCGAGATCGCACGCTCGCTCATCACCGAGCCCCGCCTGATCCTCCTTGACGAGCCCTTCGCGGCGGTCGACCCGCATACGGTCGAGGACCTGCAGGCGGAGGTGCGCCGGCTCGCCGAGTCGGGCATCGCGATCCTCGTCACCGACCACAACGTGCAGCAGACGCTGCGCATCTGCACGCGCGCGTACATCATCCACGAGGGGCGCAACCTCCGTGACGGCGCGCCCAAGGACATCATCAACGACCCGGAGGTGCGCGAGGCCTATCTCGCATCGACGTTCCGCGGTGACGAGTTCGGCTGAGTCGAAGAAGCGGCCGTCACCCCATCGGGCGGACGCGCGCCCTCCGGGGCTCGCCGCACCCGCACCTAATCCGGTCAGCTGCCCTCGGCCGGTGCGCCGTCGGCGCGCGGCAGCCTGATGAGCACGCGCTCGACGCGCGAGGGTGTCGCGGCGATCACCTCGAACTGCGCGCCAAGCGCCGTGAAGCGGTCGCCGCGCGCAGGAATGCGCCCGAAGTGCTCGAGCACAAGCGCGGCCACCGTGCCGTACTCCGCATCCTCGGGGATCTCGAGGCCTGTCTCCCCGGCCAGGCGCGCGATCTCCACGCGCGCGTCGGCCTCCCACGCGTCCGGCGCGACCGCACGAAGCTCCGGCGGTCCCTGCTCGGGCGGCTCGTGCTCGTCGCGGATCTCGCCGACGAGCTCCTCGACCACGTCCTCGATGGTGACGAGGCCCGCGGTGCCCCCGAACTCGTCGACGACGATCGCCATGTGCACCTTCGTGCGCTGGAACTGCTGCAGCAGATCGCGCACGCGCTGCGTCTCGGGCACGCGCACGGGCGTGCGCAGCAGCGGCTGCAGGCGGAAGGACTTGCCGTCCTCGCCGATGAACCGGATCAGGTCCTTCAGGTACAGGATGCCCGCGATCTGGTCGATGCTGCCGCGGAACACAGGCATGCGCGAGTGCCCCGCCGTCTCGATGAACCGGCGGATCGTCGAAAGGTCGTCGGTGTACTCGATGCCCTCGATCAGGGGGCGGGGCGTCATGATCTCGCTCACGACCTTCTCTCCGAACTCCACGGCGTTCTCGAGGATCGCGGCCTCGACGCTGCCGACGGCGCCAGAGCGCTCGGTGTCCTCGATCGCGTGCAGCAGCTCCTGCTCGGCCACCTCGTGCGGCGGATCCGCACGCACCACGATCCTGATGAGCCCGTCGATGCGGCCGCCAACCCACACGAGTGGCCACGAGACCGCGTAGAGCACGCGCAGCAGCGGATAGGTGCGTGACACCA
>CAYPOZ010000110.1:322-1923 GCA_964412415.1 uncultured Isosphaeraceae bacterium | reverse complement strand
TTCAGGAGGTGGAGGGCGTCCGCGCCACGCCGGCGAACCTGAAGCTCGGGCGCGGCCTGGAAGACGCCCAGGCCAAGGCCGGCCTGCTGCCGATGCCGCCAGAACGCGCCGCCGCATGGCGTGCGACCGCTCCCGCCATCACGCTGGTCACGAACCACAGCACGATCGTCGACACCAGGAACGCCTGCAGCACCGATTGCCACGTGAGCACGGCAGCCTCTCCCATGCCGGCATCCGCGACCAGCAGCCCGACGAACACGCCGAGTCGCCCTGCCGTCCGGAAGAAGGCCACGACCTGCTCCACGACGTCTATGCGCGGCATCAGCCACTCCGCGCGCGCAGGATGCCCCGCCTCATCGAACCGTTCCCGCAGCGCGCTCTCGCTGCACAGCGACAGCGCACGGCTAAGCGCCGCAAGCAGCGCCGTGAGCGCCAGAACCGCCGCTGTGGCGATGAGGATCCCCTCGGCATGCTGGCCCGCCGTAGCGTCGTCGAAGCCCACCGCATGCAACAGCGCGTGCACCGCGTACAGCAGAAGCTCCTCCCGCACGCCGTGGCCGAAGTCGCCGCAGCGGCGCGCGGCCTCGTCGGCGCAGACGGCCGCGTCGATCTCGAGAACGCCGCCGTCGGCGCGCGGCCCCGAGCTGCCGCCATCGCTGCCGGCGCCGTCGCTGCGCACCGCCTCGCCGCCCACGAAGGTCAGCACATCAGTCGTGCCCGCGATGCCCGAGTGCCGCTCGTGCAGCCGGCTCATCTGCGCATCGCCGACGATGCGCACTGACATGCGCGCCACCTGCACGGGCGCACCCTTGACCGAGCGCGCACCCGCAACGGCACGCTCAAGCTCCCCCTGCAGCCACCGGCACAGCGCGGGATCCGCGGCTCCAGTCACCTCGATGCAGGGTTGGCCGCTTGCGTCCATTCAGCGAATTGCGGCGGACGAGACATGCACAGGCACGAAGGTCGGCTTGACCCGGCGCTCGAAGTCGCCGCGGAACTTGCCCACGATCGTGCGGATGGCCCAGTTGTTGCCGTCGGCGAGGCCGCAGATTGTGGTGCCGGGCGTGAGCCCCATCGAGAGCCCGAGCTCGAGCAGCAGGTCGATGTCCGACGTGCGCGCGTCGCCGCGCTCGATGCGGCAGAGCAGCTTGTAGATCCAGCCCGAGCCCTCGCGGCACGGCGTGCACTGCCCGCACGACTCGTTCTTGAAGAAGCGCGCGATGTTGCGCGCCACCATCACCATGTCGGTGTCCTCGTCGAAGACGGTCGGGCACGCGGTGCCCAGGCCAAGCACGTTGCACTTGCGGCCGATGTCGAAGTCCATCTCCGCGTCGAACTGGTCCGTGCCCAGCACGCCCATCGACACGCCGCCCGCGATCGCCGCCTTGAAGCGCTTGCCGCCGCGCATGCCGCCGCAGTACTCGTTCACCAGCGTGCTCAGCTTGATGCCAAGCGGCGCCTCGTAGACGCCAGGCCGGTTCACGTGACCGGAGACGCCCATCAGCTTGGTGCCCCAGCTGGGCATGCCGCCGGCCATGCCTGCCACACCGATGCCGGTCCACCACTCGACGCCGTGCTCGATCACCGGCACCACAGCCGCG
>CAYPOZ010000110.1:0-312 GCA_964412415.1 uncultured Isosphaeraceae bacterium | reverse complement strand
GTCGGGCGGCCGAAGAGGCCCGTCACGGCGGGGAACGGGGGCTTCACGCGCGGCCATCCGCGCTTGCCCTCGATCGCCTCCAGAAGGCCCGTCTCCTCGCCGCAGATGTATGCGCCGGCGCTGCGGTGCAGGTGGCACTCGACGGCGTGCTTCACGGTGCCGCCCATCAGGCCCTTGGACCCGAAGATGCCCGCGTCGTACGCCTCGCGGATCGCGCGCTCCATCACCTTCGCCTGGTGGTGGTACTCGCCGCGGATGAAGAAGTACGCCACGTCGATCTGGCACGCCCAGCACGTGATCGCGATGCCCTCG
>CAYPOZ010000109.1:5706-8375 GCA_964412415.1 uncultured Isosphaeraceae bacterium | reverse complement strand
CCTCGCGGAGCTGCGTGACCGCTGCGTCATACGCAGCGCAGTCCACAGCGGCCTCGAGCCGCATCGAAGGCTCGAGCGCCGCGGTGCCGGACCACACGCCGGGCTCGCGCAGCAGCGAGAACCACGGCTCGGCCGCAGGAAGCCCCGCAGCGAGCGCCTTGGTCACCGCCATCCCGAGGATGCTCGATGCGTAGTACTCCTCTCCGCGGAGGTCCACCGACACGTCCTCCGGCGAGGGGAACGCCTTGCCTGTCTCGAGCAGCGCAGCCCATACGGGCACAAGCTGGTCGGCCTGCGCAGCGACGCGTGCCGGGTCGCTGCCGGCGCGAGACACCCACAGCAGGCCGAACTGGCTCCATGCCCGCAGGTAGCGCGCCTCAAGCAGCTGCGCGGCCACGAGGTCGGACACCGCAAGCGCCTCCGTACGCGCGACCTCATCGCTTCCGCAGCTGCGTGAGCTCTGCAGCCAGCGACTGCTCAAGGCGCTCGAGCGACCCCGCGCACTGCGTCAGCAGCGCCGACGCATCATCGCGCGTTGCGCTCCCCTGCAGCGCCTGCTCATCGCCGCGCCTGAGCGCCCCGATGCCGATGCCCGCGAGCCGGTACTCCGCTCGTGCAGCCGCGAGCCGCAGCGCAGACACGCATGGGAGCCGGTCGCGCGCCACGAGGTACTCGACACGGACGCGCAGGTCCGCGACACGCTGCTCGCTGTCGGCGGCCGTGAAGAGCCGCTCGAGGACATCGCACAGCCTGCTGGCCCCCACGGGGCTTGCGGCGAGCGCACGAGCCTCGTCCTCCTCGACGCGCACGACCTCGCGGTCACGGACGTCGCCCGCGACAAGCGCCGGATGGGGCGACGAGAGGATGTCGGTCACCGAGTACTGCTGCTGCGGCGCCGCATGCACCCTCAGAAGGGCCGCCGACGCCGAGTCGCCTGCCGCGTCGAGCGCCTCTGCGGCACGTGCCGCAGCAGCATGCTCGAGGATCGGCGCCAGCGCACCGTGGGTGGCGGCCGCCTTGAGCATCTCGGTGGCGCCGATGCGACGCTGCTTCGCATCGCCCTCCATCGCGAGGCTGCGGCCTCCTGCGTAGATGGCCCATGCGCGCATGGCGGGAGAGAGCTCGCGCGCCATGCGACGCAGCGTCTCACGGCCGCGTCGCCGCGCCTCAGCGTCGCTCGAGACTGCGGCGGCCCATGCCTCCAGGAGCTCGACGCCACGCGCAAGCGTGCCGCGAGGTGGAGGCGGAGAGCCGACGGGACGAGCGCCGCGCGGAGGTGGAGGCTGAGGGTCGCCCGCATCTGCGGCCGCGATCTGCGCGTAGAGCCCGGCCAGGAGCGCGACGTCGCGCGACGTCGACGCGATCGACTGGAACCCCTCACGCGCCCTCGTGGCCTCCGCACGGGTGGCCCACGCCGGCGGCGCTGCCGGCACAAGTCCTGTGCCGGAATCGAGCGGGTCCGGGCGCGGAGGCAGCGCGACGGGCGCGTCGCCGGTGGCACGCACCGATGCGCGCAGCGATGGTGCACGCGCCGCCGCCTCCGCCAGTTCGCCGCCAAGCGCGATGCGCGCGCGCAGCAGTTCCTCCCACGCGGCGAGCGCGAGCGGACCGCTCTCGCGCGAGAGTGTCGACGCCGCAGCCTGCAGCAGGGGCTCCGCCGCAGCTGCGTCGCCCCGGTCGAGGCGGACCCTGCCGCGCCAGATGCTGTCGCCAAGCGCGATGCGCTGCGCACGGGACTGTGGCGGAGTGCCCCCTCCATCGACCGAGCGCACAAGGTCCCATCTGATGAACTGCCGCTGCGGAGGGGTGCCCGCGACCTCGATGGTGATGCCGTCGCCGTCCTCCGCAGCGATGCGGCCCGTGCGCTCGCCTCCCTGGTGGCGCAGCGTGACCGTGACCTGCGCGTGCGCATGCGACTGCGCGAGCGCGCATGCGAGCAGCAGCGCGATGGTGGCGAATGCCCTCGTGGCTCTCACTTCGTGACCCCGACCTCCGCGTACACGCCCCGTGACTCGGCCGCGATGCGGCGGAGCGTGGCGGTCGCGGCCTCGTTCCCGAACGCGACGCAGTTGATCACAGCCGGGATGCCGCGCCGGTTGAGCTGGAGGATCTCCTCCGCGGCATCTGGAGGTATCTCGCCGTCGCTCATGAAAAAGATGACGTCAGGACGCTCGCCGCGCGTGAGCACGTAGCGGAACGCGTGGATGGGATCGGTGCCGCCGCTGGGGCCCACGCGCTGGAGCCACAGCCTGTAGCGGTCCTTGACTCCAGGCTTGGCGCGCATGAAGCCGTCGGACCAGTCCGGCACCGTGAATCCCGAGTCGAAGAGCGCGACGCACACGCTCGCGAAGTCAGGGAGCGCGGCAATGCTCCTCTCGAGCTCGCGCATGGCCGAGCGCATGCGGCCGCCGGTGCCCATCGAGCCCGACTTGTCGACCACGTACGCGATTCGCTTGCCGCGGCCGCCGACGCCGAAGAACGTGGTGGTCGCGCCCGATCCGGTCCCGCTCCCGCCCGCACCAGGGCCAGATCCGAGAAGTCCCGGAAGCCCCGATCCCGTGCCCGTCGCGTCGCCCGAACCTGCCGAGTTGAGCGCACCGGAGACGATCGACTCGGGACCGAGCGGCGAACGCAGGTCGTCGACGCGCTCGCCCTCGCTGGGCACGTCG
>CAYPOZ010000109.1:2406-5626 GCA_964412415.1 uncultured Isosphaeraceae bacterium | reverse complement strand
CTCTCGCAGCTCCGCCATCAGAGCCTGATGCGCCCTCGATCTCCTGCTCGCCGTCGCCGCCCGCGACAAGCGCGACGCCGACTCCGATCTGGTCCGAAGGCGCGCCCGCTCCGACGCCACCACCGACGCCGATCGCCGTGAGGAACGCGACGAACGCGACGTGCAGCGGCAGGGACACCGCCAAGCCAACCCAGATCCAGGTCGAGTCCGCCCATCCTGGCGTGCGCGCCGAACCGGAGGGACCCGCGCCGGGCTTGGAGGCGCGCACGCGGTCATGTGTGGCGCGCTCATGCTGCATCAGCGATACCTGATTGTAGTACCCTCGAAAGGATGGCCACTGTCACCCCAGGATCGGGAAGGCGCTTCCGCCGAGTGCTCCTCAAGATCAGCGGTGAGAGCTTTGCCGCCGAGGGCAAGTTCGGCATCAGCCCCGAGGAACTCTCCGCGATCGCCGGGGAGATCGCGTCGGCGAAGGGGGCCGGTCCCCTCGACCTTGCCGTCGTTGTGGGCGGCGGCAACATCATCCGTCGCTCAAGGAGGCGCTGCACGCGCTCGGGATCGAAAGCCGGGTGATGAGCGCGCTGAATGTCTCCAGCGTGGCAGAGCAGTTCATCCGGGCGCGTGCGCTGCGCCACTTCGAGAAGGGCCGGGTGGTGATCCTGGTGGCGGGCACCGGCAACCCCTTCTTCACCACGGACACGTGCGCATCGCTTCGCGCAATCGAGCTCGGCGCCGATGTGCTCCTCAAGGCCACCAAGGTCGACGGCATCTACACCGCCGATCCGCGCACCGACCCCTCGGCGACGCGCTACGACGCGCTCACCTACGGCGAGGCGCTCGAGCGGCAGCTCGGCGTGATGGACCTGACCGCGATGACGATGTGCATGGAGCATTCGCTCCCCGTCGTCGTCTTCGACTACCGGACGGCCGGCAACATCGCCAAGGTGGTGGATGGCGCTCGGGTCGGCACGGTCGTCACCGCCTAGCGCACCACGACGCATCAGCACAGGACACAGGAGCAGCCCCAATGGACATCGACATGATCCTTCTTGAGACCGAGGAGCGGATGGGCAAGAGCGTGGACTACCTGCAGAGGGAGTTCCGCGGCATGCGCACCGGTCGCGCGAGCACTGCGCTGCTCGAGTACGTGAAGGTCGAGTACTACGGCAGCCAGGTGGACCTGCGCGAGCTCGCCGCCGTCAGCGTGTCGGAGGCGACGCAGCTCCTGGTAAAGCCCTTCGACCCGTCCGCCAAGGGCGAGATCGCGAGGGCGATCGAGAAGAGCGGACTTGGCCTGAACCCTATGGTGGAAGGGTCGCAGATCCGCGTCAATGTGCCCGCGCCGAGCGCGGAGCGGCGCAAGCAGCTTGCCACGCAGGTGAAGAAGCTCGCCGAGGAGTCGCGCGTGGCCGTGCGCAACGAGCGGCGCGACGCCAACAAGGCGATCGATGCGGCGCTCGCTGACACCAAGGTCAAGCTCTCCGAGGACGACGCGAAGCGCGCGCGCGATGAGGTGGACCGCATCACCAAGGAAGTCACCACCCGCATCGACGACATGTCCGCGAAGAAGGTGTCCGAGATCGAGGAGATCTGATCCCCATGCGCGGCACGTGGGTGAGCGTCGGCTGCGCGCTTGCCGCGGTGTCCGCGCCCATGCTGCAGGCATGCGCGGCGCAGGACGCGCGAACGAACGCAGTGGCGCCGCCTGCTGCAGGGCTGCAGGCCGCGGGCGCCCCGCTTCCGACCGTCCTGGTCGACCGCGACAACATCACCGTCGACCGCAGCTGCACGCTGCTGATGCCACCGCTTGTGCTCGAGGATGCAGACGGCAACGGCATCGTGCACATCACGGCGCCGGGCATCACCGTCGACCTCGCAGGCGGCACGCTCCGCGGCGCCACCGACCGGATGGCGCCCGAGTCGGTCCGCGGGATCGGGATACGCATCAGCGCACCCGACGTCACCGTGAGGAACGGGATCGTGCTCGGGTTCCGGGTGGGCGTGATGGCCGATGGCGCGCCGCGCACGACGGTCGAGGGGCTCGACATCGGGTACGGGTTCAGGCAGCGGCTCGAGAGCGACGCCTGGGCAGAGGATGCGCGCGACTGGCTCTGGCCGCACGACAATGACGGCGGCGAGTGGGCGCAGCGATACGGCGCCGCGGTGTGCCTGCGCGGCGCGCCCGGAAGCACGGTGCGGAGCGTGCGGGTGAGGCACCAGCAGAACGGCATCCTGCTCGAGCGCTCAGACGGCTCACGCATCTACGACTGCGACGCGTCGTTCCTCTCGGGCTGGGGCATTGCGCTCTGGCGCACGTCCGACTCGGTCATCGCGCGAAATGCCGCTGACTTCTGCGTGCGCGGCTACAGCCACGGCCGCTACAGCCGAGGCCAGGACAGCGCAGGAATCCTGCTCTTCGAGCAGTGCTCGCGCAACGTGATCGCGCTCAACAGTGCCACCCACTGCGGCGACGGGATCTTCATGTTCGCGGGACGGCAGGCGCTCGGCGAGCGCGCCGGCGCTGCGCAGCACGAGGGGCTCGGCTGCAACGACAACGTGATCGCGCTCAATGACCTCTCCGATGCCGTCGCGCATGGAGTGGAGGCAACCTTCTCGTTCCGCAACCGCGTGCTGCGCAACCGCATCGACCGCGCGGCGATCTGCGGCGTGTGGGGCGGCTACTCGCGCGACCTCACGGTGGCGGGGAACCTCATGCGGTTCTGCGGATTTCCTGGCGCTGGCGCCGAGCGCGGCGGCGTCAACGTGGAGCATGGTTCGGGGACCGCAATCGAGTCGAACGTGTTCGAGGGCTGCGCCGTGGGCGTGCGGCTGTGGACCGATGACGACCCGCACCTTGCTCGGCTGCCGTGGACTGCGGCGAACCCGCCGTCGCAGCCCTCGCGGATCGTGGGCAACGACTTCTCCGGCGACGGGTACGGCATCGAGCTGCGCGACTGCGGCCCGGTGGAGATCGCCGGCAACACCTTCGCCGCCGCGATGCGCGATGCAGCGCGCGACGTGTCCGCAGATGCCGCGAGCGCTGCGCGCGTGACGCGCATCGATGCGGGCGCTGCACCTGAGCGGTGGGGCGAGGCCGCCGTACGCGCGGCGCTCGGCGAAGTGCCTGGACGCATGGAGGCGGTCCGCATCGTGGACGGAATGCCACGCAGCGCCCGCGAGAGCCTGTCGGGCCGCGAGTCGATCCTGATGCTCGAGCACG
>CAYPOZ010000109.1:0-2396 GCA_964412415.1 uncultured Isosphaeraceae bacterium | reverse complement strand
TTTGGAATGCACAAAATACAGTATTACTGATATTGGCGGCTGCTTGGGCCTGCTGCGATGCAGCGCGTGCTGGTGCGCGGCAACGCGAACTTCCGTACCTCAGGCAGCCCCAGCGAGAACTATGCGGATGTCTTCTCCGAGGACGAGGGGTGCATCGCCAACTACGAGCTCGCGGTGGCGTGGGGCGGCGGACCTGACGAGCGGCGTGTGGTCAAGGGGACGTACTTCGGGGCGAACTGGAGCGTGCAGGCGTTCCCGATCGATGGCGACCCGATCGCGGACCGTGACGCGTTCGAGCGGGGGCTTCGGGGCCCGAACGTGAAGACCACGGTGACCGACTCGCTCCGCCTGCGCTTTGGGGCCGGCGGCCCGTCGGAGCTCAAGCTCGTGGGCCCGGGATTCCCCGCCGACGGGTTCGGGCTCCGTGCGACGACCACACTCACGGTCTTCCCCGGATGCTGGAACTTCAAGTGCGTGAGCGACGACGCGGTGCGCATCACCCTCGACGGCAAGCCGCTGCTCGAGGACTGGACCCGCCATGGGGCGACGCTGCGCGAGTCGCGCATCAGCGTCGATGCCCCCACCGTCATGCGGATGCAGGTCGACTTCGTCGAGATTGACGGCGCCGCGGTGCTGGACCTGACCGTCGAGCCATGCCCGGCAGATGGGGCATTGACGCCGCCGCCGACCGCCCCGATCATGCCGTGAACCGGAACGCCTCGTGCTCTGCCCCTACTGCAACCGCGACAACGACAAGGTGATCGACAGCCGTGCGGCCGAGTCGGGCGGCGCGATACGCCGGCGCCGCGAGTGCGTCGGGTGCGGGAAGCGATTCACCACCTACGAGCGCGTGGAGAAGACGGCGCGGCTGGTCGTGGTGAAGAAGGACGGATCGCGTGTCCCCTTCGATCTCGAGAGCGTGCTGCGCGGCATCCAGGCCGCATGCGGCAAGCGGCCGATTCCGGAGGAGCTCAAGCAGCGTGTTGCCGCCGAGGTCGACGACGAGGTGCACCGCGACTTCGAGCGCGAGGTTCCGAGCACCGAGATCGGCCGCAGGGTCGCGCGCAAGCTGCGCGACATCGACCAGGTCGCGTATGTGCGCTTCGCGAGCGTCTACCACGACTTCCGCACGATCGAGGAGTTCCAGTCGGAGATCTCCGACCTCACAAGCCGCCCGAAGACGCTGCCCAACGAGCAGCCGCTCTTCGATCCGCCCGATGCGCGCCGCGGCGAGTGAGCTGCGCCGCCTCGATTGCCCCGTCGGTGGCCAATCGCGGGCGGTACGCTCTTGCGCTCCATGCCGCTCATCACGCTTCCAGACGGCAGCACACGCTCGTATGACGCGCCGGTGACGGCCGCTGCCGTGGCCGCGGACATTGGCGCCGGTCTCGCCAAGGCGGCGATCGGCGCGAAGGTCAACGGCGAGCTCGCCGACCTCTCGACGCTCCTCAAGGGCGACTGCACGCTCGCGATCGTCACGCCCAAGCGCCGTGACGGCACTGCGGATCCCGATGCGCTCTTCCTTCTGCGCCACAGCGCTGCACACGTGATGGCGGAGGCGATCCAGCGCCGCTTCCCGCACGCGATGCTCGTGTACGGCCCGCCTGTCGATGCAGGCTTCTACTACGACATCTCCTTCGAGGGCGGAGCGTTGCCTAGCAGCGACGACTTCGCGGCGATCGAGGCCGAGATGGCCAGGATCATCGCGGAGAACCGCCCCTTCACGCGCTACGAGATGCCCGCGGCCGAGGGGATGTCGAAGCTGCGCGCCGAGGGCAGCAAGTACAAGCTCGACAACGCCGAGCGCGCGTGCGCGGCCGGCAGCGCCACGCTGAGCTGGTACGCCACCGGCACGCCTGGCACGCACTGGGAGGACCTCTGCCGCGGCCCGCACCTGCCGAGCACAGGACGCATCGGCGCATGCAAGGTGATGAGCCTCGCGTCGAGCTACTGGAAGGGCGACGAGACGTCGGACCGCCTGATCCGCGTGTACGGCACCGCGTTCGCCACGCGCGAGGAGCTCGCAGCGCACATGGTCATGCTCGAGGAGGCGCGCAAGCGCGACCACCGCGTGCTCGGCAAGCAGCTGAGGCTCTTCCACATCGACGAGATGGTGGGCCAGGGACTGGTGCTGTGGACGCCCAAGGGATCTGTCGTGAGGCAGGAGCTGCAGTCGTTCATCAGCGACGAGCTGCGCAAGCAGGGCTACCACCAGGTCTTCACGCCGCACATCGGCAAGCTCGACCTCTACCGCACGAGCGGCCACTTCCCCTACTACCGCGAGAGCCAGTACCCGCCGATCATCGAGCACGACCAGCTCTCGCTGCTCGCGAAGGAAGGGTGCACCTGCGGCGAGCTGGCCAACCGCCTCGAGAAGGGCGAGATCGACGGCTACC
>CAYPOZ010000108.1:4748-8399 GCA_964412415.1 uncultured Isosphaeraceae bacterium | reverse complement strand
TCGGAACGCGTCGAGCGCGCGCTCGATCTGCTCGCGGGTGGGTGGGGTAGCCACAGCGACCTCGGTGCGCGGACCTTCGGTGTCGTCGGTGGTGGTGAAGGCGGAGAGGTCGATCTGCGTCTCGTAGCCCTTCTCGCCCTCCATCAGCGTGCTGGCCTGCTTGGTCGCGCTGCCGATGGCGAGCACCAGCACACCGGTGGCCAGCGGGTCGAGCGTGCCGGCATGGCCGACCTTCGCACCCCCACACCGCCGCTTGACGATGGCGACCACCTTCGCGCTCGAGATGCCCGCAGGCTTGTCGATGACCAGCACGCCAGAGAGGCCACTCATGCGGAACAGGCTATCGCGCGCCTTTCCGGACAAGCCCCCGTGGGGCGAGACCCCTTACGCCAGTATGAGTGATTCACGCCATGAATGAAATTCATTCACGCCGTGAATCGCTCAGAGGTCAGTTGTTGAACGTCTTGCTGAGGTTGAAGATGGGGAGCAGGATCGCCGCGGCCACGCCGCCAACCACCACGCCCATGCCCACGATCATGATGGGCTCGATCAGGCCGGTCACCGTCTTGATGGCGCTGTCGAGCTCCTCCTCGGCGAAATCGGCGGCACCCTGCAGAACTTCCGGCAGTCGACCGCTGCGCTCGCCGGCCACGATCATTGCCGACACGGGCCTCGGCACATCCGGCGATGCCAGAAAGACGCCCGCGATGTCCTGGCCGCGCTCCACGCGCTGCTCAAGGTCGGACCAGAGGATGTCGTACATGCTGTTGCCGGTCACGGTGCGCAGGATGCGTGCGGCCTCAAGCACAGTGACGCCCGCGGCAAGCAGGGTGGCCATCGTGTTGGCGAATCGCACCACATAGAGCTGCCGGAACATCACCTTGATGATGGGCGCACGAAGGCGCGCGCGGTCGAGCATGCGGCGGCCGGGCGCACTCTTCGCCCACAGTACGAGCCCGGTGACCAGTGCGGCCGCACCCACGAGCCACCACACGCCGTGCGTCTGCAGGCTCTGCGCGATCGCCATCAGCCACTTTGTGATCATCGGCAGCCGGTCGCCCTGCTGCGAGAAGAGCGGCTTGAACTTGGGGAGCACGAATCCCATGATCACGCCGAGCGCAGCAAACGCCACGAGCAGCATCACCATGGGATACGCCATTGCGCCCTTGACCTGGCGCGTGAACCGGCGCTGCTTGGCGAGATCCTTGGCCACGCGGCCGAGCATCTCCTCCATCATTCCGGTGGCTTCGGCCGCGCGCATCAGCGCGACCACGATCGGCGGGAAGATGCGCGGCCACTTGGCGAGCGCGGCGGAAAAGTCCTCGCCGCCGCTGACGTCGTCTCGGATTCGCCTGACGACCTTCGCTACCTCTGGCCGCGGAGCCTGCTCGCAGAAGGTGTCGAGCGCCTCGGTCAGCGTCACGCCCGTGCGCATCATCACGGAGAGCTGCGAGCACATCGCGAGCACGTCGTCGCCCTTGAACTTGGAGCTGAGCATCCGGTCGCCCGGGCGCACCTCGCCCTCGACGTGAGCATCGAGCGCCGCTAGCTCCACCGATACGACGGTGATTCCATCGCGGCGAAGTTCGCGCACCACGGCTGCATGCGAGGCCGCATCGGAAAACCCGCTCGCAGGGATGCCGTCGCTGCGGCGTCCCTTCCATGAGTATCGGCGCATTGGCGTGCCGCCATCGGCACCAGGCATCGACATCAGGCTTGTGTCACTCGCGACAGGCACCGTGCACCTCCTCTGCGGTGGTCAGTCCGGCAAGCACCTTCTCCATGCCGTCATCCCAGAGCGACTCGAATCCCTTCTGGGCCAGCATCGCGCGGATCTTGGAGAGCTCCGCGCGCGCGGCGATCGCGTCGAGCACCTCGGCATCAGGCGCAAACAGCTCGTAGAGGCCGATGCGCCCCGAGTACCTGCGCTCATGGCACTTGCGGCAGCCGCGGCCACGCGCGAGCACCGTCGCGCGCTCGCCGTACTTGCCCAGCGCAGCACGCTGCGCGGCATCGGGCACGTACTCCTCGCGGCAGCCGGAGCACACCTTTCGCACGAGACGCTGCGCAAGCACGCCGCGGAGGCTCGCCGCAATCAGGAATGGCTCCACGCCGAGATTGCCAAGGCGCGTAATCGCGCTCGGTGCGTCGTTGGTGTGAAGCGTCGAGAGCACCAGGTGCCCGGTCAGCGCAGCCTGCACCGCGATCTGGCCCGTCTCGGAGTCGCGGATCTCGCCGACCATGATGATGTCGGGGTCCTGGCGCAGCAGCGCACGCAGCGCGCCGGCGAATGTCATGCCTGCCTTGGGGTTCACCTGAGTCTGGTGCACGCCGACGATGTTGCTCTCGACAGGGTCCTCGACGGTGGAGACGTTGTTCTCGGTGGTGTCGAACTCCGACAGCACCGAATAGAGCGTCGTCGACTTTCCTGAGCCCGTGGGACCCGTCACCAGCACCACGCCGTGCGGCTGCGCGATGATGCTGCGGAAGCGCTCGAGCATGGACGGTCGGAAGCCCAGCTTCTCAAGCCCAAGGCGCCCGGCGCCTACATCGATCACGCGCATCACGATCTTCTCGCCGAACTTGCCCGGCAGCGTGGAGACGCGCAGGTCAATCGGACGCCCTGACATGCGCACCGCGATCTCGCCGTCCTGCGGCACTCGCCGCTCGGAGATGTCCAAGCGTGCCATGATCTTGATGCGGCTGGCGATGGCGGCATGCATGCGGTGCGGCGGACGCATCCGCTCCTGCAGCACGCCATCGACGCGGAACCTCACGCGCATGGAGCCGTCGTCGGGCTCGATGTGGATGTCGCTGGCGCCCTCGGCCACCGCGCTCGCGAGGATGTGATTCACGAGCTTCACGACTGGACCGCTCGATGCCTCGTCCTCGCCGACGGCGAGATCGCCCGCCGAGGTGTCGGCGATCGCGAACTCGCTCTCGTCAAGGTCGCCAAGCAGCGTGTCGATCTCGGTGACGGTGGCGGGCGCCTCGGGCTCGGGCTCCGCGACCTTCATCGCCAGCGCGTCCTCGATCGCCTTCGCGGTGCTGACGGCGAGGCGGATGCGGAAGCCGGTGATGCGCTCGAGCTGCTCGATGACGATCGAGTCGGCGGGGTTGGCGGTGACGACCAGAAGCTCGTTGCCGCAGAGCGAGATCGGCAGCACCAGGTGCTCCTGGCGGATCGCCTCGGGCACCAGCGCGCGTGCGCCAGCCTCGGCCACCGACGAGGGGTTCTCTATGAACGGCAAGTGGCGCGCCTTAGCCATCGCACGAAGCAGCTGCTCCTCGGTGAGGAACCCGCGCGAGACCAGGATCTCGCCGAGCATCATGCGCTGGCCGTCGCGCGCCTGGATCTGCAGCGCCTCGCGCAGCTGCGCAGACGTCAGGAGTCCCTCATCCACCAGAACGCCACCAAGGGCCTGCACAGATACAGAGGAGCGCGTCACGACTCAGCCTCCAATCCTTGCCTCGTACATCACGCCGTCGCAGGAGAGTCTCACACGCCGTGAGGCCACCTCGATGAGCGTCCAAGATCGTCCGGTCTTCCCGTCGACCATCGACTGCCCGCGCAGCAGCGTGCGGCCGTTGATGATCGCGTAGTCACTGTCCATCGTCGCCTGCAGGCGGATATCGGCGGGTGCCGGCATC
>CAYPOZ010000108.1:4174-4738 GCA_964412415.1 uncultured Isosphaeraceae bacterium | reverse complement strand
GCGCAGCAGGCGCAAGCGACATGAACGGGTTGCGCAGCGGAAGGTGCGCGAGGTTGAACTCGGGGGCTGGCTCGAGCAGCTCCGCGGGAATCGACGCGGCCGAGAGCGTGGGCCGCGCTGCTGATGCCGCTGAGGACCGAGAGCCCGTGAATGATGAGTTAGCGGCGGATCCCGGCGACGCTGAAGACGCTGCAGTCGCCGAGGCCGAGGGCTGCACGGCTGCTGCCGCCGCGGTTGGCGCCGCCGACGCGCGCGCGGGCTTCAGCGCCGACTTGATCGGCACCACCGCGATCGCGAGCGTCATCGCGCCGCAGAGCATCGCAAACTGCTTTGGCTTCACGCCAAGGCGCACGCACAGCGCGTTCCAGTGCGACTTCAGGTTCGCGAGCGGATCACCGGAGGCACCTGCGCTCATGGCTGCACCTCCTGTGGGCCGTGGAAGAACTCGTCGATCACGACCGTCGACTCAAGCGAACCGTCGCCGATGTCAGCGCGCCGCAGCTCGACGCTGGCGATCCGCCCCAGGCCGCGCGAGCGCTCCGCCGCACGCACCACATCGAAGAT
>CAYPOZ010000108.1:0-4164 GCA_964412415.1 uncultured Isosphaeraceae bacterium | reverse complement strand
GCCATGCCGAAGGGGATGGTGGTCATCGCAGAGACGTCACCGATGCGGATCGACTGGTCGCTGACCTGCGCGCCATCGACAGTGCGCGAGACCGCGCTGACCAGCCCGCTCGAGTCAGGACCCTCGCAGATGGAGGCGCCGGACGTCTCGCGGTCGTAGCGCATGCGCTCCACCTCGCGGCGCAGGCGGTCAAGCTCGGACCTCTGCAGCAGGTACTGGTTGGTGCTCTCGGCAAGCGAGTGCGACTCGATGCGCATCGCACGCGCCCGGGTGTAGTTGGGCACCGCCACGAAGGCCACAAGAAGTGCGGCGAGCAGGGCGGGCGCGCCGATCCAGACCAGCCGCTGACGTACCGCGGGTGTGATGAATTTCGGCGCCTTCACCGTGCACCTGCCTTCGCGATGCGCGCGCCGGCGGGCACGTCCGCGGTCCCGCCCGCCTTTGCGACCTGCGAACCGGCAGCCAGGGTGGCCTTCGCCACCTGCTTCGTGCCCTCAGCGTCATGCGCGCCGGTGCCCACCTTGAAGCGCAGCGCGAACTGCTGTGCGCGCGATCCTGGCACGCCACGCTGCTCGGTGACACCCACATCAGTGAAGGGCTGCATCGAAGAAAGGCGGCTTGCAAACTCGCTCACGTCCTCGGGTGCGGCAGCCCAGCCGGCGATCGACACGATGTAGGTCGGGCGCGCCATGCGAGGCGCCGCCGCACCGGCCTTTGCGCCCGCATCCTTAGGCACACGTACCTCCTCCATCGAGATGCGCATCGATTCGAGCCATGCCTCGCGCGGCAGCAGGTGCGACACTGTGGCCACCACATCGGCCGCAGGCACGGCACCGCGAAGGAGCCGCGATGCGGCAAGCTCCGCCTTGAGCATGTCACGTTCGCGCAGGCTGTCGGCAAGTAGTCCATCGATGCGCTGCGCGTTCTCGCGCAGCGACCGTGCCACATCGCGCTGCACCTGCGCTCGGCGCGCCTGCGCGATGGAATCGGTCACTACGCCAATCACCAGCACGCCCACAAGCACGCTTGCGAGCCGCATCAGCCGCATGCGGCGTCGCAGCGCCGGGATGCGCCGTGCCTCGGGCGGCATCAGGTCAACGAGCAACTCGCTCATGCCACCCTCCGGGTCTTGGAAGGACTCGCGCTCGTAGGCGCAGACTCACGCGCGGCATCGCGTGCGGCATCGCGCGCCGCCACCTGGGAAGCCTCGCGTGCGGCCACACCTGCGGCCACTGCGCCGGCCCACAGCGCGTGTGACTCTGGCGCATCGCCTTCAGGCCACGTGATGCGCGGGCAGGCCCCGATCGGTCCGGCCTCGGTGCCGCACACGGCGGCCACGGCCTCGCACAGCCCTGGCTCTGCGGCGCCGCTGCCGCTTACCCAGATGCGCTCGGGCCAGCAGCCGGCAGCGCGCCGCTCGGCATGGCGAAGCGACGCGAGAACTTCCTCGGCCACCTCGCGCCATCGCATCGCCTGTGGCGTGTGCGCCACAGAATCGTCGCCGACGAGAGGAATCGCGCCATCTTCAGTGTCGGCCAGCCCAAGCCCGGCCAGAGCCTCGATGGCGGAGACATGCGCGGGGTGCCAGCCGAAAGAACGCTGGTAGCGCACGTTGCCGTCCTGCATCACCGTGATGCAGGCTCGGCTGCGCTCGATGTGCAGGAGCGCCTGGCGCTCGATGCCATCGCGCAGGCACAGCCGCATCACGGCGAGCGGCGCAAGTTCCATGCGCATGGGCTCCAGGCCGCAGCGCACAAGCATGTCGGCGATCGCGATCGTGGTCGCGCGGCGCACGGCCACCAGCAGCAGGTCTCGCGAAGGGCCAGGTCGGTCGGCGTTCAGGGGCAGGTGGCCCGAGACAACATCGGAGCGGTCAAGACCGAACCGGTCGACGGCCTCCCACGTGACTGTCTCCTCGAGTTCATGGTCGGCGATCGGCGGCAGCTGCGCCATTTCGGTGAGCGCGCCTGATGCGGGCAGCGTCACCACGCACTTGCCGGTCGGTATCCGCGCTGACTTGATGAGCGCGCGGAGCGCTGCAATGACGGCGAGAAGCCCGGCGTGGTGAATTGCGCCATCGGGGCGCATCGGGCTTAGGGGGAGCACCCACTGTGCGCTCACCCGTGCGAGGGCGTGCTGGCCTGGTGCGGTCAGCTGCGCGATGCGGATGCAGGTTTCGTCGAGGTCGACGCCCAGCGGAGCGGGGGGCTGTCGAAGGAGTTGTCGGTAGGGGACGGAGAACATAGGTGCGAACCCCGGACGTGCGTGCGGGCCAGGCCGGGCTACGTTGCGCCGACCTGGCCCGCCGCTCTCGAAGAAGCTCACTGTCCGGGGATGACCTTGCCGCTGTTGAACGACCAGCTCTGCGTCCCGGTGACCTGGTTCGTCAGGTCGTCAGAGACGCAGTAGCCGGCGGTGACCAGCTTGGCGAGGTCGGTGGAGGAGATCGATCCGTCTGCGGTCGCGATCGCGGTGCCGCCGCCTGGAAGGAACTGGTTGTAGCGGGTGACCATGGTGAGCACCTGGCTCGCGCGCGCCTCCGCGGCCTCGCGGTTCGCGTCGCTTAGTGCGCTCGTGACGCTCGGCACCACCAGCGCGGCAAGCACGCCAAGGATGACGACGACAATCAGGATCTCGATCAGGGTGAATCCGCGACTGGTGCGGCGACGGTTGTTCATGCGGGCGTTCATCGGTCAGTGTCCTTTCGGGAACGTGGGGGAGTCGTGTGCCACACCCATCGTGGGCACATCAATGACCGTCGATTTCGCGTTTCGACGGTCAAGCAAAATGCGGCAAAATGTGCAGCGTCCGGAAATGCAACATCTGCGCCCGTCTATAGAAGGGGCACATGTCACTTGGACGCGCGCGCGCAAATGCCACCGTCATGGCATGGACACGCATGGTGCCCGCCAGCCGGCGCACGCCGCACGCGGCGTTTCGCTGATCGAGTGCATGGTCGCGATGGCGATCGTGGCGATCGCGGCGTCCATGGTCACGATGAGCGTTCAGGGTGGTCTTGCAATGCAGGAGGACGCGCTACGCATGACGGTGGCATCGACCGCCGCGGAGTCGCGCATCAGCGAACTTCTGGGAAAGCCGTGGGATGACCTGCAGGCCCTCAACGAGACTGAGTCCGCAGGCACGATGGCCGATGACGACGGCATCTCGTTCCCCGCGGCATACCGCGGGCTTGTGCGGCGCACTGTGGTGACGCAGCGCGCACTCACGGTGCCGGACTTCCCCGGGCTTGCGATTCCTGGATGGGACATCGAGGTCACCGTGACTGATGACGGCGGCACTGGCACTGGCGCTGGCACTGGCGCTGGCGAGCGCACGCTTGTGCGCCTGCGCCGCTTTCGCCCGCAGACGATCGAGGACAGGCTGCAATGAGTACGCGACGACGAGCCGCGACGTATGGTGCAGCGTGCGATGGCAGCCGCCGGGCCTTCACGCTGATTGAGCTGATCATCGCGAGCGTGGTCACCGCGATGGTGGCCGCGACCGCGATCGCCGTAGTGGAAGGTTTCCGCCAGGCCGCCGCAATGCAGGCTGCACGCAGCGAGACGATCGTGCGCGCCGCCGGCGTGCAGGCGCACATGGCGCAGCTGGCGCTCAAGTCTCGGATGACGCTTGAGCTGTCGCCCGAGCGAATCCTGCTGTGGACGCCGGCTGAGAGCCTTTCAAACTCAGGTGAGGGCAGCGAGGCCGCATTCGACCGAATCGACCTTGATGAGGACGAGCTGCACTGGCTCGCGCTCGAGCAGGAATCCGACGGCACCTGGACGCTCGTGGAGTACACGCCCCGCGCGGAGGTTGTAGCCGGCGAGGATGTCTTCTTCACCAATGACACCTTGTACTGGGCTGATCTGTTCGCGAGCCTTCGCGAGCGGGAGGCGCTCGTGCGGGCGCCGCTCGCCACGCGCCTGGCCGCGCCTCGCCGGATGGTGGGCGAGCAGGGCGCACTCGCCGCGCTCGACGCTCCCGCGTTCATGACGCTTGAGCCGACCGTCTGCGAAAACCGCGGCTTCAGCGTGGAGTTCGCGCTCACCGCGCGCGACATCGACGGCACCGAGGACGAGTCGATGCGCACCGACGTGCGCATCACCGGCCTGCTCGCGTTCTTCGACCAGCACCCGATCTGCCTGGAGGATGGTCAGTGAACGC
>CAYPOZ010000107.1:0-8494 GCA_964412415.1 uncultured Isosphaeraceae bacterium | reverse complement strand
CCTTCACGAGGTACGCGCTGCCGCGCTCGAGCTTGCCGACCTTCATCGCGCGCGCGTCCGGTGTCGCCTCGCCCGCGACCACCCACTCGGTCACCTGCGCGTCGCCTGCGCCATCCGCCACCACCCGCATGTGCATGATCCGGAACGCGGTGACATCGCCTTCACGGCCTTCCCACGCCCACGTCACGTCAAGGGCCTGGCCGGTGTCGCCCGGCGCATCTGCCGCACGGACATTGGTCGGCGGCGGCACCGCAACCGCTTGCGATGCGGCAATGCACCCAAGCAGGATGCCTGCGACCGCGAGCATGCGCACCTGTGCCGTCACGCGGCGCACGGTAGCCGCTGCGCACGATCCCGGCAAAGCAGCATCGGCGTACCGGTGTCACGCCGCCCCGCGACTGGTCATCCCCCAATGAGCTCGACGTTCGCGCGCGGCACCGTCACCGTTCGCCCATCGCCAAGCTTCACGTCGAGGACGCGTGCCTTCGAACCCGATTCGAGCACTGCCGGCTGCTCAGGCAGCCCCGCGACGGTACCGAGCATGCCGAAGTACGGGTCGCGCACGATGCGCACCGCGGTGCCGATCTCCAGCACGCCCGCCGTCGCGCCACCCTCATAGACGACGTGGCCGCTGCCCTGCCCTGCGCCGCCCTCGAGCGGCACCACGATCTCGGGGCGCATCACGCCCGCGCGGATCTGGGTGGCGCCGTTGACGCTCGCCACGCGGCCCGCATGCGACGCCATCAGCTCGAACGTGCGCGTGGCCATCGCGATGTCGCCGAACCCTTCCGTCACCACCAGCGTGATGCCGAGCCTCTCGGAGCCGGTCACCGCGACGCCAAGGTCATGGCCCAGGATGTCGCGCAGGTCCTGGTCGTCGATGCCGCCGGCCACGAGCGCAGCCGCGCCGACCTTGCGCGCTGCAGCCACCGCTTCCGCCGTCATGCGCGCACCGCCCACCACCACAGCACCCTTCATCTGCGGCGAGATGTCCGATGCATGAAGCGTGGCATCAGGCGACGTGCTCGCCATCGCGATGGGACCATGCGTCTCGCCGCCGACGCCGAAGATTCCCTGCACGAGCGATGCGGGCGTCTCGATCACCACCCCCTCGTTGGGGAGCACCTCGATCACGCGGCCAGCGACATAGGCGCGCACCTGCACGGGCTGAGCCGGGCCACGCACGATCACCATGCCCGAAGTGTCCGACACGCTCTCGATGGTGCCGGTGGCGGTGCTCTTGGCCTCCGTGCGGAACATGCCGAAGATGCCGGCGCTGCGCGCGATCGGCTCGCCCTCGCGCACCGCATCGCCCACACGCTTGAGCATCAGCTTCGGCAGGTCCTTCGTGTTCGCGCTGAGCTTGGCCGCGATCTTCATCGGGAAGACATCGCCCTCCATGAATGTCTCTGCGGCGACCGTGTCAGGCTGCACACTGTCGCCAGCGGCCACGCGCACATCGCCGTGCACGGGAAGCAGGCGGCGCGCGCGGTAGGTGGTGCGTGCGGAGACGGTGAGTCCTGGTGTGTATGCCTTGGCCATGGCGTGGTCTCGTCGTCAGTCGGGGTAGAGCTCGAGCGCGGTCACTTCGGCGAGCGCCGCACGGCGCATCGCGGACGGGTCGGCGGGAAGCGGGAGCGGCCTGCCTCGAGCATCGATGATGATGCCGACGCTGCCGCCACGCACCTCGCGCGTGACCGGCTTGCCAGGACCTGCACCCATGTCGAAGCCGCGCTCAGGCTGCACCTCGACCGTGGCGCGCTCGCCCTCAGCGAGCCGGATCATCTTCAGCTCGCCGCCGGACATGATGCCCGACTCGATGGTGCCGCCGGAGCGGGCCATCGACCACTTGAGCACCGGCTTGCCGGGCTTTGACTCGCCGCGCGGCGCGACACACCACCCCAGCGGCACGAGGCAATCCTTCTCGAAGACCTCCATCGCTGCGCGCGGGTGCACCGACGCGAGCACGCCGAGGTGCGGCATCATGAAGATCGAGTCCTTCGCGAGCTCCGTGAAGCCGCACGGCTCGAAGGCGTCGATGAGCATCGCTGCCGTCTGCTCCATGCGCGGCGCGTGGCTGAGCACGCCGCCGGAGGCCACGAGCAGGTCAAGGTGCATGTCATCGACGAGCGACTTGCCCGACTCCTCCTGCGAGAAGGCGTCGCCGACGCCGCGCTGCTGCTGCACGCCCTTGAGCGTGGTCGCGAAGGCCTTGTGCTGCACGTACGCCAGCCGAAGCGCCTCGCGCGAGACCGCCTGCTCGAAGACCAGCGCCTCGCGCGACTGCGGGATGGTGGTCGGGCGGATCATCTTGTTCTTGACGCGGTTGCGCAGCTCGCGCTCATCCATGTCCAGGTGCACCCAGCGCAGCACGTTGGGCATGCCGGCCTCCGCGCACACGTTGGAGATCGAGTAGCTCATGCCGAGGTTTGCGCTCACCGTGCGGTTGAAGATGCCTCCGAAGACGCTGAAGACGTCGGTGGTCGCGCCACCGATGTCCACGCCCACCACGTTGATGCCGCGGCCCTTGGCGATCGTCTGCAGGATGTCGCCCACGGCACCGGGCGTGGGCATGATCGGCGCATCGGTCCATGCGATGAGCTTGTCGTAGCCGGGCGCGTGCGCCATCACGTGCTCGAGGAACACGTCGTGGATGCGCTCGCGCGCGGGACCGAGGTTCTCCTGCTCAAGCGTCGGACGCAGGTTGTCGACGATGCTGAGGTCAAAGCCCGGCCCGCCGAAGACCTCGCGGATGCGGGGCTGCGCCTCGCGGTTGCCCGCGAAGATGACCGGCAGCTGGTACTCGCTGCCGAAGCGCGGCCGCGGGCGCGCGGGCGCGATGAGCTCCGCGATCTCGACGACCTTCTTGCGGTCGCCGCCGTCGGTACCGCCCGAGATCAGCACCATGTCAGGCCGCAGCTCGCGGATGCGCTGGATCTGCTCGTGCGGCTTGCGGCGGTCGTTGCTGGCGATCGTGTCCATCACGATCGCGCCTGCGCCGAGCGCGGCACGCTTGGCGCTCTCGGCCGTCATCTCGCGCACCACACCCGCGACCATCATCTGCAGTCCGCCGCCTGCGCTCGATGTGGAGATGTAGACGTCGCATCCGTCGGGATCGTCGGGTGACGAGCGGCGGATGATGGTGCCGTCATCGTTGATGAGCCGGTAGCCGGAGAGCTCCTGCAGCTCGGTCACCGAGTTGGTCACGCCGATCGTCACGTCAGCGAACGGGCTCTCGACGGTGGTGGGCGCCTCGGCACGGAACGTCTGGCGGAACACGCCGTCCTTGCTCTCGATGAGGATTGCCTTGGTCGTGGTGCTGCCGCAGTCGGTGGCGACCACACGGTGGATGCGCTCGATGGGCGGTGCCATGGGAAGGGAAGGCTAACTCGCGCCGGGCGAGCCGTCCCCATGGCCGGCCACACGTTGCCCCGCGCCCGGCCGCGAGTTACCGGCATCACGAGCGGCGTCCGCATCCTCGATCGCACGGCAGATCCACTCGATGCTGCCGCGCCGCTCAAGGAACGCAGCGATGCGCTCGTACGCCTGCGGCTGCACGATGACGCTCGCAAATGGATGCAGGAAGTGCATCGCTTGCGCGCCCACGCTGTTGAGCGGGCGAAGGCTCTCGAGGAAGAGAAGCGCCGGCTGCGCCATGCCCCTTCGCACGATCTCGTCGATCATGCGCCGAAGCAGCTTCTCCTCCTCAGGCGCAGGCACGGCGATACCGGGCGGCTCCACATGGAACGCATGCTTCAGCGCCGCACCCAGTCGCGCGCGCAGTGAGGACCTGGCGTCACTCATGAGGCACACCTGCTGACGTCGCACGTGCCGCCTCGTGGCTCGGCTGCCCCGCGCCCTCGCGCAACGTGCCTGGCGAGATCGGCACTGCCGACTCGACCTCGCCCACGTTCTCGCGCACGATCGTGCGGATCTCCATCACCTTGACGTCGTCGAGTCCGGCGAAGTCGATCGCTAGCGTGCGCGGCCTCGTGCCGGCGCGCATCGACAGGAGCATGCCGCGCGGCGCAAGCCGCGCCGACTGCACATCGGGCCAGCGCACATCAGCGGTGCCGAGCGGGAACACCGCGCGCACGCGAGTCCCGTCCACAAGGAACGTCGACCGCATCCAGAAGCGGGTCGTCGCCGCGAACAGGATCACCATCGAGATGGACCCCCAGATCCAGTCGCCTGCCGCCCCACCAATCGCGAAGCCGAGCGCCATGATCAGGAGCGCCGCCATGACGGCCCGCACGGGGAACTGCCGAAGGGGATGCACGCTCCACATGATCACGCTGGCTACGGTACGCGGCACCTGCGATCCGATGCGTACCGCGAACAACCCGAAGCGGCTGTGGCGATGCAGACGGGCGCGGCCCGCCGCACCCCCCGATAGCCTTCCGCGCATGGCCAGAAGAGCAGCTGCGAAGCGCACGTCCAACCGATCCCGCCCTGCGGAGCGAAGCGCCATGAGCGCGGCCTCCGAGCCCTCCATCCCGCTCACCGAGTTCGCAGCGCGTCGCGACGCGCTGCTCAAGCAGCTCAGGAATGCGGTCGGCCTGGTGTTCGCCGGCGAACAGGACCCGTCGCTGCACCACGAGTGGCGTCCGCATCCCCACTTCGAGTACCTCACCGGAATCGCCGACGAGCCAGGCGCCGCGCTGCTGCTCGATCCCATGCATCCCGTGCCCGCGCGGCGCGTGCAGCTCTTCCTGCGGCCGCTGAATCCCGAGGTCGAGAAGTGGGACGGGCTGCGTGACACGATCGCGTCTCCGCTGCGTGCGCGCTACGGCATTTCCACAATCTTCCGGAGCAACGCGCTTCCCCGCTGGCTTCTCGAGAGCGCGTCGCGCGTGAAGCGTTTCGCGTGCCTGCATCCGCTTGCGGCGCACACGGCGCCCGTGTCGCCGGACCTTGCGGTGTTCCGCGAGAGCGCCGCCCGAATCCCGGGATGCGCGATCGCCGACGAGAGCCAGCTCATCCCGAAGATGCGCGCACGCAAGAGCGCGCGGGAGGTCGCCATGGTCGAGCGCGCGCTCTCGATCTCGCGCGAGGGCTTCCTCGCAGCGATGCGCACCATCCGGCCCGGCATCAGCGAGTTCGATGTGCAGGAGGCGATGGAGCACGCATACCGCACCAGCGGCTCGCGCCGCACCGCATACCGCACGATCGCTGGCACCGGCCTCAACGCCACGGTCCTCCACTACCACGCGAATGACGCCACGCTCGAGGCCGGCCAGCTCATGGTGATCGACTCCGGCGCCGCGTTCGGCGGCTACGCGAGCGACATCACGCGCACATTCCCGGTGAGCGGCACCTTCACCGCACGCCAGCGCGAGCTCTACGAGATCGTGCTCAAGGCGCAGGCCGCGGCGATCGCGGCGATCCGCCCGGGTGCGACGCTCTCCGACTTCGACCGCGCCGCGCGCCAGGTGATCACGAAGGCCGGATACGGCGACTGGTTCATCCACGGCACTGGGCATCACCTCGGCCTTGAGGTGCATGACGCATCGCCCGACGCGCCACTCGCGCCCGGCGCGATCGTCACCGTCGAGCCTGGCATCTACATCCCCGACGAGAGGATCGGCATCCGCATCGAAGATGACGTGCTGGTCACGCCGACCGGCCGGCGCGTGCTCGGTCCCGCGATCCCCAAGACTGTCGCCGAGATCGAGCGCGCGATGGCGCAGCGGTAGCGGTCAGCGCACCGCCATCGCGTGCCACGCGAGCAGGCCGAGGGAGTACACGACCGGCAGCGCGCTGACGGCGATCGCCGTGCCGATCAGGAAGTCCGCGCGCTTTGGGTTGCGGCGCCCGATGATCTCGCACACGACGATCACGAAGAGCACAAGGCTGAACTTGAATCCGATCGCGCCCCAGAGGCCCCATGCCCTGATCACGATGTCCGCGATCGGGTTCACCTCGGTGCCGCCGCGGCGCTCGAGGATGAACCACGTGAGCATCACGTCGCCGGCCGCCAGAAACAGGAACCACACGTACGCGTCCTGGTAGCGCATCTGCGGCACGCGCCAGAACCCCTCCTGCACAGGCGGCTGTGACTGCGTCGGCTGCACGCGCGGAGTCTAGAGGTCGGCCTAGTGCGCCGAGTCGCGGTAGTGCTGCTCGTACTGCTCCGCAGCGGGTAGCGACGGCGGCACCCCGTTCCTTGCCCGGCCCGGCGTTCAATGCGGAGAGTCGCCGTACTCGCGCTCGGCGGCATCGAGCCACTCGGCAAGCCGCGGCCTCAGCGACTCGGGCACGCGCGCGACCCACGAGCGGTCGATTGCCTTCGCGCGCCACAGGTCGGCGATGTGCACCTTGTCATGCATGCGGCCCGCGATCAGCTTCATCGTCAGCAGCCGGTCGAGCTCCACGCGCGCCCACGGGAAGCTCGCATCACGGACTCCCGTGGCGACGTCAGGCACGGGCACCTCACCGTGCCGTGCGACTTCGCCGGCGAGCACGATGTGCACCGCATGCTTGGGGGTGCTGTCGGGTCCATCAAGGAACATCGGCACGCCCGACACTTCCGTGAAGATGAACTCGTGCGCCCTGAGCGCATCCGCGGCACGGGCAAGGTCCGCGCGCCACATGCACACGTCCACATCCTTGGTGTTGCGGACGTAGTCAGGGTTCGAGGCCGACACCCACGCGATGACCGCCATGCCGCCGCATACGCCGTAGGGAATCCCAGCGGCATCGAGCGCCGACGTGAACCTCTGGACCCGGTCATGGAGAAGCTGCTGCATGTAGCCCGCCGCAATGATGCCAGGCATGCTGCTCCAGACCGCACGGTCGAATCGCATGCCACAAGCGTATGGCCCGCCACCCGGTCCCCGTATGCACCGATCCCTGCAGCGCCCGACGAATGCAGTGCGCTAGTGCGCCGAGTCGCGGTAGTGCTGCTCGTACTGCTCCGCAGCGCGGTCGAACCGCTCGCGGAGCGGCTCCGGCACGCGGTCGCGCCATGACCGGTCGACCAACCCGATCCTCATGAGATCGGCGATGTGCACGATGTCGTGAGGCCGCATGGCGAGCAGCTTCATGTGCAGAAGCCGCTCCACGTCCACGCGGGCCCATGGAGCGTGACCGTCCCTGTGACCAGCGCCAACATCCGGCACAGGGCTCGGGTCGTGCGGCCGCGTCGGCTCCCCCGCAAGGATGACGTGCACTGCGGTGGCGGGCGTGCCCTCGGGTCCATCGAGGAACATGTGGACGCCACTCACCTCCGTCAGCGTGAACCCATGCGGAGCCAGCGCCGCTGCCGCACGCGCCAGATCGCCGCGCCGCATCAGCACGTCGACATCCTTCGTGGTGCGAACAAGGTCCTCGGCGCGTGATGCCACCCACGCCATGACCGACAGTCCGCCGCACACCGCGTAGGGAACCCCCGCGGAGTCGAGTGCCGAGCAGAATCTCCGAGCGCGATCCAGTACGCATGCCATCCAGTACCCCGCTGCCTCAACGCCGGGCATGCTGCTCCAGACCGCGCGGTCGAATCGCATGCCTTGATGCTATGAAGGGCATCCTCGCACCCTGCACCGCACGGCCAGCGAATTGAGGCGCAAGTTCTTGCAGATTCCCGGTCGGTCATGCTGCCCTAGCGCCGCCGTACCCCGACTCCGCGCAAGGTCAGTGCGGCGAGTTGCCGTACTGGCGCTCGCACTCGTCCAGCCACGAGCTGAGGCGCGCGCGCAGGGGGACGGGCATCCGGTCCACCCACGAGCGGTCGATCGCGCCCGATCGCCACAGGTCCGCAATATGGGTGCGGTCGTGAAACCGGTCCGCATGAAGCTTCATGACCAGCAGCGACTCGAGGTCCAGATGCGTCCACGGGAACTGCTCGTAGCGGGCACCTGACCCAAGCTCAGGCACCGTGCCGGGGTTGCCCCCGACGATCGGCTCACCCGCGAAAAGGATGTGCACCGCATCCTTCACCGACGTGCCCGGGCCGTCGAGGAACATCGGGGCGCCGTCCACCTCGGCGAACTCGAACCCCGCCGGCCGCAGCGCATCGATCGCGCGCGGAAGGTCGCGCCGGTACATGCACACGTCGACATCGCTCGTGCCGCGGGTGTACGCGCGATCCGCGCGCGAGATCCAGGCGATCACGGCCATGCCCCCGCACACCGCGTAGGGAATGCCGTGAGACTCAAGTGCGTGCGCGAAGCGCTGCGCCCGGCCGAAGAGGAGGTGCTGCATGTACTCGGCTCCTGAAAGCCGATCCATGCCCGCCCACACCGCGTGGTCGAATCGCATGCACGCAGCGTAGGAACAAGCTGACTAGGGGCAGGGACCCCAGCCGCTCAGCACGAACGCAAGGTCTGCGCCGCTCACGATGCCATCATTGTCGATGTCGGTGCGGAACTGCGCCTGACCGCTCGTGCCCCATGCGCCGAGCACGGCTGCGAGATCAACGCCGTCCACAACATCGTTGAGCGTCACATCTCCGGGGCACTGGCAGATGTTCGGCACACCATCCTGATTCGTACCC
>CAYPOZ010000106.1:0-8533 GCA_964412415.1 uncultured Isosphaeraceae bacterium | reverse complement strand
GATGGCGCCTTCCAGGTTTCCGCCAGCGGCCATGGCCCGGGCCAGCACAAGCCGTGCCGCGCCTCGTGTGCGGGGAAGGATTCGTCCAGCGATCCAGATGCCGACACCTGCTGCGAAGCAGCCTCCGAGCACGGTCGCCACGGCGGACGCCAGCTGCGACTGTCCTGCTGGCGTCGAGAGGTCACGTGTGACGAAGCTCGCAAGAAGTCCGACGAGCACCAGGACTCCGCCGGCGATTGCGGGCACCGCCATGCCCGGGAAGAGCAGGACCTCGGCAAGGATGAGCAGCAGGCCGCATGCAACGGCAAGTGCGGGCCACCACTGCGAGAGCCCAAGGAGGGCCGGCGCACCAGTCAGCAGCAGCAGCGCCACCAGCGAGATTGCCCCGAAGATCCCAAGCCCAGGGCTCGATGCCTCGATGAAGAACGAGATCAGGAGAATGGCGATGAGGGCAATGCGTACGGGCCAGCTCGTGAGGAACCGCACAAGCGCCTCGGACCACGACTCCTCGTAGCGTGTCAGCGTCGTCGCGCCGAACCAGGCCGCAAGGTCGCGGTCGTTCGCAACCACTCCACTCGCGAGATTCAGCGCGCGTGCCTCGTCGGGATACACGACAAGCAGCTGGTCTGGTCCCACAATCTGCCCGACGAGCCGCCACTCGCCGCGGTCGCCAGCGCCGAGAGCCTCGCGTCCCCGCTGCGGCTCGAGGTCGGGTCGCGCCAGAACGGCGGGCGAAACCGGCGCCGCCTGCGACAGCTTCTGGATGAAGGGCAGCAGCGGCGGATCCGCTTCGGCCGGGGCGGGAATGTCGGCAGCGTCGGCCGGCGCGCTCGACCCGAAGAGCGCACCGTGCTCCTGGGCATCGATGATCGCACGTGCACTGCCGTCGGTGCGCTCCGCAAGCCAGAGGGGCTGGCCCAGGCGCACGAAAGACGCGACAAGCCGCTCGTCGTAGCCGCGCCGTCGCGCGCTGTCGACAACCTCAGCCACAACGGGCGACTCGACCTTCGCACGCTCGGCCGCGGGCAGCGGCACCATGCCAAATCCAGGCACGGCCTGCACCGGAGCCGCATCACCCATCGCGGCGGAGGGCGACATCACGATCTCCCGTGCGGAGAGCGCAATGATTGCGCCCGCCGAGTACGCATGCGGATGCACCCACGCGACAGTGTTCGAGGGCAGCCGCGACTTCACCGCATCGCAGATGCGCAACGTCGACATCAGGTCGCCACCTGGCGTGTCGAGCTCGAGCACGATGGCCTGCGCGCCCTCGTCGAGCGCAAGCTGCACCCGCCGGTCCACGCTCTCGGCCGTGACGTCGTCGATCGCGCCCCGCAGCGGGATGACCGCCACACGCGTGGCCTGCCGAGCCGCTGGGACGGCGGGGGCGGAAGGCGCGGCCGGCGAGGGGCCAAACGGTGCAGTCTGCACGGCCATCCGAGAGGCGACCGATTCGTGCGCGTGGGCAGCGACACCCACGGCGAGTGACAGGATGGTTGCAGCAACCGCGGTTCGCACACCGGGAGTCTAGATCTGCGCCGCCGGACAAAAAGAGATGGAGGCCGCGCAGGGCGGCCTCCATCGGGAACTCAATCGTTCGCGGGCGTTGCGGCCCGCGGATCAGCCGAACCTGTCAGTCCCAGGAGTTGTTGTTCTGCATCTGGGTGGCGGGGTTCTGGTCATTCGCGTTCTGCGGCGCGGGGACTGTGGCCGCACGGTTGATCCACAGCACGGCGTCGTTGTCACGGCCGTTGGGACCTGGAATGTCGCGCTTGAACACGTTGTCGATCACATTCTGCGTCTGGTTCGGCACGCGCACCGGGCGCAGGCCCTCTGGCGAGAAGCTGCGGCCGAAGACCACGTGGTTGTCGTTGAAGCAGAGGTTGCCGTCCCACTCCTTGGGACCGCCGTGGATCTCGAGCGTGCGCGACTGCAGGTAGTCGTTGCCGGTGTTGTTGCCGTCACGCACGCCACGGTTGCCGACGACGACAAAGCCCGCATCGCCCGAGTTGCGCCACTGCTCGCGGCGGCGGACGCCGGAGTAGAGCGGCATCGTCGCGTACGAGGTGTTGCAGATCGTGGCGAGGTCGGTGCGGAAGTTCGTCGGGTCCCAGTACGTGGGGTTCGTGGCGTTTGCCGGGTTGATCGCTCGGTAGTTGTAGTTCGAGCACACGATCACGCGGGAGTTGATCTCCGCGGGCGAGACCAGGATCTGCGGCGTGAAGTAGTTGCGCGCGATGCAGACCGAGTAGAGCGCCTGGTTGGTGTTCAGGGTCTCGTCCCACTCGCCCGTGCCCTGCACGAACTGGTTGCCGCCGCTGGTCGCGACCTGGAGGCGGCGCACCTCGCCCGGCGTCGGGAAGAGGCCTTCGGTGTTCTCGGCAGCGGCCGTCAGCCAGCCCTTGTGGACCTGCTGGACCTGGGTGCCGTCCTTGACCTGGCGGGCGGTCGCGCGGGCCTTGGACAGCGCGGGAAGCAGCAGTCCTAGAAGGAGCGCGATGATGGCCATGACGACGAGTAGCTCAATGAGCGTGAACGCGTTCTTGCGGTTCATTGATGTGGACTCCATATGAAAGTTCTTGGGTTCTGGTTCGTGAGTGCGCATCAGGGGGCCTGCGGGAGCAGTGCGTCCGCGATGAGGGTTGCGTTGGCATTCGCGCCGCCGCCGGAGCCCAGCGGGTCGTAGATCGGGTTGCCGATCACGAAGCCCATCCAGTTGTCGGCACCTGCGCGCGAGTTGGTCTGGCCCTGGCATGCGAACTCGCTGCGGTAGATGTTGTCGCGGTTGCGGTCGCCTGTCTCGGGGCACGCGTAGTTCGCGCAGAGGAAGTTCTGCTCGAGCTTCACGTGGGCATCGGCATAGACGATGTTGCCGTTCCACTCCCTCTTCGCGCCGTGCAGGAGGATGGTGGGTGAGCGGGTCAGCTCGTCGCCGCTGATCGCGCCGTCGCGGGGACCGCGGGTGCCGAACTGCGCCTGCTCTGCCGTACCGTTGTTGCGCCAGTTGGTGTCGCTGAATGCGCGGCGGCCGATGAGCACCAGGGAGGCATAGGAGGTGTTCGACTCGCCGGTCTGGTGGTTGGCCTGGAACGTATCGTCCCAGTAGCTGGGGACGTTGTTGTACGGCTGGTAGGCGTCGAAGTTGTAGTTCTTCTTCTCCTTGATGTTCAGGTTGACCTCGGTGGGCCCGATGCACTGCGCCGGCTGAAAGAGCTGACGGGCGATCGCGCACGAGTAGATGCGCGCAGTGTTGTTGCGGGCATAGTCGGTGTCACCGAGACCGTTGACGAACCGGAGCTGGCCGCCGCCGATGTCGGCCTGCTTGCGGAAGACGCGACCTGGCATCAGGAGGTAGCCCTCCGGATCCTCGGCTGCGGCGGTCAGGAAGGACCGCTGAATCTGGCCGACCTGGACGCCGTCCTTGGTCGTGAGGGCGTTCTGACGGGCCTTGCTGAGGGCCGGCAGCAGCAGTCCGACGAGAATGGCGATGATGCCAATCACGACGAGCAGCTCGACGAGTGTGAAGCCACGCTTCTTCATGGGGATTTCTCCAAATCTGTTGTACCGATAACCTTTAGACTCACCGCCCAGTCCTGACGGTCCGCAAGCGCGCTGTCCTCACTGTGGAGGGGTACGAAGGCACCGCGGTGCAGGGGGGCACGACAATGACACACAAACGACGGGCACGGGGGCTTCCCATCGTGGTTCAGGATGTCGGCTGGGGTGGCGGGAATCAGGGGCGCCGCAGAATGCGACGCAATAAGGACGACTTCGGTATCAGCCACCACAGCCATGTCGGGCAAACCCGACGCTCACAAAGTCTACGACTTGTGAGGGGATCGTCAAGATATTCGCAGGGGGTATCTTGCGGTTCCACATGATGGCATCCAATTCAGTCCCGACGGGCGGTCACACCGCATCCACCAGTGCGCAAACCCCTGCAGCAGCCTTGGCTGCACTGGGCCTGACCCTGCCACAGGCGCCAAAGCCCGTAGCGTCCTACATCCCCTTCGTGCGCTCGGGAAACCTGATCTTCGTCAGCGGGCAACTTCCGATGCGCGATGGGGCGCTCATCGCAACGGGGTCCTGCCCCGGTGAGGTGCCGCTCGAGAAGGCCCAGGAGTGCGCACGCCAGTGCGTGCTCAACGGCCTTGCCGTGGTCGCCGACGCCCTCGGCGGCTCGCTCGACCGGGTCGAGCGCATCGTCAGGCTCGGCGTGTTCGTCAACAGCGTGGACGGCTACACCGAGCAGCCGAAGGTCGCCAACGGCGCCAGCGAGCTCCTGCAGCAGGTCTTCGGCGAGCGGGGTCGCCACGCCCGCGCTGCAGTGGGCGTAAACGCGCTGCCTCTTGGCGCGTGCGTCGAGGTGGAGATGACGGTCGAGGTGCGCTAGCGCCTCAGGAGCACAAGCAGCAGCAGCACGAGGTTCACGAGCACGCTCGCCGCAAGCACCACGAGCAGGACTGGGCTCGTGGCGCGAGTGGGGCTTGCCTTCACCGGCGCCGTCTCGGGAAGTCGCTCTGCGTCGGCAGCGATCGAGGTGATGTCCGGTCCGCGGTGCGCGTGTCGAGGCCGGTTGCCCGCAAGCACGAGGTTGATGTCCTCGAGCAGGTCCGCCGCCGACTGGTACCGCTTCGATGGGCTCTTGGCCATCGTCATCTCGACGATCTCCGCCGCATCGGACGAGATGCTCGGCACAAGATGGTCCGGCGGCACCAGGGGGGCCTTGAGGTGCTTCTGCATGACCTCAGTGGGAGTGCGCCCCTCGAAGGGGACCCGGCCTGTGAGCATGTGGTAGAGCGTGGCCCCAAGCCCGTAGATGTCGGCGGGTGCGCCGATGTCCGTGGCGCCTCGGATCTGCTCCGGCGAGATGTAGTAGGGGGTGCCGAAGGCCTTGTTGCGCTCGGCGGCCGCCGCTTCCTTGTCGGCGATCGCGCGCGCAAGGCCAAGGTCGGCGAGCTTCACCGCGCCCGACTTGGTGAGCATCAGGTTCTTGGGCTTCACGTCGCGGTGGATGAAGCCCTTGGCGTGCGCATGCTGCAGCGCGCTCGCGACCTGCCGCGTGATCTCCAGCGCCGTGCGCTCCTCGATTCGCTTGTCGCGGTGCAGCTTGTCGAAGACCGTCTCGCCGTCGACGTACTCCATCACGAAGTAGTGGTGCTCGCCCACCTGGCCGACGTCGAACGCGCCGACGATGTTGGGGTCGCTGAGCTTCGCGGCCGCACGTCCCTCCTTGTAGAAGCGCTCCACGAACATCGGGTCGGACAGGAACTTGCGGGGCAGGATCTTGATGGCGACAAGCCGGTCGAGGCTGAGCTGCTTGGCGAGGTACACGGTCGCCATGGCACCGGCACCGAGCTTGCGCATGATCTGGTAGCCGGGGATCCGCAGCGCGGCGCGGTCCCCCTCGAGGTTCATGCGCAGGCGCGCAAGCTGCCGCTTGGTGACGATGTGGTGCTCCACAAGCACGTCCGCGAGCGCACGCGGCGCGTTTCCTGCGCCGCGCGCAATCCCCATCGCCGCCTCGAGCTCCTCGTCGGTGGCGAGTCCTCGCGCCACCACCATCTTTCCCAGCAGCGTGTCGTTCATGCTGCCCGCGCGCGACTCGCCAGGATCGGTCGCCGGCCGCGGAGCGCGCGGCTTCGGCTCGGGTCCGGGGGCCGGGTTGGGAGAGGATGGCGGAGGAGTTGCGCTCACGGCCGGGAACGGGGAAACACGGACTATACTCCGCAAGCACGGTGCGCATGACTGCTGCGCCAAACCGCATCCTCATCATTCGTCCGAGCGCATTGGGGGATGTGTGCAGGACGGTGTCTGTGCTCGCTGCGCTGCGGCGAGCGTGGCCAGGCGCGACCATCGACTGGCTCGTGCAGGACTCATTCGTGGATGCGGTGCGCGGGCATCCATCGCTCGATGGCGTCATCCCGTTTCCGCGCGGGCGTTGGCGCAGGTGGTGGCGCAGCGCATCGCTCATCCGAGAGGTGTCGGGCTGGTGCGGCTCAATGCGGCTCGGTGCGTACGACCTTGTGCTCGATTGCCAGGGCCTTGCGCGCAGCGCGGTGGCGTCGTGGTCGACGCGCGCGCCGTTGCGCGCGGTCCGCGCGCGTGCGCGCGAGCTTGCGTGGCTCGGCGGCACGCTTCGGGTGCCGGATGCCGCCGGCTCCGATGCGCTCAGCGAGATGCTTGCGCTCGTGGCGGCGCTTGGGGTCAATGCGGATCCCGATCCTGCGCTGCATGCGCCGCCTGAGGATGTCCGCTGGTGGCGCGCATCACGCGATGGGCTGGGGCTGGCGGGGCGGTTCGCCGCCATCGCGCCGACGTCCCGATGGCCCGGCAAGCGGTGGGATCCTGCACGATGGGCAGAGGTCGCGCGGCGGCTCCAGTCACGGGGCCTGGTGGTCGCGGCGATCGGGGCTCCGGGCGAGGAGGCTCAGGTGCGCGCTGCGCTCGATGGCGTGCCCGGCGCAGTGAACCTCTGCGGCACGCTGTCGATCGGCAGGATGATGGCGCTGCTCGCGGATGCGTCGCTCGCGGTCGCGCAGGATTCCGCGGCCGTGCACATCGCCGCTGGGATCGGATGCCCGTACGTCGGCATCTTCGGGCCGACTGACCCGGAGCGCACCGGTCCGTGGCAGGGGGCGAAGTGGTGCCTCTGGGGTGGGCGCGGTGAGCGGCTCGGCGCGCACGCGTACCGCGACGAGGCGCGTGGCAGGGCACTCATGGACCGGGTGACGGTCGACGCGGTGATGGAGCGTTGCGAGGCGCAGCTGTGAGCGCCGCACGCACCCGTGTCGTGCTGGCAAGCTCCAGCCCGCGCCGCCGCGAGATGCTCGAGGGCTCGGGGCTCGATGTCATCGTGCGTGTCCCCGCGATCGACGACGCGCTCCTGCCGGTACGTGCGGCGCACGTTGCGCGCGACTGCATGGCGCTCGCATGGTTCAAGGCCGCGCAGGTGCTGAGGCAGGAGCCCCTCGGAGGCCTCGTCTCGTCCGGCGCACGTGCGGTCATTGCGGCGGACACGGCATGCGTGCTCGGTTCGGCCGCGCTCGGCAAGTCCGCCGACGCGCATGAGGCGCGTGCCATGATCGAGGGCACCATCGGTCGCGACCAGCGCGTCTGGAGCGGCGCGTGCGTGCTGTCTGCCGATGGCTCGCAGCGGCGCATGCTGTGCGCGGCGGCAACCGTCCGTTTCGGCAAGGTGCCGCAGGCGCTCATTGATGACCATGTCGCATCAGGCCGCTGGAGGGGCAAGGCCGGCGCGTACGACATCGCCGACCTCGTCGCACAGGGTTGGCCGGTCTCGGTCCTCGGCGAGGAGTCGGTCGTTCGCGGCATGCCGCTGCAGGAGATCCTCCACGCGGTGGAGGCCATGGCGCGGGGATGTTCCACGTGACGCACCGCATGGCAGCCGATGCGCCGCGGGCACGCAGGGCCGCTCGCGCGCAGCGCCTGCGCGATCGCGTGTAGGGTGATGGAGACGATGAGCAGCGGTCCGCTTCCAGACTGGTGTGCGCCCGTCGCGCGAGTGGCCTCGGTGGCATACGGGCTCGGCGCACGGTGGCGTGGCGAGCGCTTCGGCCGCTCGGGTGGCATGCGCATCGGCCGTCCGGTGATCTCGGTCGGCAACATCGTGGCTGGCGGCACAGGCAAGAGCCCGGTTGTGCGCTGGGTGTGCAGCACGTGCATCGACGCAGGCGTAAGGCCGCTGATCGCGATGCGCGGGTACCGCTCGAGGCATGGGAGGTCCGACGAGGCAAGCGAGCACATGGCGTCGCTTGACGGTGTGCCGGTTGTCGCGCACCCGGACCGAGCGCCGGCGATCGCGCATGCGATCCGCAAGGATCCGACGATCGGCGTCGTGGTGCTCGACGACGGGTTCCAGCACAGGCGTGTGGCGCGCGACCTGGACATCGTGCTTGTTGATGCCACACGGCCCTGCCTCGATGACCGCCTGCTGCCGTTCGGGTGGCAGCGCGAGCGCGCGCGCGCGCTGGCTCGTGCGGGCGCGGTTGTCGTGACGCATGCATGCAGCGTTGACTCGGCCCTGGCCGCGCAGATCGAGTCGCATCACGGGAAGCCTCCGCTCGCGTGGTGCGACCACGAATGGTCGGGCGTCGATCTCATGCGGCCTGGCTCTGATGCGTTGCGTGCAGCGAGCCCCGCCGACGTGCGGTGGCTTGCGGGCCGGCGAGTCGCCATATGGGCAGGCGTCGCGCGGCCTGAGCTGATCCGCCAGCAGGCAGAGGCGTCGGGCGCGACCGTGGTCGCCATGCCGCTGCTCCGCGACCACGCGCACTACTCGGCGTCGGCGGTGCGCCGTCTCGGCGCAGAGGCCTGCGATGCGGGCGCGGAGGCGATCCTCATGACAGGGAAGGACTGGGTGAAGGTGGAGCCGCTTGCGGTCGCCCTTCCCCTGCCTGCCGCCGTGGCGCGGCTGTCGCTTCGCTTCTGCGCGGGTGAGGAGCAGCTTCGGCAGCAGGTGGTGTCGGCGACGCGCTCCCGCGTACCTTGACGCCCATGACGAAGATCGAGT
>CAYPOZ010000105.1:420-8623 GCA_964412415.1 uncultured Isosphaeraceae bacterium | reverse complement strand
CCGCCGCAACCAAGTGGACCTCCGGCCCTGGTACCACGCAGGCATTGAGGCGCTGAAGCAGAGCGATGTCCGCACGCGACTCGACGACCTCGAACGCTCCTCGCACGCCAGACTCTCACGTCTCCGCCGTCTGCGCGATGCCCCCGGCAACTTACCCGCGCACAACCCCCGCTTCGTCGGACGCGAGGCGGAGATGCAACGCCTGCATGAAGCCGCCGGACTCGGCCGATTCGGCGTGCTCACCGCCGTGCAGGGCATGGGCGGCGTGGGCAAGACCGCCCTCGCCATCCAATACGCCTACGCTTATGCCGACTTCTACCCCGGCGGCCGCTGGCTCGTCGGCTGCGCGGGGGAGACCAGCCTCGCCTCCGTCCTGCGCCGGCTCGACCTCGACCTGCTTCGCCGCCAGTTCAGGCTCTCCGTCGAGGCGGTCCCCTTCCGGCGGTGGCTCATGCCGGTCAACCACCGCAGCGGACCGCAGATCTCGTTCCCGCAGTTTGCCGACCGCGTGCCGATCCGCACGCCGCAGGACCTCGAGGACTATGTGGCGCGCTGCAGCCGCATCTCCGAGTCAGTCGACAGCATCCGCGATGTGCTCGAGGCCGGACTGAATGATGGCGTCGTGCCGCCGCGAGTCGTCATGCAGGGCGTCCTCGAGCAGTTCGACGCCGTGCAGCGCGGCGGGCTGCGCGAGCTCGAGCGCCCGCTCGACAAGCCGCCTGCCGGTGTTGGCGCGGAGCAGCTCGCTGACATGCGCGAGCGCGTGAACCGTGCGCGCGAGGGCGCGCTGCTGTCGCTGGGACTGCTTCGCCTATGGCTCGCCGATACCTACATCCCCGCATGCCGCGAGACGATCGCGGCCTCTGACGCACCCAGTGGCGCCGAGGCCTACGCGCACGACGTGCGCCGTTTCACGACAACTGGGCTCATGCCCAAGGAAGTTCACGAGATCGGCCGTGGCGAGGTGGCCCGCATCCTGCTTGAGATGGACGAGGTCATCGCGCGCACCGACTGGTACGGGTCGGATCCCGCACGCGCGCAGATGCCACCGGAGGAGCGGCGCGCCGCATTCATGGCCTACCTTCGCACCGACCCTCGCTTCTACTGCACTACCGGCGAGGAGCTCCTGGGCCGCTACCGGGACATCTGCAAGCGCATCGATGCGCTGCTGCCGGAGTACTTCGGCAAGCTCCCCCGGCTGCCCTACGGCGTGCGCGAGATCCCCCGATTCATGGCCCCGCAGCAGACCACCGCCTACTACATGCCGGGCAGCATGAAGGCTGGGCTGCCAGGATGGTTCTACGCAAACACCTACGCGCTTGACCAGCGTCCTACCTACGAGATCGTGCCGCTCTCGCTTCACGAGGCGGTGCCAGGGCATCACCTGCAGATCGCCATCTCTCAGGAGCTCGAGGGGCTGCCCGAGTTCCGGCAGGATGTCGAGTCGACCGCATTCATCGAGGGATGGGCGCTCTACGCCGAGCGGCTCGGCACCCCGATGGGGCTCTACGAGGATCCCTACGACGACTTCGGGCGGCTCCTCTACGAGATGTGGCGCTCGTGCAGGCTGGTGGTGGACACGGGCATGCACGCGCTCGGCATGTCGCGCGACGAGGCGATCGCCTACATGACGCGCCACACCGCGCTCTCGCCGCTCAACATCGAGCGCGAGGTCGACCGCTACATCTCATGGCCTGGCCAGGCGCTCGCCTACAAGATCGGCGAGCTCCGCATCAGGGCGATCCGCGCTGAGTGCGAGGCGACGCTTGGCGAATCCTTCGACCTGCGCGCCTTCCACGACCACCTTCTGTGGGCCGGTCCCCTGCCGCTTGACGTGCTCGAGCTGCGGATGCGCGACTGGGCGCAGGCACGCGCGGCGCGCTAGGCCCTCGCCCAGTCCATGCCCCGCTGGAGGAAGGGATTCGAGCGGCGTTCGGCGCCGATCGTGGTGGATGGCCCGTGTCCTGGATGCACCACGGTCTCGTCGGGGAGCTCGCGCAGCATGCGTGCGAGCGAATCCGCGAGCGCCGCAGGGTCAGCGCCGGGGAGGTCGCTTCGGCCGATCGATCCAGCAAAGAGCGTGTCACCCACGATGGCCACGTTCGCGGCCCCGCACACCAGCGCGACCGATCCTGGGCTGTGGCCGGGCACGTGCAACACACGCCACACTGTCGGCCCGAGCGTGAGCTCATCTCCCTCGGCGAGGGCATGGTCAGGTGCGCGCGCCGATGATGGCGGCCCATCCGTGTAGGCGCTCAAGTTGAGGGACGGGTCTCCATACCACCGCTGCTCATCCGCGTGCCCGTAGAGCGGCGGATCGCCGAGCGCGGCCCGCAGCGACTCAAGGCCTGCGATGTGGTCGTGGTGGGCGTGCGTGCACAGGATCGCCTGAACCTTCAGGCCCTCCGCGCGAATGATCGGGAGCAGGACCTTCGCAGCATCCTCGCCAGGGTCGATGACCCAGCAGGGCCGGTCGGTCGAGTCAATCCACAGCAGGTAGGCGTTGGTCTGGTAGACGCCGAGCGGTACGCCTCTGATGCGGAGCCTGGCCATGGCGGCAAGCGTAGGCAATCGCCGCTGCAACGGCGGCGGCGCGACTATCCTCGGCACCTATGAGGACCGCGTCGATGGTGTGCGCCGCCGCATGCGGCACGCTCGCGCTGCTGTGCAGCGGATGCGACACCATCGGCAGCGACCTAAAGTCCTTCGGCGAGTCCTTTGTGCCGCCTTCCCCGCAGCAGGCTGCGGCGTGGGCGGTCGACACCACCGACAGCGAGAACATGCGCCGCGGGATCTCGCTCCTGTCCAACTCGGTTTTCGGCGGGACCGAGGCGTACGTGAAGCTCTACCGCTTCTACGTGCAGGAGGAGCGCGACCCGCTGGTGCAGGCGGCATCCATCGAGGCGCTCGGCCGGCACGGCACGCCTGAGGACGCCACGCTGATCGCGCAGCGGCTTGACAGCTCCTTCTTCCAGGTTCGCATGGCGGCGGCCGCGGCGCTGCAGCGGCTGCACAACGAGCGTGTGGCTGAGGCCATGTGGCGAAGGCTCGTTGCGGAGCAGGAGGAGAGCGATATCCGGGTCGAGCTCGCGATCGGCCTCGGGCAGTATGCGCGCGACGACGTGTTCCAGGCACTGGCCACTGCCCTCGACCAGTCGGAGCTCGCCGTCAACCTCGCAAGCCTCGACAGCCTGCGTCTGCTCACCGACCAGGACTTCGGCCTCAATCGGCGCATGTGGCTCTCGTGGTACGCGTCGACGCCCGTGGCCGCGCGGTTTGCGCCGGCCCAGGTGTACCTCTACCCGACCTACCAGCGCGACCTCGGATTCTGGGATTACCTGGTCTTCTGGGACATCCCGAAGTTCGAGTCGCCGGGCGTGCCCACAGGCCTCGCGGCCCGCGGAGCCAAGAGCACGTACACCGATGGTGCGGCGGCCCCCGCCCCCTTCGGCAACGTCGGCGCAGGCGTGAAGTGAGCCGGGATTGAGACAGACCGATCCCGCCACAACAGCGGCGAGCCCAGACGATCCTCCTGACGCGGTGCTGGCTGTCGAGGAGGCTGAGGCATCGCAGGACGGAGAGATCCGCAGCGGCAAGCTCGCGGGACGCTCGATGCCGTCGGCGATCTGGCTGCTCGCGCTGCCGGTGCTGCTCCAGCAGCTCATGACCGCGGCGGTCGGACTGGTCGACAAGATGGTGGCGGGGTTCCTGCCGGAAGGCACCGTGGTGCCCGCGCTCGACGGGATCGGCATCGGTTCCTACGTGGGTTGGTTCATCGGGATCGCGATGGCGGGGCTCGGGGTCGGAGGGCAGGCGATCATCGCCCGCGCGATGGGTGCGGGAAACCGCCCCGAGGCAGAGGGAGCCGCCGGCACCGCGCTCCTTCTGAGCGTGGGGTGGGGCGCACTCGTTGGCGTTGCGCTGTGGTGGGTCGTGGTGCCGCTGGCGCAGGTCTCCGGACTGGAGGGACGGTCGCTCGACTTCTGCGTGCAGTACGTGCGGGTGCTTGCGGTGGCCATGCCCTTTGCGGGCGTGATGGCTGTGGGCTCCATGTGCCTCCACGGCGCGGGTGACACAACGGCACCGAGCACCATAGCGATCATCGTCAACGTGATCAACGTGATCGCGACCTGGGTGCTCTCCGGCGTGGAGGGCACGGTGATTGGGTTCGAGATCCCGCGGATGCTCCCGATCGAAGCGAGCGAGTGGGGCGTGCTCGGGATCGCTGCGGGCACCGCGCTGAGCTACGTGGTGGGCGCTGCGCTGACGCTTCGTGCAATCTTCCGCGGCGTGCCGGGGTTCAGGCCCGACCGGTCGCACCTTGCTGTCGACCGCGCGATGGGCTGGCGCATCGCGCGCATCGGCGTGCCCAACTTCGCGGAGGGCATCGCGATGTGGGCCGTCAACCTCTTCGTGCTCATGTTCATCGGCATGGTGGCGATCGCCCGCGGCGCATCGGAGGGTGAAGCCGGTGGGCTGATCGGCGCGCACATGATCGCGGTCCAGTGGGAGGCGTTCAGCTTCCTGCCCGGCTTCGCGATGGGCATCGCCGCAGGCGCGCTCGCCGGGCAGTACGCGGGCGCCGGCAACATCCGCAAGGCGAGGCAGGCGATCTGGGCGTGCACATGGATCGGCATCGCGATCATGGGACTGATGGGCATTGTGTTCATGGTGGCCGGCGAGCCGCTGACGCGGCTGATCAGCCGCGAGCCCGTGCACCTCGAGGAGACGCCGAGGCTGCTCTTCATCTGCGGCATCGTGCAGGTGTTCTTCGCGCTATCGATGGTGATCCGCAACGGGCTCCGCGGCGTCGGAGACACGACCGCATGCCTCATCATCACTGTCGTGTCGAGCTACGGCGTGCGCCTGCCGGCCGCGTGGTTCCTCGGCGTGCACCTGGACCTTGGCCTTGCGGGCATCTGGATGGCGCTCTGCGGCGAGCTTGTGGTGCGCGGGCTGCTGTTCCTTTGGCGGTTCCTGTCGCCCGGATGGGAGAGGCTGCGCGTGTGAGAGTCGTTCCCGCTGCCCGGAGGGCGCAGCGGGCCGCTAGCCGTCGAGCGAGGAGTAGAAGGTCCAGAGTGCGATGCTCACGCCGACGGCGAGCGCCACACCCGGCAGGAGCAGCAGCGCAAGCGATGCGCGGCGGCCCGAGACACCCTGCGCCACCGAGAGCTGGATGATCGAAGAGATGAGGCTCCAGATGGACCCCACCGGAGATACGCACGCGAGACACGGGATCGAGTCCGCCACCACAGGGCCCATGCCGTAGAGGCACGCGCATGCGGTCACGTTCCAGCCGCCGCGGACCGGTCCTGTGGCCTTGAGAACGGCGTGGCCAACCGCCGCCTGCAGCAACGCGATCAGCGGCCGGAACGCGATCAACCCCAGCGCTGCGCCCAGCATGAGCATCGTCTCGGACGAGGTGATGGTGGCACCTGGCGCAGCGAGAAGAATGGGGATCGCCTGAAACCCCATGCACGTGAGCGGCAGCGTCAGGGTGATCGCGGAGACCCACGCGCTGAACACGAGCGCATCGCGGACGCGCGCGCTCTGCGGCTGTGCCCGGCCCAGCTCGTGCGGTGCCGTGAGCGTTGCCCGGAGTGTCCGCCAGAACGCGCGCCATCGCCCGATGCGCGCACGCTCAACCCACGGGTGGATGTTGCCCATTACCTGGTCGGTGCCAAGCCCCGGTGCGGGCAGCGCACGCATCGTGTCAAGCGTCACGTGCTGGCCGCATGCGCGGCAGTCGAAGGACTCTGGCCATGGGCGACCGTCCCGGCCAAGGCCCGCATACGCGTGATCGCAATGCGGACAAAGGAAGCGCACACGTCCGGGCAGGTAGTGGAACTCGCGGTGAGTCCAGTCGCGACCGCACTCGGGGCAGCGGCCGGGGGCCATGCTCCAGAGCTCGTACCCGCATCCCGTGCAGCGCATGGCTCAGTCGCCGTGGCGGCGCCGCATGCGCGCCGAAGGAATGCCCATCTGCTCGCGGTACTTGACGACCGTCCGGCGCGCGAGCGTGATCCCGCGTGCCTTGAGCTGCGCGGCGATCGCCGAGTCAGACAGCGGTGCACGCCGGTCTTCAGCATCCACGATCTCCTTCACGATCGCCTTGACGGCATCCCAAGAGAGATCTGCGCCAGATTCCGTCTCGCGCCCTCCCGAGAAGAAGCGGCGAAGCTCCACCGGCCCACGCGGCGTGGATGCCCACTTGCCCGAGATGGCACGGCTCACCGTGCTCACGTTCATGCCGAGCTCCGACGCCACATCGGTCATCGGCATCGGCCGAAGCGCCGCAAACCCCTGCTCAAGCGCATCGTGCTGCACGCGCACGATGACGTTCACCACGCGAAGCAGGGTGGCGCCCCGCTGCTCCACCGCATCGATGAACCACTGCGCGCGGCGGATCGACTCGGACAGCAGCGTGCGCGTCGCGTCATCCGTGCCGCGCTCACGCGACATGCGCTGGTAGGCCTCGCTCACCTTGAGGTTCGGCACGGTGCCGTCCGCGAGACGGGCCACGTAGCTGTCACCCTCAGGCTCACGCTCGATGATCACATCGGCCCGCACCGCCAGCGACTCCTGCTGCGCGAGCGCGCGCCCGGGGGCGATGTCGAGGAGCCGGAGCAGCTCCATCGCGCGCACCACGCGCGTATGCACCATGCCTGTGCGCTGCTCGATCCGCGGGATGCGGTTCTCGCGCAGGTCGTCGAGATGGTCGCTCACGAGCGTCCGCGCGTCGGCAAATCGCGACTCCGCCTCCGGAACCGGTTCGTCACCGCTGGCGGCGCCACGCGCGCGCTCCTCCAGCGAGTCAAGCTGGAGCAGCAGGCACTCGCGCATGTCGCGCGCAGCAATGCCAGGGGGCTCGAAGTGCCGCTGCATCGCGTCAATCACCCGGTTGACGGTGGCCTCATCGGTGGCGATGCCCTGTGCGGCGAGCTCGCGCGCAAGCGATGCCGCATCCATCGTCCAGAGGCCATTGCTGCCGATGAACGGGATCAGCTGCCGACCGATGGCCTGCATGCCTGCGGGCTGCTCCGCAAGCGCCCACTGGTCGGCGAGACTCTCCTCGAGGCTCGCGCCACGGCCTGGCGCATTCGCGAACAGCTCTGCGCGCGCATCGGCGACGGACTCCGCACGGTGCGTGTCGCGAAGGCTGTCGCCATGCCACTCCTCGCCGATGCCCTCCTCGATGCGGCGCAGGCGCTCGAAGTCCTCGCCGCGCTCACCGACCACCAGCGTGCGCTCGACCTCCGAGTCCTCCTCCTGCTCGGCGGCGCGCTCGTCCGCAGCGCCGCGCCGGTCGTCCTCGTCGGGGACCTCCTCGGCCACCTCAAGCGCGACATTCGACTGCAGCTCCTGCTCCACGCGCTCCTCGAGCGACGTCTGCGGGAGCTGCAGGATCTCCATGGCCTGGATGACCCGAGGCGCCACCTTCAGGTGCTGCCCGAGCGCCGCCTTGGCCTGCTGTCGCAGCTCGAACTTCATGCGCAGGCAGGCTACTGCCCCGCCGCATCAGACTGGCTGGCGAAGTGCGATCGCATCGGCAAGCGCCGCGCGGTTGGCGAACTCGATCTGCGAGCCCGAGGGAAGCCCGCGCGCGAGCCTGGTCACGGCAATGCCGGTGCCGGCAAGGCGCTGGGCGACGAGCAGCGCGGTCGAGTCGCCCTCCATGTCGGGATTGAGGCCCATGATGACCTCCCGCAAGGGCGCGCCACGCGCATTGCGAGCGGGGTCCTGCACACGAGCCACGAGGTCGTCGACCGTCAGTGCCTCTGGCCCCACGCCGTCGAGCGGATCGAGCCTACCCATGAGGACGTGGTAGATGCCGCGGTGCATCCCCGTCTGCTCGAGGCTGATGAGGTCCTTGGGCTGCTCCACGACCAGCACCAGCGACGCGTCACGTGCCGTGTCCGAGCAGATGCGGCAGGGATCGGAGTCGGTGAGGTTCCAGCACACGCTGCAGTGGCGAACGTCGCGCTTGACGGCGCGGATCGCATCCGCGAGCGCAAGCGCATCGGCCGTGTCGGCCTTGAGCACCCAGAACGCGAGCCGTTCCGCGGTGCGGCGCCCGATGCCCGGCAGCCCGGCGAGCGCGTCGACGAGTGCGCTCACGCTCTGCGGGTAGGGTCCGCCATCTGCGCTGCGCCTGGCCATCAGCGGTCGCCCTCGGGCGCGGCGGGATCGGCGCCGGCGCTTG
>CAYPOZ010000105.1:0-336 GCA_964412415.1 uncultured Isosphaeraceae bacterium | reverse complement strand
ATGTGCGCGGACGGTATCGACGGTGGCCGCTGGGACGAGAGGGGCACGCGCCGGAGCCGCGCGCTGCGGTGCAGGCGACGGTGCCTGCGTTGGTGCCGAAGCCACAGCCTGCGCCGCGATCGCGGCTGGCGCCCTCCCCGGTGCCGCGGGACCCGCTGCCGATGCGGGTACCGCACGCGCTGCACTCAGGCTTTTGGGTCGGGGGCCCTCGGGAGCGCGCCCCGCGTGCCGCTGAGCAGGCCTGCAGCGTTCGCGAAGTGCTCGGCCATCGCGAGCCTCACGAGCGCCGCATCGAAGAGCGCACGGGGGATGCTCGAGTTGCGGATGGTGCGGCTC
>CAYPOZ010000104.1:8482-8734 GCA_964412415.1 uncultured Isosphaeraceae bacterium | reverse complement strand
GCGTCCCGTCAGCAGCATCTCCTTGGCGAGCGGCAGTGGAACCCAGTGCGGCAGCCTGAAACATCCGCCTGCATCGGCGATGGGCCCGAGCGTGGCCTCGTTGAAGCCGATGCGGGCGTGGTCTGCGGCGATCGCGAAATCCGTGGACAGCACCAGTTCCAGACCGCCGGCTATCGCATAGCCGTTGATGGCGGCGATGAGCGGCTTGTTGAAGTTGCGGCGGCCGATACCTGCCCATCGGGTCCTCGGCAG
>CAYPOZ010000104.1:6108-8472 GCA_964412415.1 uncultured Isosphaeraceae bacterium | reverse complement strand
GCCAACTGCTTCAAGCCGAGGCCCGTGCTGAAGGCGACGTCGCCCGCACCGGTCAGGATGACGACGTCCGTCTGCGGGTCGGACTCGAGCTCGTCGAACAGTCGCTCGAGCGCGGCGGCGGTCTCCGAGTTGATGCAGTTGTGCGCCTCCGGTCGATTGATGAACAGGACGGCGATCCTGTCGTGGCGTTCGACGTAAGCGGTGGCTGTCATGGTCTCTTCCGGAGATGCTGTGATTACGGCGACAGGCTATCGCAGTGTAAATGAACAGTCAATTAGCAAGACCGCGCAGCGGCGGCAGAAGGCCATGGTAACATGTTACTGACGATTCATTTAATATGTGGCAGGTGTCGGCGATGCTCGGAGAGATGGGCGTTATCAGCGCGTTGCAGCGTTCCGTCCGTGTCCGGTTCGGTCGTGATCATGTGGTGAGCGGCGTGGCGCTGGCCGGCGGTCATGCGGGGCTTACCTTCCGTTTCGACTATGGGCCGCCGGGCGGCGTAGCGCAGCACGCAATCATCAAGCTGGCTCCGCCCGGCGTGCGGCGCAGCGGTGTGAACGATTTCGGCGCGCAAGCGGCGTTGTTGCGTGCGCTGGCCGGCCGGCAGGTGCCCGTCCCGGAGGTGCTATGGGAGGATCCGACGGGCGAGGAGATGGGCACGCCTTGCCTGGTCATGCGTCGAATGCCGGGAGGCGAACGCTTCCCGCTGGGCACCCCCGGCGAGGCTGCGGGTGACGCGGCCCTCGATACGGTATGGTCGCTGGCGGTGGATGCGTTGGCGACGCTCGATTCGGTCCCGGTGTCGGGGCTGCCGATACCGTTGACCGACGGGCGGTCGTTGGCCGAGGAGATCGCGCACTGGGAGCCGACCCTCCGGAAGGCGCCGGTGGCGGGGTGGATCGAGGCCGGCCTGCGCGCCCGCGAGGCGCTCGAAGCCACGCGACCCCCGGCGGATGAGCGGGCCCTCAATCATGGCGATTTCCAGCCGGCGAACCTGTTGGTCGCGGATGGTGCGGTGTCGGCGATCATCGATTGGGATTTGGCGGGTATCGGTGCGCGCGGGTTGGACCTCGGATGGCTGATGATGTGGTGCGACCCGGCCTGTTGGGGTCCTCACTGGCGTGTGCGCAGTCCGCTGCGGCCGGTGGAGGTGGTGGCTCGGTTCGAGGCGGCGACCGGCCGACCGGCGCCGGCGGCACGCTGGTTCGAGGCGCTCGCCGCTTACCGGTTCGGGGCGATCACCTGCCTCAACGTCCACTTGCATCGCAGCGGCAAGCGCGTCGACGAGGTCTGGGAACTGTTCGCACTCGACGTCGAGCGGCTCTTCGAGCGCTCGGGGTCGATGGCGCGCGAGGCGACTTGGGGAGGAGTCCTGTGAGCGTCGAGACCGACAATCGGATACCGGCGGCACTGCGCGAGCTGCTCGGGACCGCGGACGGCACGGTAGCCGAGGCTTTTCTCGCGCGGGCCCGGCGCGACCCGCACCGTCCGTTCCTGCGCTGGGGCGAGGCGTCGTGGACTTATGCGCAGGCGCTGGCCGAGGCGATGGCGGTCGCCGCGCGCTTGCGGGCGCTGGTAGTACCCGAGCATCCGCGCGTGGCGATGTTCCTGAACAACCGTCCGGAGGCGATGTGGACCTGGTTGGGCGGCATGTTCGCGCATCCTCGTGGTCGACGGCGCGGCCGACGCCGTCGCGGAGCGGCGGGGCGTCCACGTGGAGGTATTCCCCCGGGCCGTTCGGGCGGTCGACCCGCGTGAGGTCATGGCGCCTGTCGGCGGCGCCGCGGAGCTCGCCTGCATCATCTACACCTCGGGCACCACGGGCCGTTCGAAAGCGGTGCGGATCCGGCACGGGCAGCTCGTGCGCGGCGCCGCTCGCTTGGTCGAGGGCTACGGATTGCGTCCGGACGACGTGTTCCACAACTGGCTCCCGCTCTACCACGTGGCGGGACTGCTCCACATGACCATGACCGCTGTCCTATGCGGCGGGTGTGTCGCCCTGCTGCCGACGTTCTCGACTTCGCGCTTCCGCGAGGAAGTGCGCCAACACGGCTGTACCGTGCTGTGCGGCATGGCTGCGACGCTGAATTTCATCGGTTCGATCCCGCCCGATCCGGGCGATGCCGACCTGCCGTTGCGCGTGGGGATCATCGGCGGCATCCCCGCCGAGATCCATGACGGCCTGGAACGCCGGTTCGGCATGACCCTCGGCGAGAACTACGGCATGACGGAGATCGACCCGATCACGCTGCCGCGTCCCGGCCACCTCCCGCCGCGCGGATCTTGCGGGCTGCCAAGCCCCGACGTGGACGTCGAGATCCACGACCCGGCCGGGAGGCCATCGCCGCCGGGTGTCCTCGGCGA
>CAYPOZ010000104.1:5258-6098 GCA_964412415.1 uncultured Isosphaeraceae bacterium | reverse complement strand
GGAGATCGTGGTGCACAGCCGCGTCCCCGAGCTCTTCATGGACGGCTACGAGGACGATCCCGTCGCGACCGCCGAGGTGATGCGAGCGGGCTGGTTCCGCACCGGTGACATGGGGACGCTCGACGGGCAGGGGAACCTCTGGTTCCGGGGCCGGATGAGCCACTACATCCGGCATCGCGGCGAGAACGTCTCCACCGCCGAACTGGAGCAGATGATGCTCCGCTGCGAGGGCATCGGCGAATGCGCTGCCGTCGGCGTGCCGAGCGCCGTGGGCGAGGAGGACATCAAGCTGGTGGTGGTCCGGAGGCCGGGCATCGCGCTCAGCGCGGAGCAGGTCAGGGCGTTCGCGCAGGGCGCGATGGCGTCGTTCATGGTGCCCCGCTACGTGGAGTTCACTGCTGCGTTGCCCCGCAACGAGCTCGGCAAGGTCCGCATCGGCGAGCTGCGCGGGCTCGGCGCCGGGGTGGCGGATTTCGGGGGACGGTGATCCGCTCTTCCAAAGCATCCGGCCCATCTGCTATAAATGAACAGTCAATTAGTAAAAGGCTGTAGCTCAGGATGGGTTCCGATCCGCTGTTCACGCTTGAGGGCAGGGTCGCGGTCGTCACGGGCGGATCGCGTGGGCTCGGCTTCGCCATCGCGCAGGGATACGTCGATCGCGGTGCGACCGTCTACCTGGTGGCCCGGGACCGCGACGGCCTCGCAAAGGCGGTCGATTCCTTGGGATCCGACCGCGTCGCGGGAACCTCCGCCGCTGACCTTGCGGATCCGGAGCAGATCGCCCGGGTGGCAGTCGAGATCGCCCGACGCTGCGATGCGATAGACATTCTCGTCAACAAC
>CAYPOZ010000104.1:4410-5248 GCA_964412415.1 uncultured Isosphaeraceae bacterium | reverse complement strand
TGGAGCGCGAACACGTGCTCGACATCCTGGTCAACAACGCCGGCGCCTCGTGGGGCGGGCCGATCGACGACTTTCCCGAGGCCGGCTGGGACAAGGTGATGGACGTCAATGCCCGCGCGCCATTTTTCCTCACTCAGGCCCTCTTGCCGTCTTTGCGCGCGGCCGCTGCGCGCCGCGGCAGCGCCCGGGTCATCAACATCGCCTCTGCCGATGCGCTCCACGTGCCGCTGACCGAGACCTACTCGTACACAGCCGCGAAGGCCGGGCTGTTGATGCTCACGCGGATGTGGGCGAAGCGCCTCGGTCCCGAACGGATCACCGTGAATGCGATCGCTCCCGGCGCGTTCCCGACGCGGATGACCGCGCGGCGCATCGAGACCCACCGTGGCGAGTTCGAGTCATGCATACCGCTCGGCCGGCTCGGCTCGGCCGACGACATCGCCGGCGCGGCCGTGTACTTGGCGAGCCGTGCAGGCGATTACGTGAACGGCATCGTGCTGCCGGTGGATGGCGGCTGGACCGGGGCGCTCTAGGGGTAATCCATGATGTACAAGCCGTCTCCAAGAGCCGCCTCGCTGCTGGCTGAACTCGATGCCTTCATGCGCTCCGAGGTCGAGCCGTGCGAGCTCGAGTACGCAGCCGAACGCGAGGGTGTCGCGAACTGGCAGCCGTCGGCCGTGGTCGAGCGCCTGAAGACGAAGGCCCGCAGCGCGGGCCTCTGGAACCTGTTCCTGCCGGATCCCGTCCACGGTGCAGGGCTCAGCAACCTCGAGTACGCGACGCTCGCCGAGCGCATGGGGCACATCGCCTGGGCGCCGGAGGTGTTCAATTGCTCGGC
>CAYPOZ010000104.1:3254-4313 GCA_964412415.1 uncultured Isosphaeraceae bacterium | reverse complement strand
ATGGGGCATCCGCGCTGCGAGCTGATCATCGTGATGGGCCGGTCGGGCGGCGAGGATCCGCACCGCAGGCATTCGATCGTGCTTGTCCCACGCGCCACCCCGGGTGTGGAGGTCCTGCGTGGCCTGCGTTCCTTCGGCTATGACGACGCGCCGCACGGCCACTACCACCTGCGGTTCAGCGGGGTGCGGGTACCGGCCTCCAATCTCGTGCTCGGCGAGGGACGGGGGTTCGAGATCGCCCAAGGGCGGCTCGGTCCCGGCCGCATCCATCACTGCATGCGGTCCATCGGTGCCGCCGAGCGTGCGCTGTCGCTGATGTGCCTACGCGTCGCGGGCCGGACCGCCTTCGGCCGCACGCTCGCCGAGCAGGGCGTATGGCGCGAGCGGATCGCGGAGTCGCGTTGCCGTATCGACATGGCGAGGCTGCTCACCTTGAAGGCTGCCGCGATGATGGACGAGGCGCGCGTCGCCTGCGAGGTCATCGACTGGGCGATCCAAGCCCACGGCGCCGCCGGCGTCAGCCAAGACTTCGGGCTCGCGGAGATGTACGCCAACCAGCGCACGTTGCGGATCGCTGACGGTCCCGACGAGGTCCATCGCGAGAGCGTCGCCAAACTGGAGTTGCGTGCCCAGGCGGCGGCCGCCTGCACCACCGATACGGACCGGTGGCGCTGATGTCGCTGCGCGGACACCCGCCCGGCGCATACTTCCTCGCCTTCATCGAGGCGCTGGAACGCTTCGGCTACTACGGCATGCGAGGCCTGCTGGTGCTGTTCCTGACGGCGGGTACCGCCGCCGGCGGACTTGGCTGGTCCGACCAGCGCGCGCTGTCGTTCTACGGTTGGTACACCGCCGCAGTTTGGCTCACGCCTTTGGCGGGCGGTTGGCTCGCCGACCGGTACCTTGATGCCCGCCTCTGTGTGCTGGCTGGAGGTTGGATCATCTGCGCAGGCATGTCCATGCTTTGGATGGCGAGCGCCGGGCAGTCAGGAGGGTCCCTGCTCGCCACCGGCCATGCGACAACGGTGTTCCTGATCGGGTTGGTGCTGGTCGCAGTGG
>CAYPOZ010000104.1:479-3244 GCA_964412415.1 uncultured Isosphaeraceae bacterium | reverse complement strand
GTGCTTGCCTATCCGGCGAACGGAACCGCCGCGTTCGAGGCCGCGCGAATGGCCTACACGCTGTCTGCCATCGCATTCCCGCTCGGCCTCGCACTGTTGGCGATCGGGGTCGGGTTCCTCAAGCCCAACATCACGGTCATGCTGGGTCGCCTGTACTCGCCGCACGATCCCCGCCGTGACAGCGCCTTCACGCTGTATTACGTCGCCATCAACATCGGAGTCATCCTCTCGGCACTGGTCGCCGGCACCGCAGGCGAGCGGTTGGGATGGAGCGCCGGTTTCGCAGTGTGCGCGGGGGTGATCTTCGCTTGTATGGCGCTGTACACGGCGCTGCAGGGCCGACTGGTACGCCTGATACCGGAGGAGGTGGACGATCGCTCCGCCGCCGCACCGACTTCGCAGGACATCGGGCGTCGCGCGCGGTTCGTGCTCGGGCTCACCGCCTTCGCCGCTATCTTCTTCGCGGCCTACGAACAGGGCGGCGGATTCGTGAACTTGCTCGTCTACCAACGGGTGGATCGGAGCGTGCTCGGATTCGAGGTCCCGGCGACCTGGTTCCTTGCCTCCACGGGTGTGTTCTGCATTCTCCTCGGTCCGATGGTGGCAACGCTGCTACAGCGCCAAGGTTCGCCGGTCGATGCGCCGACCCGGTTCGCCTTGGGGTTGGCGCTGGCCGGCGCGGCCTTTGGTGTCCTCTGGCTCGGCATCGTCGTCTCTGGGGGCGGCAGCATCGGTATCCACTGGCCGATAGCGTTCTTTCTTGTGCTCACGCTTGCGGAACTGGCGCTGGCGCCCGCCGGGTTCGGAATGGTCACCCGATACGCGCCGGCCGGCTCCGCCGGTACCTTCATGGGGCTCTGGTTCCTTGCCCTCGCTCTGGGGAGCGTGCTCGGTGGGCAGTTGGCGGCCCGTGCGACGGCGTGGTCGGAGTCCATGCTGGCCGGTCTGCTGGCGGTCGTGCTCGGTCTTGCGGCCGTCATCTTGCTTCGCGGGCGGGCGCGGCTGCTCAGCCTCGTCGTCGGCCGTTGAGGGGTCCATCGATGGGTGCATATGTCGTCGACCATGTCCGTACGCCGCGGGGCCGGGGGCGGGCCACCGGCTCCTTGCACACGATGACGCCCGTCACGCTCGCGGCGTGCACGCTGACGGCATTACGTGAGCGTGCCTTGCCCGATCCGTCCCTCGTCGACGATGTCGTGATGGGCATCGTGAGCCCGGTAGGTGAACAGGGCGGAGTTCTGCCGCGTCTTGCCGCGCTGCGTGCGGGATTCCCCGAGGCGGTACCCGGCCGTCAGGTGAACCGCTTCTGCGCGTCCGGTCTCGAGGCTGTCAATTCGGCGGCCGCCTGCGTCGCCAGCGGCCAGGGCGATGTGGTCGTCGCCGGCGGTGTCGAGTCGATGTCGCGGGTGCCGATCGGCTCGGACGGGGCTGCATGGTCCACCGATCCCTCCCTTGCATGGGAGACGCGCTTCGTACCGCAAGGGATCAGCGCCGACCTGTTGGCGACGCTCGACGGCCTGTCGCGTGACGATCTCGACCGATACGCGCTTCGCAGCCAGGAGCGGGCCGCGCATGCCTGGGCTCAGGGCTGGTTCGACGCGTCGGTGCTGCGGTTGGAGGACGAGTTCGGCGAGGTGATCCTGGGTCATGACGAACTCGTCAGGGTTGGGACCACGATCGACGACCTGCGGTCCCTCAAGCCGGCGTTCCAGGCCATGGGCGAGCAGAGCGGGTTCGACAGCGTCGCCATCCAGCGTTACCCGCATGTCGAGGGTGTCCGTCACGTGCATACCGCCGGCAACTCCAGCGGGATCGTCGACGGGGCGGCGGCCGTGCTGGTCGCCAACGACGATGGATTGCGACGGCTCGGCCGGCGCGCACGCGCACGGATCGTCTCCGCGGTGTCGGTGGGCAGCGAGCCGACCATCATGTTGACGGCTCCGGCGGAGGCGAGCCGATGCGCCTTGCGGCGTGCGGGCATGGCCGTCGCCGATATCGACCTCTGGGAGATCAACGAGGCGTTCGCGGCGGTGGTGCTGCGGTGCATGCGGGACCTCGCCCTCTCGCCTGACCGAGTCAACGTCGCGGGCGGCGCCATCGCGATGGGCCATCCGCTCGGCGCGACCGGGGCGATGCTCTTGGGTACCGTGCTCGACGAGCTGGAGCGCCGCGACCTCACGACGGCGGTCGTGACGCTCTGCGTGGGGGCGGGGATGGGCACGGCGACCGTCATAGAGCGCATATGAACGACGCAACGACTGCTGAACGACCGTCCCTCGGCACCATCGACGCCAGCGTCGACGATCACGGCGTCGTCGACGCGGTCCTCGACACCGGCGACAACCGTGTCAATGTCCTCACGCCCGCGCTGGTATCGGATCTCGATGCCTTGGTGGCGTGGGTGCGCGCCGATGCCGCAGTCAAGGGTGTGCTGCTCAGGTCCCGCAAGCCGGTCTTCGTGGCGGGCGCTGACGTCGTGGAGATGGCCGAGATGCAGGCGGCGGGCCTGACATTGAGCGAGGGACGGGCGTACAGCCGCCGGATCTCCGCAGTGTTCCGTCGTCTGGAGACCTGTGGCAAACCGTTCGTGGCGCTCATCGAGGGACCGGCTGTCGGTGGCGGCCTCGAGCTCGCGCTCGCCTGCCACAGGCGGATCGCGGTGGACGAGCGGCGGGTGTCCGTCGGCTTGCCCGAGGTCGGCCTCGGACTGCTGCCCGGCGCGGGCGGCACGCAGCGGTTGCCGAGGCTGATCGGGGTCGCGCGGG
>CAYPOZ010000104.1:0-289 GCA_964412415.1 uncultured Isosphaeraceae bacterium | reverse complement strand
GGGACAGCGCTGGCGGCCCACAAGACCTGGCGCTGCCTCCCGGCCCATCCCGCGATCCTCGCCGCGGTGTTCGAGGGCAGTGTGCTGCCGATGGATGCGGCGCTCGAGGTGGAATCCCGCCAGTTCGCCCGTCTCGTCTGCGGCCCTGTCTCGCGCAACCTCATCCGCACGCAGTTCATCAACAAGCGGGCGGCCGACAGCCTCGCGGCAAGGCCGCCCGCCATCGCCAAGCGCGCTTTCCGGCACCTCGCGGTGGTCGGCGTGGGCATGATGGGGCGGGGCATCGGCT
>CAYPOZ010000103.1:313-8808 GCA_964412415.1 uncultured Isosphaeraceae bacterium | reverse complement strand
TGGATGCTCTCGCGGAACGCATCATGCACCACGTGTCCGCGACCGATGGCGGCGCCTTCGTGCTCTTCACGAGCTTCGCGACGATGAACGCCGTGGCCGGACGCATCACGGAGCCGCTCGTCGAGGCTGGCCATCCCGTGCACGTTCAGGGTGCAGGCGCCCCAAACGCGGTGCTCCTGCGGCGCTTCCGCGAGGACGAGCGCAGCGTTCTGATGGGCGTTGCGAGCTTCTGGCAGGGGATCGACGTGCGTGGCCGCGCTCTCCGCAACGTGATCATCACTCGGCTGCCCTTTGACCCGCCGGATGACCCGCTGGTGCAGGCGCGCGAGGAGCTGCTCAAGTCGCAGGGCAAGAGTGCATTCATGCACGACCAGCTGCCGCGCGCCGTGATCCGTTTCAGGCAGGGCTTCGGACGCCTGATCCGCGGAGCGACGGATTCGGGGCGCGTCGTCGTGCTCGACCCCCGCATCGTGACAAAGCCCTATGGACGCGCATTCCTCGATGCGCTGCCAGACGGCATCGAGCCAGAGATCAGGTTGGATGAGGGCGACGGCGCAGAGTGACCGCGCCGGCGGTCAGAACCAGCCGCGCTTCTGGACCTGGTAGGTCTGGATGAACTCGGCGTCCGACTTGGTCAGGTAGATGATGCCCTCGACGAGGCCGATGACGCTGCCCACGGCGCCGCACGTGAGGAGCGAGATCAGGATCCGCAGCACGCCACCCGTCACGTCACCAAGGATGAACCGGTGGATCCCGAGGTAGCCGAGGAGGATTCCCATGACGCCGCAGAGCACGCGCTTGCTTTCCTGTTGCGGCTCAGCGCCATTGGGGAACGAGTGGGGGGCAGTCGTCATGCGCGGGATGCTATCGATCCGACGCCCCGGCCGCGCCGCGCTACGACCGCAGCACCTTCGCCTTTGGATAGTTGCCGCCGAGCACCTTGGATGCCGGCGCGCGCATCCAGTCGTCGAGGACCGACGCGTAGACGCTGCGGAAGTCGGTGGTGAACTTGAGGTCGCCCTGGTCGAGGTCGGTCAGCGAAGGGTGCGTACCGACAACCCCCGCACGCACCATCGGCCCGATCAGGAACATCGGCGCTGCAGTGCCATGGTCCGTTCCGCCAGAGGCATTCTGGCGCACGCGCCTGCCGAACTCGCTGAAGACCATCGTGAGCACACGCGTGTCATTGCCCTGCGCGACAAGGTCATCCTGGAATGCCTTCAGCGCGTCGCCGACCTCGCGCAGCCTCTGGCCATGCGAGTTCGCCTGCCCGGCGTGCGTGTCGAAGCCGCCAATCGATGCGTAGTACACGCGTGTGCGCATCTCTGCGCGGATCATGGCGCCGATGGCCTGGAGCTGGCGCGCAAGCACCGTCGCGGGGTACCTGACCAGCGGCGATCCGCGCAGCGCATTTCGGATGCGGTCGCTCGAGAGCTGCGCATCGAGCGCCGTGCGCATGAGGAACGCCTGCTGGCTGCCCGGCGCGACGCCATCGATCTCGCCTGCACGCGTCAGCCGCTCGTAGGTCGACTCGAGCGATGGGTCGACATCCGCGCCCATCCACCTGAAGAGCTGGGCATTCTCGAATGACACCGGCATGCTGCGCTCGCCGACCAGCGCCAGCGGCGCGGTACGGCCGATCGAGACCACACCCTCGGGGTCGGGCGTGCCGCTGCAGGTGCAGTCGACGTAGCGGCCGATCCATCCTGTGCCCTTGGCGTCGGTCCTTGCAGTCTGCCATATGTCCATCGACGTGAAGTGCGACCGGTTGGGATTGGGGTAGCCCACGCCCTGCACGATCGACATCCGGCCATCGTCAAGCAGCGACTTGAGCCCATCGAGGTTCGGATGCAGGCCAAGGCCTGCGGCGGCGTCGGCCACCAGCACCTGGTTGCTGCCGGCACGGGCCGGCGACGCGATCCCCAGCGTCGGCCGCGCGCGGTAGTAGGCATCGTCGCCGTAGGGGACCACGGTGTTGAGGCCGTCGTTGCCTCCACCGAGCTGCACCACGACCAGCACGCGCTCCTCGGGCACGCCCGGCGTGCTCGACGTGCGCGTCGACTGCTGCGCGAGCACGCCGAGCGCACTGTGCTGCAGGAACCAGGGAATCGTGGAGACGAGCGACGCAAGCGTGACGCCCTGCTGCAGGAACACGCGGCGCGAGAAGGGGAGCTTCGGGTCAGTCATCGGAGCCTCGCAGTTCTCAGCAGAGCTGGTACTCGGGAAGCGCGGTCGCCATGCACAGCGCGCGCACAAGCCGCTCGCCCGCCAGCGGCCCGCCGAGCGAACGCGCGAATGCGCGGAACTGCTCGCGCCGTGCGGGCAGGGGATCCACGGACAGGGCGAGCTCGAGCGCCGCGTCGGCCGCCGCGTCGTTGTCGCCGCCGCGCGCGCACGCCGTGACTGCCTGCTCGAAGGGTCCGCCCGCCCATGGGTTCGGGTCGCTGGCCCACATGCCGCTGTCAGGAAGCCGCCCGGTGAGCAGGTACACGGCCGTGTTCTGGCGGATGAAGAGGGTGCTCGTGTTGATCCAGGTGCGCCCGCCGTCCCAACCCTTGACCGAAGGCGGCTGGAAGAGGCTCTGGCCCATGAGCTCAAGCGCGGAGGAGAGCGTGGCGAGCTCGCGCGGCGGCGTGCCAAGCTGGCGGATCGTCTGCACCACCAGCTGCACCGGGCTTTTCACGACCGATCCCCGGTACGCGGGATCGTGGAAGTGCCGGCTCAGGAGCAGCGTGCGGAGCACCGGCTTGAGCTGGTACCTCTCGCGCCGCATCAGCTCTGCGAGTCGGGTGATCGCGATGCGCGCATCGCGGTCGGGCGCATCGGGCCCGTCGTCCACGAAGAAGCGGTGCAGCTTGCCGCAGATGAACTCGGAGCACTCGGGCCTCGAGAGCAGGATCTGCACGAGGTCGTCGCCGTCGAAGGGGCCCATCCTGCCCAGGATCGACTTGCGGCCGTCGTCGTGCGCGCGCCCGTCGAAGCGGAACGAGTCATCCTCGAACGTGAACCCGGTCAGCGCGCGCGCAGCCTCCTTGATGTCCTTCTCCGTGTAGCCGCGGCCCTCGCCGAGCACGAAGAGCTCCATCAGCTCGCGCGCGAGGTTCTCGTTGGGCTGATCGCGCCTGCTGCGGTTGTTGTCGAGGTAGCGCAGCATCGCAGGGTCGCGGATGATGCGGTACGCGAGCTCCCCGAAGTCCCCGGTCGCATGCGTGCGAAGCATGCGGTTCTGCAGGTACATGTGGTAGCTGTCCTCGATCGTCCGCCATCCCGTGGCGAAGTGGCCGTGCCAGAAGAGGGTCATCTTCTCCTCAAGCGGGCGGCCTGTCTCGATGATCCGCTTGAGCCACCACTGGCGCATCGCCACGACCTGCTCGCGGTCCTGCATGTCGCGCGTGGTGCGCTCGCGCTGGAAGCGCTCGAGCACACCCTCGTCACTGTCACGTCGCGCGCGCGCGATGGTGGCGCGCTCATCGTCGCTCAGCGGCCGCCGGATGCTTGCGTCGAAGAGGTCGTCTGGAGTGGGGTCAGACGAGATCCCCTCGTACTGCACGAGGTAGTCCACGGCACCTGCGGGTCCCATGTCCACAAGCGCCTGCACCTGGTCCGGCGTGCCTCCGAAGCCGGCCCGCGCGAGCAGGTGCGCGGCTGCGGCGCGGTCCCACCGTTCGCGTTGGATGGGCGCAAGTGAGGGGTCAGGCATCGGTGGCTCGGCACTCAGTTCGCAGGCAGCGCGCCTGCGGCTCGACCAGAGTGTGCCACCGGGACCACGCACAGGACAGCAAGAACCGCCGGCGGCACAAGAAGAAGTGCGCTCCGGTGGCCCACGAAGCCCGCCTCCATGAAGGGCGCGCACGCCACGATGGCCATGAGGACAAGCCACGGAGGCCTGCCGCGCAGCCGCAGGATCAGCCAGAAGGGGAACACGAGGCCGTAGAGGCCCAGTAGGCGCAGGTAGTTCGCCTCGCCGCCCATCGCGAGCGGCTCGCGCACACCGGCCCCGAAGAGGTCCGGCATCGCCCACAACGCGAGGCCGCACCCGAGCAGGCAGGCTGCCACGACCATCAGCCCGCGGCGCATCTCGCGCGCATGCATGCCGATCGTCGCGCACGCCTGCACCGTCCACTGCACCAGCACGGGCCACAGGGGCAGCGCATCGCCGGCTGCGGGGTCGAATGTCATCGCGCTCACGAGGAGCATCAGCGCGAAGGTGACCCCGAAGACCGTAAAGCTGTGGCGGCTCGGGCTCCGCTCCCGCGCGCGGTGGAAGGTGAGGTCGAGGTAGGGGCAGGCGAGGAAGCCCAGCGCGATCACGGGTGCGGCATAGGCAAGTTCCGACGCAGGACGCGTGCCGGTCCAGGGGATCTCATGCAGGCGCGAGGCACCCACCGACAGCGCCACCCATGCGCTCGCGGCGCATGCCGCCACTCCGACGCCAAGCCAAAGCGAGTCGGAGGCGCCGCCGCGCCTCAGCATCACGAAGAGCAGCGCGATGCCCACAAGCAGCATCATCTGGGCGGGCGGTCCCGATGGGTCGCCCGCCACGCGCCATGTGAGGAAGGCGCACTGGTAGAGGATGGTCGCCGCGGCGAATGCGACCATCGCGCCGCCGAGCTTCGCGCGAAGGGCGTCGCCGCGCCGACGGTCGATGACATATCCGAACGCCGCGCATCCGAGCACATTGGGCACCGCGAACGCGATGAACCCGGGCCAGCCGTAGTCGCGCAGCAGGATCAGCGGCAGGTACATGCCGATGCACCACGTCCAGCTTGTCGTGCAGTAGAGGCCCCAACCGACAGTGCGCGCGAGCGCTGGCATCGCGGCGAGCGTATCGCCGCGCGCTCAGTCGTCGGCGGAGATCGTTCGCGGGCCCTCGCCCGCCTTCTTCTCGTAGGTGCCGTCGCCGGCTCGCTCGTACTTGGTGAAGCCGAGTCGCTCGAGGTTCGAGTTGGAGAGCCGTTGCGCATCGCTGCCCGCCTGGAACTGGCTCGCGACCGGCACGCGCCGCACCGGCGCGCCCGTATCAGGATGCGCCGTCAGCGCCGCATCGGTGATGCGCTGGAAGAACTCGAAGCGCTCGCCGTCGCTTCCGTCGGGGTTGATGATGGCGTACACGTAGGTAGGCATCGGCAGTCGGTTGCGTGACTGTAGGCCTCAGGCGCCAAGCGATGCCAGCAGGTCGCGTGCGTGGGCCACGTCGCCCGCGCGTGCGGCGCCCGCCTCGCGCTCGATCACCAGGTCGATGTCCTCGCGCCCGCGGCCCGCAGCGACGTTCGCTTCGCGCACAGCGCCAAGGAACTCGCTCCAGGCCACGCGCCCCTCGCCTGCGCGCACCTCGCGGCCCCACGTGCCCGGCACCTCGGCGGCAATGGCATCCTTGATGTGCACCTGCAGGATGCGGGGCGCGAGCGCACGCACGGCATCGACCGGATCGCCCATCCCGTAGAGGATCATGTTTGCGGGATCGAAGTTCACGCCCGCGCGCGGGCGCTCGAGGTCGGCCAGCGCCTGCGAAAGCGTGGCCGCGCTCTCCTGTCCTGTCTCGAAGGCGACATCGACGCCGCGCTGCGCGAAGATGTCGATGACGGTCCGGAGGCGATCGAGCATCGTCACGCGCTGGGGCGAAACTCGCTCATGCGGGATGAAACCAGCGTGGAAGGTGACGAGCGCGATGCCGTGAGCGGCCGCGAACTCGGCGACGCGGATCGCGCGGTCGAGGTTGGCGTTCCACCAGCGGTCGCTGCGAACGCCGCCCGTGCGTGCGATGCTCTGAAGCGTGGAGTAGTCCTCGCCGACGGTCGCGAGCATCCCGCTGACGATGTCGACGCCTTCGCCGCGCAGTTGCGTGCACGCTCGGCCCCAGCGGTCGGGGTCCTCGACGCACGGCACGAGCGCAAGCTGCACGCGCATAATCCGCAGCCCGCGCAGCAGCGACGCGAGCTCCTCAGGCCCCGATGGGCGCAGGCTCCATGAGCAGACGGCGGTGCGCATGCAGGGTGGGCGATGCTACAATTTGCCCCTCGGACCCGACTGTGACCACACTGAAGGCAGGACATCCGCGACTGTCGTTCACCGAGCGCATGGAGGCATTTGTCTCCAGGCTCTCGACGCGCAACAACTTCTGGCACAAGGTGTGCTCGCTGGTGTGGCTGCCGTACGCGTTCCGGTCCGGCATCACCATGAAGAGGCTCGGTCCCGACCGCTTCGTGGCCGTGCTGCCCTTCAGGCGCTTCAACCGCAACTGGTACAACGCGATGGCCGGTGCTGCGCTGCTCGGCAACAGCGAGGTGGCCGCCGGCATGTACCTCTTCTCTCGCTGCGGCGCCGACTACATCGTGGTCTGCAAGGAGATGCGCTACCGCTTCCTGAGGCCCTGCGTTGGTCCTGCGGTGTACCGCGTCGCCGGCGGTGACGAGCTCTCGCAGCGCATCGTGGCGGGTGGCGAGTTCAACATTGACCTCACGATGGACATCGTGCAGCAGGTCCGTCCAGGCCGTGGCGGCCGCGAGAAGCGGGTGGGCCAGTGCGACATCACGTTCCACTGCATGCCTAAGGCGATGCTGAAGGTGCGGCGCGCCAGCCGAGGATGAGCGCGCCCAGCCGGGCTGCCGGTCGGGGGAGCGCGGGCGACCAGCCCGCCGCGGCGCGCATCCACGAACTTCGGGAACTGCTCTCGCGCGCGAACGTGGCCTACTACGTCGAGGCCGAGCCCATCATGTCCGACTCGGACTACGACGCGCGGCTCGCTGAGCTGGCGCGGCTCGAGTCCGAGCACCCAGGGCTCGCCGATCCCGACAGCCCCACGCGGCGGGTAGGCGATGCGCTTGTGGGCGGATTCTCGCAGGTGCGCCACCGCGTGCCGATGCTCTCGATCGACAACACCTACAACATCGAGGGATTCCGCGCGTGGTACGAGCGTTGCGCCAAGGCGCTCGGCCGCGAGCCCACGCTTGTGGCCGAACCCAAGATTGACGGTGTCGCGATCTCGCTTCGCTACGAGGGCGGCCGACTTGTGCGCGCGGTAACGCGCGGCGATGGCACCGCCGGCGACGACGTGACCCTCAACGTGCGCGCCATACGCGCAGTGCCGCTCAAGCTCGCGCACGCCGCGAATGCCCCGGACCCTCTCGAGGTGCGCGGCGAGATCTACATGCCCAACGCGGAGTTCGACCGCATCAACGCCGAGCGCGAGCGCCATGGGGAGCCGCTCTTCGCCAATGCGCGCAACTCGACCGCAGGCACTCTCAAGAGCCTGGATCCTGGTGTTGTCGCTGCGCGGCGCCTCGCCTTCAGCGCGCATGGCCGCGGCGAGTTCGGTCCGGCGCCCGAGGGCACGGAGCCTGAAGGCCACTGGGCGTTCCTGGGGCTGCTGCGCTCGCTCGGCGTGCCTGCGAGCCCGCTCGCGAGGCCATGCCGTGGCGCCACGGAGGCGGAAGCCGCAATCGAGGAGTTCCGCGTGAGGCGCACCAGCGTGCCCTACGGCGTCGATGGCATCGTGCTGCGCGTCGACTCCTTCTCAGAGCAGGAGGCGCTCGGCACGACCACGAAGAGCCCGCGCTGGATCGTGGCGTTCAAGTACCCGGCGGAGCGCGCGAAGACTGTGCTGCGTGCCGTCGACTGGCAGGTCGGAAAGGGCGGCACGCTGACCCCGCGCGCCACGATGGACCCGGTGCTTGTCGCAGGCACCACCGTGCGCCACGCGACGCTCCACAACATCGAGGAGATCCGGCGCAAGGACATCCGCATCGGAGACCGTGTCGTCATCGAGAAGGCGGGCGAGATCATCCCGCAGGTGGTCGAGCCGATCGTGGGCGAGCGCACGGGTGCGGAGGCCGTGATCGAGCCGCCTGCCACGTGCCCTGCGTGCGGCGCGCCCGTAGTCACCGAGGGCCCAAAGGTCTTCTGCCCAAGCGCATCATGTCCCGCGCAGTTCCGGGAGCGGCTCAAGTGGTTCGTGGGCCGAGACCAGATGAACATCGACGGTCTCGGCGAGCGCATCATCGACCAGCTCGTCGATGCGGGCCTCGTGCGCACCTACGCCGACCTCTTCACGCTCGATGAGGCTGCGGTGGCGCAGCTCGAGAGCGAGTCAGCCAGCGCATCGGGCAAGATCAGCAGGCGGAAGCTTGGCGCAAGGACGGCGGCATCGATCATCGCGAGCGCAGAGGCCGCGCGCGGCCAGGGTCTTGCGCGGCTGCTTGCCGGACTTGGTGTCCGTCACGTGGGCGCGAGCGCGGCGAAGACCCTCGCGCGCCACTTCCGCGACATCGACGAGCTTCTCGCGGCCGATGCCGCAGCACTTGAGGCTCTGCCCGACTTCGGCGCAAAGACCGCCTCGAGCGTCGTGCAGGACCTCGCGGCAGCACCCATGCGCGCGGCGATCGAGGCGCTGCGCGCGGCGGGCGTCGACATGCGCAGCCATGCGGAGCGTCCGGCCACCGAGGGGCCCTTTGCCGGCAAGACCGTCGTCATCACAGGCACCCTCGAGGGGTGGACGC
>CAYPOZ010000103.1:0-236 GCA_964412415.1 uncultured Isosphaeraceae bacterium | reverse complement strand
TCACCGAGCGGCTCGAGTCGCTTGGCGCGAAGGTGTCGGGCAGCGTCTCGCGCAAGACCGACATCGTCATCGCCGGCGCAGAGGCAGGATCGAAGCTCGACAAGGCACGCGAGCTTGGCGTCGCCGTATGGGACGAGACGAAGCTCAAGAGCGCGATTGGCTAGCGGTGGACCTCGCTCCCGCGTTCGGCTCGCCGCGGGCGCGGTGCCGGTGTCAGCTGCCGTTTGGGCCGGAGC
>CAYPOZ010000102.1:8056-8851 GCA_964412415.1 uncultured Isosphaeraceae bacterium | reverse complement strand
GCACCCGCCGGAGCGCGTGCGGGCCTTCTTCGTGACGTTGTCCGACCCGAACAGGATGCGGCCGTGCCACTTCACGAAGAAGGCCCGCACGCGCTCCGGCGGGTGCCGCGAGAGCTCGCGCACGACCCACTTGGTGGCGCTCGCGTCAATCCACAGGTTTGGATGGCGCGAGAGAAGGCCATCGAGGAACTCCAGGTCCTCAGGCGACCCGCCCATGTGCGCCGCAATCCACTTGAGGGTCGGATACCGCTCGAGCACACGCTCGAGCGTGTCGTGGTGCGAACGCTTGGTGCCGTAGAGCGACGCGTCGGCGTACTTGGTGGCGAACCACGTGTCCGGATCCGCGACATGCACCATGCATCGCATGCCAAGCCCGCCAGCGAGCTCCATCGTGCGCAGCCGCGCGGGCGAGTCGAGGTCGAACAGTGTGGGTTCGCCGGCCTCGCGTGCGAGGTCGCGGCCGCGTGGCGCCGCCCAGAACTTGACGATGCGCGCGCCAAGGTCGTGGTAGCTGCGCACCCGGTCGACGTACGCGTCTCCGTGCGCCCGCCGGCGGTCCGGATCTCGAAAGTCAGGCGATGCGATGAACGAGATGCGGTCCCCGAACACCTCGCGCAGCGGCGAGATCTCCTCCATGTTCGCCGTCATGCTGAAGATGCGGCCGATGCCGTACGCATCCATCGCGTCACGGAGCACCCGCGCGGCCCGAGGGCCGTTGACGTGCGCGTGGAAGTCGGTGATCGCACGGGGACGCGGCGAGAGCGCAGCGGGCTCGCGCCGGTAGTCCAGTCCAAT
>CAYPOZ010000102.1:7215-8046 GCA_964412415.1 uncultured Isosphaeraceae bacterium | reverse complement strand
CAATGCGGTTGGAGTCGCTGACGCGCCTACCGCTGGCGGTTGCGCACAGCGCTGCGGCGGTCGCGGGTCGCTCGTTCACGGGTGCCACGGGTCGTGATCGTAGGACGCGCCTTCGTCACGTGCGGCACGGAGGCCGTGCGTGCAGGAGTCGCCGTCGGGGCCCGTGCGATCTCGCCAACATGGTGCACGAGACCGATGTAGACCTCGTAGTCGCCGTCGATGTCCATGTGACGCGTCATCTCGCAGTCGATCCACGCCACGCAGCGGGTAGGCACCGGCGCGCGGCTTGGCGTAAGGACATGCGGGATCGTCAGGAACGGATCCGTGGTGTGGTCAGGTGCGCGCTCGAACATGCGCGGTGTCAGCTTGTCGCTGCGGTCGAGGACGCAGAGCGTGAAGTTGCGGCTGTCGCGGATGATCGGCGAGAGGGGCTGGCCCTTCTCGAGCGCCACCATGACGAGCGGCGGCGTCATCGCGCATTGCTGAACGCACTTGACGATCACTCCCGTCCGCGATTCGCCGTGGGCTGCGACGAGGAGGAACGCGGCGTTCGGGATCCGGTCGATGACATGCTCGATGCTCGGACGATCTGCGGGAGTCCAGTCGGTATGCATTCGGAGGTTGGACCTGGTGGGGGACAGTGGGGGTGCCCTACACAACTGGGCACAATCTTCGTAACCATAGTCCGGTCGCGATAACAGTCCACAAATGCCTTCACGGAAGGCACTTATGACTCATTTAATCGGTTATAGGACATATTTTGAGAGGGGAGAAGCGGGAAAAATTGGGCGTCGGTGTTGCAAAGTGGGGCACAGTGGGTATATTTGTCAT
>CAYPOZ010000102.1:0-7205 GCA_964412415.1 uncultured Isosphaeraceae bacterium | reverse complement strand
CGCCCGGCCTGAATGGCTGCCTGTGGCTGTGGCCGGAGAAGACCTTCGAGCGATGGGCCGCGTCACAGGGACAGACGCTCTCGAATCCGGAGGAAGTGGCGCGCTTCGAGTTCCTGCTGTTCAGCCAGGCGTCAAGCCTGCCGCTCGATCGCGTTGGGCGCGTGTGCCTGCCCGAGCGGCTTGTCAAGCGCTATGGGCTTTCGGGAACGCTGGGGATCGCCGGCGTGAGGGATCACCTCGAGGTTCGCAACAAGGCGGAGATGGACGAGCTGATGTCGTCGCTCGAGCCCGCCTTCCTCGACTCCTGGCGCAAGGCGCGCCAGGCACTGGACGAACGGTCGGCACCAGGGAAGTGATGGATCGCTTCCCCGCTGACCAGCACGCTTCGCCACGGACGGCGTAGCGATCGGAATCCGCCTGCGTCCGCAAGGATGCGACCGCAGGCAGTGGCTCGGCCATGGACGGCTGGGCATGGTGGCGCGGAACGGTCAGGATGACCTCCCCGCGCAGCTCTTCGGCAGGGGTCGGCTCGCTTCCGGCCCAAACTTTTCGTCGTCGCCCCCGCATCGGAACCCCGGTGCGGGGGCTTTTTTTCGCTCCCTTACAGCTCTTTATTGGTCCAGCCTGAAAGACCGCTCACGGGGCGCCAAATTGTGGACTCCGCCGCTTGGACCGCCCGATCCTCGCCGTACCCTCAAGAGACCCTTGAGACCGGTCGATGAGACCGGACGTCCGCATGGAGAGCGCATGGTGCGCGATCGCGGCAAGGGTCGGTGCCAACAGCACCAGGGCAGGAGGTCCGGTCGATGCTCGTCATCACGCGACGCGAAGGCGAAGAGTTCATCATCTGCGCGAGCGATGACGTCAAGACTCCCCTTGGCACCATCAAGATCACCTCGATCCGGGGCGACCGGGTTCGCCTTGCGCTTGAGTTCCCCGAGAACATCCGGATTTACCGTCGTGAGGTCGCGGAGCAGATCATCGCCTCCAAGGCTGCTGGCGCTGCCGGCGATTCTGTGGTTGGCCGCATCCGCCCAGCAGCTGGCGAGGGTGCGGGCTGAACCGAGCCCGGGCGCGTGCCTTCAGCGTTCGCTCACTTCGATCCGGGTGCCTCGCGGCCCCTACACAGCCCGAATGTCGGTGATGGATGGGATTCGCGCCTTGAGCGCCGCGAGTATGCCGTGCTGCAGCGTCATGCCGCTCGAGGGGCATCCGACGCACGCCCCGAGTAGGCGTACCTCCACAACACCATCTCGCACGCCGACCACCTTCACGTCGCCGCCATCTGCCTGGATGTCGGGCCGCAGCAGGTCCACGATCTCGCAGACCTCCGCGAGGACCGGATCATCGGATTCAGCCGAGCGCGCCGATCGCATGGCGTGGAGTGTAGGTGCTCGCCACTCGCTCATCACAGGCCCACACGGCTCCATGAGGCGTCACGGACGTGGATTCCGGAGTTGACCCGTGAGGCCCGCTCCTGAGACGAGCTCGACGTAGGCTGGCATTTCGTGCCGCCAGCTCACGCTGCCTGAGGTGCACGCGAGGCTTGGGGCGCTACTGGCCATCGCGGTGTCGCGCCTCGAGGCACAAGGGATCGAGTATTGCCTGATCGGCGGCGGTTGCCTCGGGATGGTGCGCCACGCTGGGCAGATGGTGCCCTGGGACGACGACCTCGACATCGCGGTGTGGGTCGATGACATCCCGCGCGTGACCGCGTCGTTCGAGGACCTGCCTCAGCCTATTGCACTGCTTCCGGAACGGCGTCTGGCGCATCCGTTCTCCCGCATTGCGGACCAGTCGACAGGGCTTGTCGGTCGCGATGGCTCGATGTGGCCACTGGGCGTGTTCATCGATCTGGTCCCAATGGTGATGTGGCGGTCTGGCCGCGCGTTGCTGGCGAACCGTGCGTTCAATGCGCTCCGCATCCAGGTTCGCGACGGGAGTGTTCGACGTGGTTGTGCAGGGGCGATCATGGATGCCTTGCGCGCGACGCGTGCAGATGCGCTGGTGCGGCCAGTGCGTGAGCGCATCGTGCATCCGGTGCTGCTGGAGCAGCACCGCGAGTGCCGGTCTCGCCGGTGCGGCATCGTGAGCGGAGGCCTGCATGCGGAGTGGGTTGGCCGCTACCCATGGTCGACGGTGTTCCCGACGGTGAAGCGTGAGCTGCTAGGGGTACGTGTGCGGTCGCCGCATGACATCGACGACTTCCTTGTGCGACGCTACGGCCCGGACTACCGCCAGCTGCCGGCACCCGAGCGGAGGGACCGGCACTATGCGTACGCGGTGCATGTGGTCGTCGCCGTGTCTGCGGACCATCTTGTGATGCACGGAGGCAAGCGTGCGCCGGTGCAGGCGCACGACGAGCGCGCGGCCGCGGTGCGCCGGCTTCCGATGGTCAATGAGGTCATTGTGGTTCACGGACCCATCGACGGGGTGGGGCGCGTCAAGGTCGTTGGGGGGAAGATCGAGCTGGTCACGCGGCACCGCATCGAGTGCGTGGCCATGGGCAGCGACTGGGAAGGGGAGTACGAGTTCCTACGAGCCCACTGCGACGTTCGCTACCTGGAACGCACGACAGGCATCTCGACATCGATGATCCGCGGCGCGGGTGGGTGAGGATCACCCTTGCGAGGCAGCACGGGTTTTCGCGTGCGTACCTACACTCGGCGCATGCGGTCCGCACGGATGCCCCGCCACGGAGCTGATCGACAGGATGCGACACCTCGCCTTGCGCGCCCAGCGCGGCTCGTGTGGCGTGCCGCGAGGATCGGGGCATGCGCTGCGCTCGCGTTCGCGTCCGCGTGCGCCGTTCGGGCGCCCAAGGACCCGCTCAAGTCGCTCGCGAAGCCCGACCAGATCCCGGCGGTGCAGATTGCCGCGATGGAGGTGCTCGACGCGGATCCCGCCAACGACGAGTACCGGCGTGCGCTGCGGCGGATCGTGATCCAGCCCGGATGGTCGGTGGGCCTGCGGCGGGAGGCGTGGGACAGGCTCGCGGCGAACGACCCCGCGGGGCTCAAGGAGGCCCTGTCGCTCTCGCTCCCGAAGATGGAGGCGTTCGAGTGGCGGCGCGAGGTGTGCGAGAGGATCGCCGCCGCAGGCTGGGGCGACATGACGACAACGCTCGTGCGCGCGCTTGCGGTTCCGCTGCCGCTGTGGATCCCCAAGCTCGAGGAGCGGCCTGAGTACATCGCCATCATGAAGCTGCACGGTGACCGTGTCAGCGAGGTGCTGTACGACCTGTTCCTTGGTGCAGACCCGATCAGGGAGTCGAACCTGCGCGCGCGCTGCTGGGAGCTGCTGATCCTCACGGGCCAGCGGGAACGGCTGGCGCAGCTTCTCGCCGACGACTCGAAGGCAACAAGCGACACGCTGGTGATTGACCTTCGCGCGTCCGCGCGCGACCTTGGCATCATGCCATCCAACCGCGAGGAGATCCTGTGGATCAGGTCGCTCAGGACGCCGCAGCACCGCGCGTTCTGGAACGAGGCTGCGGCCGCCGTCGCGAAGATGCCCGAGTCGACGCGCGCGACGCTTGCGCCAAAGGACGTGCCGGTAGTCGTGGCTGCGGCACGCCATCAGCCCAATCTCCTGACGACCTCGCGCGAGGACCTGCTGCGCGAACTCTCGGCGATCCTCTCGGGGCCGGACACCAAGCGGTACACCGCCAACTTCGAGGGCTACGGCACCAAGGCCGCAGAGACGATCGCTGCGCACGCAGACTCCCTCACATGGGGCGACCTCGCGGCCATCTCGCTGCTGCGGCAGGGTCTTCAGGTGCCGCAGGTGCGCAAGCACCTCTTCGACTTCGCCGACCGCGACCTCGCCGACCGCGCCACCGAGTACGGGGGCATCATCAGGCTCGATGACCAGGGGCGGTTCGAGGTGGTCGAGTACCCGCCGCGCGTGCGCGGAAGCGACGTGCGCTTCGAGGCATCGCAGGAGATGTTCGATGCGGGCTATGTGGCGCTCACGCACTTCCACTACCACGCGCAGGCCTACGAGAACCACCGCTACTGCGGGCCTCACCTCGGTGACTTCACCTACGCCGACGCGACGGGCGTGAACGGCCTCGTGATGACCTTCGTGAGCCGCGACCGGATGAACGCGGACTACTACCGGCGCGGGCGAATCGTCGTTGACCTCGGCGTCATCGAGCGCCCCGAGGGGTGAGCGGCCCATGCGCATGCTTCCCTTTGTCAAGATGCACGGGATCGGCAACGACTACGTGTACGTGGACGGGTTCGCGCATGCGGTCAGCGACCCGTCCACGCTCGCGCGCATGGTGAGCGACCGCCACCGGGGCATCGGGAGCGACGGGCTCATTGTGGTGGCGCCTCCGGAGGGCGCTGGTGCGGATGTGCGCATGCGGATGTTCAACGCGGACGGCAGCGAGGGCATGATGTGCGGCAACGGCATCCGCTGCGTCGCGAAGTTCGCGGTCGACCGCGGCATCGCGCGCGCGAATCCGCTGCGTGTGCAGACGCGTCGCGGAGTGCTCGCGGTGCGCTGGCACACGGACGCGTCGGGTGCCGTGAGTGGGGCAACCGTGGACATGGGCGAGCCGATCCTCGAGCCGCACCTAGTCCCGGTGGGTGCCCCGTGCGACAGCGCGATCGCATGGCCGTGGGGCAAGTGGCGCTGGTGCGATGCATCTGCGGCCGCAGGCATGGATGCGGCGCACGCAAACGCGTGGATCTCGGCGTCCGGCATCGGCGATTCGGTGTCGTTCGTGTCCATGGGCAACCCGCACTTGGTGGCATGGTGCGCGAACGTCGATGCAGTGCCGCTCGATCGCATCGGTCCCGTGATCGAGAGGATGGCGCTGTTTCCGGAGCGAATCAATGTGCACGTCGCAGAACTGCCTGCACCCGACAACGTCCGCATGCGCACATGGGAGCGCGGGTCCGGCATCACGCAGGCGTGCGGCACCGGGGCGTGTGCCGTCTGCGTGGCAGGGCGGCTCGAGGAGCGGCTCGGGTCTCGGGTGGACGTGCACCTTCCGGGCGGGCGTCTCAAGGTCGAGTGGCCAGGTACGGGCAACTCGGTGATGATGACAGGTCCTGCGGTGACCACCTTCGAGGGGACCGTTGACCTTGATGCGATCGGCGTGCCGGATGGTGCGGTGCTGGCGCTGGAGACTGCGCCATGACCGAGGTTCATGCATCTGATGTGTCTGCGTGGGTGCGTGCCCGCGAGTTGCGTTGGATCCGAGAGCTCGAGGAGCTCGTGGCGATCCCGACGGGTTGGGGCGATGCCGATGGACTTGAGCGCGCGAGGGCCTGGTGCACTGCGCGCGCAGAGGCGCTGGGCGCGAGCGTCAGGCGGATCCCCGGCGCACCTCGGCCGCAGTGGCTGCGCGAGGGCCAGAGCCCTGGCGCGTCGCGCGACAGCGGCGATGTGATCGTGGTTCGGGGTGGTGCGCCCGAAGGCCTTCGGGTGCTCATCGCGTGCCACATCGATACGGTGCACGACCCCCGCGGCGCATTCCGCGAGCTCGGTCCCGACCGGGATGGCCAGCGCTCCGGGCCGGGCGCCGTCGACATGAAGGGCGGCGTGGTGGCGGCGTTCGCTGCGCTCGAGGCGGTGCGCTCGCTCGGCATCCCGCTGCGGTGGACGCTGGCGCTCAACGCGGACGAGGAGGTCGGCAGCTTCGCGAGCATGGATGCGCTTCGTGCGCTCGCATCGGAGCATGATGTGGGGCTCGTCACGGAGCCGCCGATGGCCGATGGGGCGTTCGTGGTGTCGCGTCCGGGTGCGGCGCAGTTTCGCATCGACGCATTCGGCCGGGCGGCGCACGCGGGTCGTGACTTCGCCGCTGGCATCTCGGCCGTGGGCATGCTCGCGGGTGCCGTCACACGCGCGCTCGGCATCTCCGATGTGGCCGCCGGACGAACGGTCAACATCGGTCCGCTCGAGGGCGGAGAGGCGACCAACATCGTGCCCGACAGCGCCTCTGCGTGGGGAGCGATGCGCTACCGCTCGCGTGCCGATGGCGAGCAGATGGACCGTGCGCTGATGGCGATCGCGCACGGTGCCGAGGGCGATGTGCCCCGCATCTGTGTGAGGATCCTGCACAACCGCCCGCCCAAGGACGCGACGCCAGCGGTCATGGGGCTGGCCGGAGTGGCCATCGCATGCGCGGCCGATCTGGGCATCGCCGTAGGCGCCGGCACGGGGAGCACGGGTGGAGTCTCGGATGCGAATGTCCTGCAGGATGCCGGGCTGCCGTGCCTTGACGGGCTCGGCGTGCGCGGCGGCAACATGCACCGCAGCGACGAGTACATCGTCACCGAGAGCGTTGCGGAGCGCGCGTCGCTGCTCGCGGTGCTGCTGGCCCGACTCGCCCGTTCCGCCTCCGTACCATCCCGACCATGACCGTCCAGACGCGCGAGGCACCTCGAACCGATGGGCAGCGAGGACTGCCTGTGATGGCCCGCAATCCTGCCGTGCAGGCGGCAATCGACTCGATCATCGCGGAACTCGAGCGGGGCCAGTCGGGCATCACGGGAGCTCGACCCGCCGATCCTGCGCGCGCATCCGAGATGGCGGGATGGATTGAGCGCAACCGCGCGATCCGCGGCAACGGGACCTTCTATCCCTACGTGGGTGACGGGTTCGGCAAGGGTCCCCTGGTGCAGCTGGCCGACGGCAGCGTGAAGTGGGACATGATCAACGGGATCGGCGTGCACATGTTCGGGCACTGCGACCCGCGCATGGTGCGGGCAGCGCTTGAGGCCGGGCTGTCTGACCTGTGCCAGCAGGGCAACCTCCAGTTCAACGCTGATGTGCTCGCCGTCTCGGAGCTGCTCGTGGCCGAGGCGTCCCGCTCGAGCGGCATCAGGCACTGCTTCATCACCAATTCAGGCTGCATGGCCAACGAGAGCGCACTCAAGGTGTGCCAGCAGAAGACGTGCGGTGCCCCGAGGGTCATCGCGTTCGCCGACTGCTTCATGGGCCGCTCGACCACGATGTCGCAGATCGGCGACACGGCCGCGTACCGCCAGGGCCTCGCGCTCAACATCCTCGTCGACTATCTGCCGTTCTTCGACGCGTCGATGGGCGTCGACCGCTCGATCGACATGACGCTCTGGCACTTGAAGCAGCTCATCCACCGCTATCCGGGCGAGCACTGCTGCCTCATCGCAGAGCTCGTGCAGGGCGAGGGCGGCCTTGATGAGGCCGGCGGCGCCGGCGGCGCTCTT
>CAYPOZ010000101.1:7666-8854 GCA_964412415.1 uncultured Isosphaeraceae bacterium | reverse complement strand
TGCTTTTGGGGGCGGTTCGTGGTACCCGGGCTGCCTGTGGGTTGGCTCACGCCGCCGTGTACGGCCATCCACCTGTATCCCTACCGGAGAACCCATCGCCCGTGCGAAGCGCGCTTAGCCCGCCCTACCGCTCGCCCAGCTTGCGGCGGGCGTAGCCGGAGAGCCGCGCAGCGAGCGCGGCCTGGCTCGAGACCCCGAGCTTGCGGTACACGCGACGGGCAAGCGTCGATACGGTGTGCACTGACAGGCGCATGCGCTCGGCCACGTGCGCGCGCGACAAGCCGTCAGCGAGCGCCAGCGCAACCTCGCGTTCGCGTGGCGCGAGCCCGGGAAGCCCAGTCTTGTCGGCCGCCTCCAGCAATGCCTCCGCCAGCTTGGAGTTGGGAGTCATCCACACCGCAGGCAGCGGAAGCAGCTGTCCGACGAGCGGATCGAGCCGGATGCTGATCGCCTGGTTGCAGTAGGCCGGTGCAGGAAGGCGACCGCCCCTACTTCGCGTGGGCTGCGGCGGACCAGGCCGAGGCGTCGCCAGGAACTCGATCACCGCCATCATCCGCCGGCGAAGCTCGACATGATCCTCCTTCGTGAAGTGCAGCATGCTCTGCTGCCGAAACCGGACACCCGCCTTTGAGTGGAACTCAGGGTCGGTGTGCCGCTCCACGCAGCGTCCGAACTCGCGTTGCACCGAGTCGCTGGACTCCATCGCCTTCTGCACCGACTCTGCCCTGCTGTCATCGAAGGCGACCACGATGCGCTCCGTGGCCACTCGGTAACCGACCGACCTCCGAGGCTTGCGTGCCCGCACGACGTGCACGAGCGCGTGCCTCGCAAGCAGGTCGAGATGCCGCTGCAGCACGCGCGACTCGACTCCCATCGCTGCAGCAAGCTCGCCAACCGTGACGACAGCCCGCGCAGTGCGCAGGAACTCCCACGTGCGCAGCGCGTCGTACTCACGCAGAAGTGTGAGCACTCCCTCGGCCTCAAGCTGCAGCGAATCGGGTTGACTCATCGCCTGATGATCGCATGGGCTATGCAGATGCGACAGCCGAATGTCCTGTGCTCGCTCACGCGCGGACCGATGTACTCCGAATGGAGTACATGGGAAGCCGAAGTACCCCGCCCGCCTGTCCAGGCCTCGGTCTCAACAGAACCAATTCGGTCTGATCGATACTGCGCAAGGAGCACAGG
>CAYPOZ010000101.1:340-7656 GCA_964412415.1 uncultured Isosphaeraceae bacterium | reverse complement strand
ATGCACCGACACCTCAGCCCCACCGCACTCAGCATGCTCGCCATCGGCACACTTGCGCTCGGTGCCGCGGCCCTGCCAGCCCACGCCGACACAATCACAGTCTGCCCCGACGGGTCGTGCGACTTCACGGATCCCGCAGCCGCCGTCAGCACGGCCGTCACAGGCGACATCGTCTTGATCGCCGCTGGCACCTATCCGCTCAATGCCTCGCTGCAGGTGTACGGGCAAGCCATCACCGTCCGCGGCGCGGTCGATGCGCAGGGACGCCCCGCGACGGTGCTCGACGGCCAGGGCACACGGGTCGTTCTCAGCATGGCGTCAATCATCGGCCAGCCCACATTCGAGAATCTCGCGTTCGCGAACGGTCGGTCGGACTACGGTGGCGGCGTGTTCGTCAGCGGGGCCTCGCCCGTGTTCCGAAACTGCCACTTCCGAAACAATGTCGCCAACTGGAAAGGCGGCGCGCTATTCAACTCTTCCGCGAGCCCCACGCTCATCGACTGCGAGCTCACAGGCAACACCGCTGGCAACGCGCAGTTCCCCTCCAACGGATCGTCTGGCGCGGTGTCGGTCAACAGTGGCACCACCACCATGATCGGCTGCACCGTGCGCGAGAACTCGACTGATGGGTATGGAGGAGCCTTCGTACTCGCCAGCTCGAGCACGCTGGTGCTCCAGTCGACCCGCGTCTGCAGCAACAGCGCGCCGACTGGTGCGCAGGTCTACTCGAATCCGGGTGCCGTCATGACTGAGCTCACCGGCACATGCATCTCCAACGACTGCGGCGATTGCCCGGCAGGGCCTCCATGCGACGCTGACCTCAATATGGATGGCACCGTCAACGGCGTCGACCTCAGCCAGGTGCTTGCGCAGTGGGGCCCGTGCAGCGGAACCTGCATCGGAGACATTGACGACAACGGCACCGTGGACGGCCTCGATCTCGCCGTCGTGCTCGCAGGCTGGGGCAGCTGCAGCTGATTCCTGGCGGCAGCGCGCTATAGTGACGGCATGTCAATAGCGCTCCTCGATCGGATCACCATCGAGCCTGGAAAGTGCGGGGGCCGCCCTTGCATTCGGGGCAGCCGCATGCGCGTTTCGGACGTGCTTGAGCTGATCGCGAACGGCGCGTCCTTCGAGGAGGTCCTTGCAGATCACCCGTCGCTCGAGCGCGATGACCTGCTCGCCGCGATCGCCTATGCAGCTGTCCAGATGAGCCACGCGGTGGTCCGCGTCGCATGAAGTTCTTGGTTGACAACCAGCCTCCGCCGCGCCTCTCCAAGTTCCTTCAGGATGCTGGGCATGACTCCGTGCATGTCGCCATGGTCGGTATGGACACGGCGGATGATCGCACCCTATGGGCTTGGGCGATCCGCGAGGACCGGGTCGTCGTCAGCAAGGACGAGGATCTGCTGTTCCTCGCAATCCGGCCGAGGGATGAGGGAAGATTGGTCTGGGTCCGCCTTGGCAACTGCCGTCGCGATGCGCTGCTCGATGCGTTCGCGAAGGCACTGCCCGCAGTGGCCGCGGCTCTTGATGATGGACAGCGCGTTGTGGAAGTCGGCTGACCGCAGAGTCCCTGCCACCAGAATCGATGGCTCGGCGTAGCGCCGACTCTATCTCTGCGACGGTGACGTGAATCCGTACACCCTGCGTACCCGGGCAGTAGCTGCCGCCGTATGCAAGCACGCCCGAGATGCCACCGGCATCCCTGCGGCATGGAAAGAGCCAAGGAGGCCCCGATCCTATGATCGCAGTGCTCCGCGCAGCGGCGCACCGCATGCTCCTTGTTGCCACCGATCTCGCGAAGTCGCACGGCATGCGCGAGCTGTTCCGCGGCGTCTCGGTGGGCATCGCCGCAGGCGACCGCGTGGGGCTGATCGGCCCCAACGGCGCTGGAAAGTCCACGCTGCTGCGGATGCTCGCGGGTGCTGATGAACCTGACTCCGGTTCGGTGCGCTCGCCGCGCGATACGGTGGTGGTGTATGTGGCGCAGCGAGACGACTTCGCGCCGGGAACTACGCCGCGCACGGCCGCCACGGAGGCGGCGCTGGCATCGGCGAGCGTGCATGGCGACCGCCACGAGGCGGAGGTGCTCGCGGGCACCATCCTCGGAAAGATCGGGTTTCCCGAGGCAACGATGGATGAGCCCACCGACCGGCTCTCGGGCGGATGGCGCAAGCGGCTGTCGATCGCGTGCGGGCTCTGCTCGGCAGGCGGCACGCCCGACCTGCTGCTCCTTGACGAGCCGACGAATCACCTGGATGTCGAGGGGATCCGCTGGCTCGAGCAGTTCCTCACGCGCTCCACCAACGACCTGCGCGCACGCGCGAGCGTCTTCGTGACGCACGACCGCGCCTTCCTGGAGCGCGTCGCGACGCGCATCGTGGAGCTCAGCCGTGCGTACCCGCAGGGCACGCTCTCCATCGACGGAAACTACAGCGAGTTCGTGCGCCGGCGCCGGGAGTTCCTCGACGCGCAGGCACGTGGCGAGGCCACGCTCGCAAACGAAGTTCGTATTGACAATGCGTGGCTCGGCCGCGGCGCGCAGGCGCGGCGCACCAAGTCGAAGGGACGGATCGAGGACAGCGCCGACCGTCGCGATGAACTTGCCGCCATCGCTGCCCGCAATGCGGCCGCAGCGTCAGGCGGCGCGCACATCGACTTCTCCGCAAGCGGCCGGCGCACGCGCCGGCTGATCCAGGCCACCGGCATCGCCAAGGGATTCGGAGGCCGCACACTCTTCAGCGGACTCGACCTCGAGCTCGGCCCCGGCGACCGGCTCGGCCTCATGGGCCCCAACGGCAGCGGCAAGAGCACGCTGCTTGCGGTGCTGTGCGGTGAGCTCGCGCCCGATGCCGGCGCCGTGCGACTTGCGGATCCTGCACCGCGCGTCGTGGTGCTCCGCCAGCAGCGCGCGGAGATCCCGGCCAGCACCCTGCTGCGCGACGCCATCTGCCCGCTCGGAGATTTCGTCGACTTCCAGGGCCGCACGATGCACATCACTGCGTGGTCGAGGCAGTTCCTCTTCGCCGATGCGCAGCTGCTGCAGCCGGTCGGCAGCCTCTCGGGCGGCGAACGCGCTCGCGCGCACATCGCCCGCATGATGCTCGAGCCGGCTGACATCCTGGTGCTCGACGAGCCCACCAACGACCTCGACATTCCCACACTCGAGGTGCTTGAGCGATCGATTGAGTCTTTCCCGGGAGCGGTCGTGCTGGTCACCCACGATCGTGCCATGCTCGGAGCGGTGGCGCGGCAGATCGTGGTGCTTGGTGCACTCGATGGCCAGGTGAGCGTGGTGGCCAGCCTCGACCAGGCGCTCGCCTCGCTCGAGCGTGCCGAGCAGGCAAGCGCACGTGCGATGCGCGCATCGGCGACTGCACCGGCGAACGCATCAGCGAATGCGTCGGCGAACGCAACAGCACCTGCCACGCACGCGCCCTCTGCAAAGCGCAAGCTCGGCTACATCGAGCAGCGCGAGCTCGACGGCATGGAGGCGGCGATCAGTTCCGCCGAGCGCGCGTGCGCCGAGGCAGAGGCCGCTGTCGCGGACCCAAAGGTCGCCGCGAATCACGCCCGTATGGCCGAAGCGTGCCAGAGGCTCGACGCTGCGCAGGCTTCCGTAGCTGCGCTCTACGCACGGTGGCAGGAGCTTGAGGCGAAGCGCGGCGGGTGAGCGGCGCTCACGGAGTCCGCGCGACGCGGAACCCGAGCGCATCGCCGATGCCTTCGGGCGCGGCGAGGAATCGGTACGAGGAGCGCACGCCGAAGGGCCCGCTCACCCACGAGCCGCCGCGGATCACCCGGAAGGATCCATCAGCGGGACCGGTCGGATCCGTCTGGGGCTCTCCCGGATAGTCGCCCCACCAGTCACTCACCCACTCCCACACGTTGCCGCTCATGTCGTGCAGCCCGAATCCGTTGCCCGCCTTCAGGCCGACCGGATGGGTCTGGCCATCCGAGTTGCCAAGAAACCACGAGATCTGCTCCAGCAGCACCTCGTCGTTGGTGCCGCTTGGGAAACCGGGCAGCGAGTGATACGCCGTCGTCGTCCCTGCGCGGTACGCGAGTTCCCACTCCGAATCGGTCGGCAAGCGCATGCCAGTGCCGCTGAGGAACGCCTGCACCATGTTCCAGCTCACCTGCTCAACCGGTCGGTTGGGAACCTGATCCGCAGCCACCTGCTCGGTCGCACCCTGGAAGCTCGACGGGTTCGAACCCATCCGCTCCTGCCACTGGGACTGCGTCACCTCGTAGCGCCCGATGTAGAGGGGCTGCGTCAGCGTGACTTGATGCACGGGAACCTCCCAGGTCGTGCAGCTGTAGAGAAGCGATGACGAGCATCCTTGCTGGAACGTGGCAGGCGGTATCAGTACGAGCTCCATCTGCGTCGATGTGTCACGCACGCGCCATGCAAGGCCAGTCGCAGTGATCGCGTGCCGCAGCACGGCATCATGCACCACTGCGGGATCCGGGAGCGCCTCAATCAGCGTCGCCCACGCCGGCACCGTGACGCACGGTCCCCATCCTGCAAGGAGCGACGTGAGGTCGGGGCCGCTCACGGATCCATCGCCGTTGAGGTCGCCCGAGCACGACGATCCCTCGCCGCAGGGCCCCCACTGCGCAAGCACCACCGCGAGGTCAGTGCCGTCGGTCACCCCGTCCCCGCTGATGTCCGTCACGCACGACTGGGCACTCGCACATGGCGCCAACGCAAGACCCGCAAGCAGCCCGAATGCGAGACCATGTGCAGCTCTGGATTCCATTGATGGTGCCCGCGCACGAACCGTAGGCAATGCGGTGCCGCAAATCAACGCGCCACCCCCTACGGCTCCGCGAGTTGGTAGCTCGTGCTTCGCCCGCCGCCTGGGTTCCGCACAAGGATGCCATGCCTGAGCAGTTCGCCGATGTCCCGAAGCGCGGTGTCGGTGGAGCAGCCGGCGATCTTCGCGTACTTCGAGGTGGAGAGGAAACCCTCGAATCCATCCATCATCCTGGCGATGACGCGCCGTTGTCGATCGTTTATGGAATGGCCGCCGATGCGCTGCCAAAGCCTCGCCTTCCGGAGCACCGCCACGAGTGTCGTATCCGCCGCGCCGATCGCCCGTCCTAGGCAGCCAAGGAACCACTCCATCCACACGGTGATGTCGAGTCCGCCGCGCTGGGCAGACTCGAGTCGCACGTAGTACTCGTTGCGCTCGGCCTCGATCTGCGAAGACATGCTGTAGAACCTCTCACGCGCCCCATCCGCGCGGGCAAGCGCCATGTCAGCGATGGCGCGTGCGATGCGGCCGTTGCCATCCTCGAACGGGTGAATCGTCAGGAACCACAGGTGCGCAATTGCCGCCTTGAGCACAGGATCAACAGCGAGCGGACCGTTGAACCAGTGGAGGAAGCGAGTCATCTCGGGCTCAAGCCTGACCGCATCGGGTGCCTCGAAGTGAACACGCTCGCGGCCGATGGGGCCTGAGACCACCTGCATCGGGCCGGCCTCGGATGATCGCCAGCATCCAACCGAGATGCGGCGCAATCCGCTCCTGCCTGTGGGGAAGAGGGATGCGTGCCAATCGAAGAGACGCTGTGCAGCCAGCGGAACATCAAACCTCTGGGTCGCATCGAGCATCATCTCGACTACGCCCTCCACATCGCGGCTTGCCTTGGGTCGCCCGGCCACACCGAGCCCAAGCCTCCGTGCGATGGACGACCTGACCTGCTGCGGATCGAGCGCCTCGCCCTCGATTGCCGACGACTTGACCACGTCGCTGGTCAGCACCGCGACGCTCGCTTCACTGCGAAGGTCAAACCCGATCGACTCCATCCTGCCGAGCAATCGCCCCTGCTGATGCCGAACTTCGGCCAGAGGCCCGGCAATGGCATCGCCGCTCCATGTGAAGTCCGGCCAGTTCGACTTCTGGTGAATGTAGGCCATAATCGCCGCAGTTTATGCGGTGATTATAGCATACCATCGCCGCAGCGGCGCCTATTCGCCGCATTTTTTGCTTCACATAGCAACTTGAGCGCGCCCTCTTCCGACGCCAAGAAGGCACTCCTGCCCGCCACATGCCCCAATACGCTCCGCCGTCATGGCCCGATTCAGCGTGTCCGAGTTCGTCCAGCAGCGCGCCCAGCGCGATCGCGGCGAGGGAACCTTCGAGCTCGAGAGCGAGCGCATGCTCGAGGCCAATCTCAATGGCACCCTCTGGACAAAGAGCGGCTCGATGGTCGCCTACTCGGGCACCATCAAGTTCACGAGGGAGGGGCTGCTCGAGCACGGACTCGGCAAGTTCCTCAAGCGCGCGGTCAGCTCCGAGGGAACGCGTCTCACGAAGGCCGAGGGAACCGGTCGCCTCTACCTCGCCGACGATGCGAAGAAGATCACGATCCTCGGCATGCGGGGAGACGACATCTTCGTGAATGGCAACGATGTCCTCGCCTTCGAGCCGACGCTGCAGTGGGACATCACGATGATGCGCACCGTTGCCGGCATCTTCGCCGGTGGCCTCTTCAACATGCGCTTCCGCGGCAGCGGACTGCTCGCGATCACCACTCACTACGACCCGCTCGCGCTGCAGGTGCGGCCGGGATATCCGGTCTTCACCGACCCGAATGCGACCGTCGCATGGAGCGGATCGCTCTCGCCTGCAATCCACACCGACATGAGCCTCAAGACATTCCTCGGGCGCGGAAGCGGCGAGTCGATTCAGCTCAAGTTCGAGGGAACTGGATTCGTCGTCATCCAGCCGAAGGAAGAGCGCCCATTCGAGGCTCAGGGAAGCGGCCACTCGTGACCTGCACCACGGCCCGCGCGACGGCCTGCCGGGGAGGGCATCGAGATCATGCGTCGCCGCGCTGAAGTACAATCAGCGCGTGAGTGAGCCGCTCGCAGATCGCAAGGACTGGCCGGTCGTCGTGCTTCCTCTGCATGACCGCGAGGCGGCCCGCCGCGAGCGCGAGGCGTGGCTTGCCCGAACGCCACAGGAGCGTATGGACGCACTCGATCGACTCAGGGAGGAGCGCGATGGCCCACAACCAAGACTGGCGCGAGTGGCTCGAGTCATTGAACGCAAGCGGAGCTGAGTACGTGGTGGTGGGAGGAATTGCTCTCGCGCATCACGGAGTCGTTCGCTACACAGGTGACATTGATGTGCTCATTAAGGCAACCGCCGAGAACGCGGAGCGAGTCCTCGGTGCACTGCGGCTCTTCGGTTTCGGGACGGTTGCGCTGAGCATCGCCGACTTGTCGCATCCAGGTCGGGTGGTACAGCTTGGATTCCCGCCGGGGCGAATCGACATCCTCACCTCGATCGACGGCCTCA
>CAYPOZ010000101.1:0-330 GCA_964412415.1 uncultured Isosphaeraceae bacterium | reverse complement strand
CTCGGGCGCGGTTTCAGGCGACTACGGGGGCGTACCGGTCCGCCTCATCTCACGCGATCACCTCATCAGGAACAAGCGAGCATCCGGACGTCCCCAAGACTTGGCAGACGTCAACCGACTAGAGTCGTAGTCAACCGCTTCAACACGAGACCTAGATCAACCGATGGACACCGCACAGCGCCACCTTCCTGACGGCTACGTCATCCGCCTCATGCGCGAGGAGGACCACCCGCAGATCTCCGCAATCTGCGCGGCGGTCTACCCCACCGAGCGCCCCTACACCGACGCTGAGCTCCGCGCGCACCACGAGCTGTTCCCTGAGGGGCAGTT
>CAYPOZ010000100.1:0-8897 GCA_964412415.1 uncultured Isosphaeraceae bacterium | reverse complement strand
GAGGTCGTGGGCATCGAGAGCGGGCCGGTGGTGACCCTGTACTCGGTCGAGCTTGCGTCGGGCACGCGAGTCGCGCGCCTCGAGACGATCTCCAAGGACATCGCGCGCGCGCTGAAGGCCCCCAACATCCGCATCATCGCGAACATGACGGGCAAGACGGCCGTCGGCATCGAGGTGCCGAACCCGCAGAAGGAGAAGGTGCGGCTCAAGGAGCTGATGAGCGGCGGCCAGGCCGAGGGCATGCGGCTTCCGATGTTCCTGGGCAAGGACAGCTCGGGCGAGCCGCTGGTGCTCGACCTCGCCAAGATGCCGCACATGCTCATCGCGGGCACCACAGGCTCTGGCAAGAGCGTGTGCATCAACACGATCCTGATGAGCTGGCTCTACACCAAGCGCCCCGACGAGCTGAAGCTCGTGCTCGTCGACCCCAAGATGGTCGAGATGAGCATGTTCGCCATCCCCCACCTGATGGCGCCTGTCGTCACCGACATGAACCAGGCGGCGGGAATCCTTGAGTGGGTCGTCGGCAAGATGGAGGAGCGCTACGAGCTCTTCAAGAGCGTCGGCGTGCGCGACATCGTGGGCTACAACGAGCTCGGCGAGGAGGAGCTCTATGCCCGCCTGAATCCGCAGACCGACCTCGACCGCGCGCGCATCGCCAAGAAGATCCCCTATATGGTCTTCGTGATCGACGAGCTCGCGGACCTCATCATGACCAACAAGGAGGTCGAGACCCACATCGTGCGCATCGCCCAGAAGGCGCGCGCGGTCGGCATCCACCTGGTGCTTGCGACGCAGCGACCGCAGGCCAACGTCGTGACCGGCCTCATCAAGGCCAACATGCCCTGCCGCATCGCCTTCAAGGTGGCCAGCGGCATGGACAGCCGCATCGTGCTCGACCAGAAGGGTGCGGAGCTGCTGCTCGGCCAGGGCGACATGATGGTGCTCACGCCGAGCTCAAGCGAGCTTCGCCGGTCGCAGGGCACGCTGGTCACCGACTCGGAGACGCGCAAGGTCGTGCGGTTCCTCAAGGATGTCGCGACGCCGAGCTTCGAGCGCGCGCTCCTGGCGGTGCGCAGCAGCGCAGGCGCCGGGTCCGACCCGACCACCGGCGGCGAACTCGACATCGACGAGCGAGATCCGCTCTTCGACAAGGCCGTCGAGATCATGATCGAGACCGGCCGCGGGTCGGTCAGCCTCCTGCAGCGGCGGCTGGCGATCGGCTACGGCCGCGCCTCGCGCCTCGTTGACCAGATGGCGCTCGCTGGCATCGTCTCCGACCACAAGGGGTCGGTGGCACGCGAGGTGATGATCACCCTCGAGGACTGGCAGCGGATGAAGGCGATGGAGGACGGCGGCGGCGACGGCGACGCGGACGGGTCCGAGTGCGAGGCCGCCGCGGCGTCGACCGACGAATCAGACGACGAGGAGTGAGCTGTCCGCGACCCAAGCCCCTCTCCCCGAGGGGCTTGCGGTCGCTGGCGGGGGCTGGGGGCGGCGGAATTTCCGCGACTCGGTGCCGAATCGGGCCCAATTCCCTTGAGAAGACGGGATTTTCGGGTGTAATCGCGCTGCGGATGCGCATCGCGCTTCCGTGTGCGATCACTGTGCCCGGCAGCGCATGCAGGCACGCGTCGAAGGATCGACCGCACGTGATGTCCATGGAAGGAAGATGACATGACGCCATTCGCTCATTCGACGGCTTCGGCCCCCCGGGCATCCAGCGGCAACGCCGCGCCGAGCGTGCCCACGCGCTACGAGATCCTGCTCCCTGACGGCAGCGTCGAGGGACCGCTCGCGTCAAGCGGCGTGCGTGCCCTCGCATCCGATGGCGCGATTGACTCGCGTGCGCAGATCCGGCGCATCGGAGATGCCACGTGGCGGCCGATCACGAGCGTCGCTGGACTCGTCGTTCGCGTCTTCGATTCGCATGCTGAGGCCGAAGCGATCGCGCAGGCGGCGCAAGCGGAGGCCGAGCGTGCTGAGGCAATTGCGCACGCGGAGGCCGAGCGTGCTGAGCGCGAGCGGGCACGTGCGGCAGCGGAGGCGAATGCCAGGGCAGATGCCGAGAGCGAGCGGGCACGTGCGGCAGCGGAGGCGAATGCCAGGGCAGATGCCGAGAGCGAGCGCGCAGCTGCGCAAGCGCTTGCACGTGCAGAGGCTGAGCGTGCGGAGTCAGCCATCGCGGAGGCGCGTGCGGAGATGAGGGCCCACGTGGATCGTGCGCAGCGCGAGACGCAGGCTGCGATCGCACGGGCATGCGCCGACGCGCAAGCCGAGATCGCACAGGTCCGGGCCGAGGCGCAGGACGCGGCCGAGGCTGCCCAGCGTGAGGCGCACGAGACCGCGACGCGCGTCCGCCTCGATGCACGCGACGAGATCGAGGCGGCCCGTCTCGATGCGCGCCGGGAGATCGAGCGCGAGCGCGCCGCGATGCAGTCCAGCCTCACCGAGCTTCAGGCGCAGCTGGGCGCGATGAAGGATGAGACGGTGTCACTGCAGAAGCTGCTCGCCAGCGAGCGTGACGCGTTCGTGGCGGCAGTCCGGCAGAGCCAGGACCAGCTCGAGTCCGCACGCGCTGTTCAGCGCGACCTCTCGCAGGAGGTCGAGCACGCACGTGAGCGTGCCGCCGCAGAGGCCAGCCACCGGGTGGCGGCCGAAGGCGCGCGTGACCATGCGATCGCCGAGCTCGAGCAGGCATTGCGCGATGCGCAGCTGCGCGATGCCGACGCGCAGGACCGCATCAACCGCATCCAGCTCCTGCTCGACGAGGCGCAGGCAGAGATGGCCAGCGAGCGCGCCGACGCCGAGCGGCGGATGCATGACCTCATGCGCCGCCTACAGGAGTCCGCAGCGAATGTGAAGTCCCTCGAGGAGGCGCGCACCACCGCGGAGGGACAGTGGATGCAGGCGTGCGCCGAACGTGACGAGGCGATCCGTGACCGCGACGCCACCCGGCTGGCCATCGGCGCGACGCAGACCGAGCTCGTGCAGATGCGCGCGCAGCTCGATGCCGCGCGCGAGGAGATCGCGTCGCTTGCGGCAGTGAAGGGCGAGCTCGCCACGCGCATCGGCGACCTCGAGCCGGCGCTCGATGCGCAGCGCACACGCACTGCCGCGGCCGAGTCGGCGCTCGCGCGCGCAGAGGATGCGAATGCCGCCCTCACCGAGAGCTCCAACGAGCTCCGCGGACGCATCGCGAAGCTCGACGCCCAGCTGCTGCAGGCGCACCTCGAGGCCGAGCGCATGGCCGCCGAGTTCGAGGAGGCACGCCAGCACGCGGCGCGCGAGCTCGCGGCGCAGGAGCGCAGCGCGGCGGAGGCGATCGCGGGCGCTGAGGCCCGCGCTGAGGCGCAGCTGGCGAAGGCGATCGAGGATGAGCGGCGCACTGCCGCCGAGCGCCTCGATGCGGCCACCGTTGCGCACGAGCGCGAGAAAGCGGCCCTCGGCAGCCAGCTCGAGGAGGAGCGGCAGCGCGTCGTCGCACGCGACGAGCTCATCTTCAGGGAGTCCCTGCGCGCAGAGGAGCGCGACAGGGATATCCGCACGCTGCAGGAAACGCTCCGCGAGGAGCGCACGCAGGCCCTCGCCGCGCGCGACCGCCTGGCGGCGGACCATGCCGCTGCGGTCGGCGCACTGCGGCTTGAGCTCGAGTCAGCGCAGCAGCGCGCGAGCACGCTCGAGCATGATTCAGCCCGGCTTGCATCCGCACTTCGCGCGGAGCAGGAGGCGCATGCATCGGAAGTTGGTGCGCTGCAGCGCCAGCTGACCGAGGAGACCGATGCGCTTCGCGCCTCCGTCGACCGCGAGTCGGCGCTTCGCGAGCATGCGGAGGCTGGGGCCCGCGCCGTGCTCGCGAGCTACGAGAAACTCTCCGACGAGACCGGCCGCCGCATCGCTGACCTTGAGGTGCGTCTGTCCGCAGCCGCGCGCGAGCTCTCCGACGCGACCGCGCGCGAGCAGTCGCTCCAGAAGACGCTCGAGGAAGCCTCCGGCCGCATCCGCAGCCAGACCCAGCGGATCGGCGAGCTCGAGACCGAACGGACCGCATCTGCGAAGGAGCGCGAGCAGGTCGATGCGAAGCTTGCCGCCGAGGCGGCTGCCCGCAAGAAGGCCGAGGCCGCCATCGCCGCTGCCACGCAGCGCGCCGAGAGGGTCGAGCGCGACGCGAAGACGACGCTCTCGCGCGCCGTGCAGGCCGCCGGAGCGGCGCTCGCAGGCATCCGCCAGCGCATCGAGGACGATGTCGAGCGCTCGCGCGTGGAGATCGACGCGCTCGACGGGCTCGTGCGCGCCGCATCGAGCCAGCTCATCGCTGCGGGCGGCACGGTGCCCGGGCTGCCGCAGCTGCCGCGCGACGCCACAGCAGCCGCAGTCGTGCGGCTCATCGAGGAGCAGCGTGCCGCCGACGCCAAGAGGGCAGCCGAGGCACAGGTGGCACTGGATGCGCAGCGCGCGCGAGATGCTGCGCGCGATGCTGCGCGCGAGTCCGACGCCCAGCGGGCAGGTGCCGCGACATCGGGACCGCCGCGGCTTGGCCCGGCATCCTCGGCTGGCCCAGCCGGCACGTCGCTCACCTCGCCGCGCGATGCGATCGACGCGCGCTCACGCGGGGTGCCCTTCAAGCTGGTCGATGACGATGCGGACACCGAGGCCGCAGGCGCCGGATCGCTCCGCGCACGCGCCACTCCGAGGGCGCCGCGCTCGACGGCGCGGGGCGCCGGCGACCCGGGTGGCAGCGACGGGGATGGCCACGACGGGGCTGGCGCCGCAGTCCAGCCCGTCGCGAACCAATCTGCGGCACACGCCTCGACGACCGACGTGACCTCGCCTTGGGACCAGGGCGATGCCGACGACGGCCCCGGCTCGCGTGAGCGCTGCGACAGTCCCTCAACCGTGATCTCGGCGGTCGCTGCCGCCGCAGGCGCGTCGGCCATCATGGCGTCGCTCCCGGCGCTGCGCGCGGGCGAGTTCACGGCCGCGCTGCCGGCGATCGCCGCATGGATCGCAATCGCCGCCGCGGCGATGGGGGCGGTCATCTGGGTCACGAGGCGCTGCAGCGCACGGCTCGCGCTGCGCATCCCAGCGCTCGCTGGCGCATCCATTGCGCTTGCTCCAGCTGGCGCGCTCTTCGGTCCGTTGACCTCGGCGCCCGCGCTGCTCGGTTGGATCGCCGCCAGCGGTGGCGTGTGGTTCCTTCCTTGGGCGCTCGCGTGGGCGGCATGGCCCGCCTCCGACCGTGCGGACCATGTGGGTCGCGGCGACGATCCGTTCCGCCGAAGGCGACGCGTGGCACTAGGCGCAAGCGCCGTCGCCATGTCGCTCGGCGCGGCCGTTGCAGCGGCATGCGCTGCGCTTGGCGCCAAAGGGGCACCGTGGACCGCGGCGCCGTGGTCCGCATCGCCCACCTGGATCGCTCTGGGCATGTGGGCGGCGCTGCCGGCGCTCGCGCTCGCGTGGCGGCTGACGCCACGCCGTGTCGCCGCAGCGCGCGCCGCGGATGCGCGCATCGACCCTGTGGTGCTTGCACGTCATGAGAGGGCCGCTGCCGCCGCGTCCGCTGCACTGTCCTCCGTCATTCCACTTGTGCCTGCGACGGTGGCCTGGCTCGTCGCGCGCGCGCGGTCGCGCCGCGGCGAGGCCCAGATGCGCTCGATCGTTGACTTCGAGTGGTGGAGCCTTGCGGCGATGCTCGCCGCCGCAGTGGCTGCGGCGCTCGGGCTCGGATGGTGGCCGTTCGCGGCCATCATGATCGCCCATGCATGCGCGATGGCCTTCACCGCCGCGTCTCTCGCGGCAGATCGTGTGATGCGGCTCCCCGTTCCGGCAGCGCTCCTCGCTGCACCATCCGGCGGACTCTCGCTGCCGCGTCCCGCCATCTCCGTGAAGCGCGCCGCGCATGTCACGCCAGGCCGGCCGATCGTCCATCCATGCGCCACCGTCTGGGCGCTTGCGGTGCACGCCTCACTCGTCGTGGCACTTGGCATCCCGCTTGTGCTCAGCCCTGCGGAGCCGCTCTCGGTCCCTGGCGCGATGCGCATCATCTCGCTGCTGGCGCTTGCGGGGGCGGCAAGCTGGATCCCCGGATGGATCGCCGCACGGATGCGCCACGCGGATGCGATCGCCATCTCGGGCACCGGACTCCTCGCAGCGCTCGCTGCCGTGAGCGTGACCTGCATCGCGGGTCCGGGGTCGGCGATCGCACAGGCTGCGCTCTGGAGCGCCACGCTCACATGGGGCGCCCTGCTCGCGTGGGCGTCTTCGGCGCTTCGGATGGGCGCCGACGATGCCGCGCGCCTGGCACTCGCGGTCGACCGCGCAGAGTCAGGCGACATGTCGGCATGGCACACCCTTGATGACCCCTCGCCTGCCGATGCGGTCATGCGAGAGCCAGGCGAGGCCGCCCCGCCGCCGCCGGAGCCGCTCGTGTCGCTTGCGGTACGCGCGACCAGCGGACGTGTCGTCACGGCCGCAGCAGCATCGGCCGCGTGCATCGCAGGCCTTTCCGGCGCGCAGCCGCACGCGCTTGACTGGTCGGCGGCGCCATGGCCCGTCACGCTCGCGTGGTCAGCTGCCGCCGCGTGCGCGATCGCCACGCTCTGTGCACTAGCGCTCCCGCTCGCGCGCCCGAGGCGCAGCACGGCCACCGCAGCGCTCGCGCTCTCCTCGTGCGGTGCAGCGCTCTGGACCGCGCAGATCCTCGTCGGCGTGAACGCGTCGGGCATCGCTGGCGCAGGCCCCGGCATCTGGATGCTCGTGGCTGCAGCCACTCTTGCGATGGTCGCCGCATCGGTCTCTTGGGCGGGGGCAGCTGCCGCACGCGCGGGAGCATCGGCATCGCAGGCGGGCGCAGCATCCTCAGGTGCGGGCGCATCGGCATCGCGCCGAGCTTCCGCAGCTCCGGGACCGACACAGCATGCCATCCGATCAGGACCGGCAACCGCGTCCGGCGCACGGGAAGAGTCCCCGGCGCCGCGCCGTCAGCCCAGAAGCGTCGTGCGCAAGCCGTCGCCGAAGGTCACGACGGGCTCGTAGCCGATCAGCGCGTGTGCGGCACCGATCGCCGCGAGGCTGTCCTTGACGTCACCGGCACGCGGCGGCTGGAAGTCGGGCTCCGCCGAGGTGCCAAGCACCGCGTTCATCTGCGCAAGCAGCTCGAGCAGCGAGTACTTCTCGCCGCAGCCGATGTTGACGGTCTCGCCCTCGAGCTTGCCCGTCGCGCGGCCCGCGAGCAGGTTCGCGTGCACCGCGTTGTGCACATGGGTGAAGTCGCGCGTCTGCGAGCCGTTCCCGTAGATGAGCGGCTTGCGTCCTGCACGGATCGCCGCCGCCCACCGCGGGATCACCGCCGCGTACTGGGAGTCCTCGCGCTGGCGGGGCCCGAAGATGTTGAAGTAGCGCAGTCCCACGAAGGGCACGCCGTAGCAGAGCGTGTAGGCGCGTCCGTACTGCTCGCCCGCCAGCTTCGTCACCGCATAGGGCGACCGCGGGTCGTTGCGCATCGTCTCTATCTTGGGCAGCGTGGGCGTGTCGCCGTAGGCGCTGCTCGACGCCGAATACGAGACTCGCGCGCCGGTCTTGCGCGCCACCTCGAGCACGGCCAGCGTGCCATCCACGTTCACGCGGTGGTAGCGCATCGGCTCCTCGACGGAGCGTGGCACTGACCCGAGCGCCGCGAGGTGGAAGATCACCGCAGCGCCCTCGGCCGCACGCAACATCGCATCCGCATCGAGGATGCTGCCCTCGATGAGCCGCACGCGGTCGCTGCGGCCCTTCAGGTTGTCGCGGAACCCGTTGCAGAGGTCATCGATGACGGTGACGTGAGCGCCGAGCGCATCAAGCGCCTCGACAAGGTGCGAGCCGATGAAGCCCGCGCCGCCCGTGACGCACACGCGCATGCCGCTGTACGCGGCACGGTGCAATTCGAGCCACCCCCCAGCGGCACCTGCCACGTCAGGCCTTCTTTGCGGCGTCAGGGCGCCAAGCCTGCTTGAACGCCTTCATGGCCGCCATGAATTTGTCCTCGAGGCCCTTGAAGCTCTTGGCCGCCACGAGCTCGTCGCGCAGCGCGCGCTGCGGCCCGCGGAAGTGCTCGAGCAGCTCGTCCTCGTAGCGGCGCACCTGGTCGCGCGCGACATCGTCGAGGAATCCCTTGGACGCGCAGAAGATGCCGATGCACTGGTCGATGACGTCGAAGGGCGTGTACTGGCCCTGCTTGAGCAGCTCGACCATGCGCGCGCCTCGGTCAAGCTGGCGCTGCGACGCGGGATCGAGCTCGGTGCCGAGCTGCGCGAACGCCTCGAGCTCGCGGAAGGCCGCAAGGTCAAGTCGCAGCGAGCCGGCGACTTCCTTCATCGCCTTGATCTGCGCGTTTCCGCCGACGCGCGACACCGAGATGCCGACGTTGATGGCCGGACGCACGCCTGCCGCGAAGAGCTCGGGCTGCAGGTAGATCTGGCCGTCGGTGATCGAGATGACGTTCGTCGGGATGTACGCCGACACGTCGCCTTCCTGCGTCTCGATGATCGGGAGCGCGGTCAGCGATCCGCCGCCGTTCTCCTTGGAGAGCTTGGTGGCTCGCTCGAGCAGTCGCGAGTGCAGGTAGAAGACGTCGCCGGGGTACGCCTCGCGGCCGGGCGGGCGGCGCAGGAGCAGCGAGAGCTCGCGGTACGCGACGGCCTGCTTCGAGAGGTCGTCGTAGACGCAGAGCACGTGCTTGGGGGTCTTGCCCTCCTTGCCCTGCCACATGAAGTACTCGCCCATCGCGCAGCCCGCATAGGGGGCGATGTACTGCATCGGGGCGCTGGCCGATGCGCCTGCGCACACGATGATCGTGTACTCGAGCGCGCCGGCCTTGCGCAGCGTCTCTACGACGCCGGCCACGGTCGAGTCCTTCT
>CAYPOZ010000099.1:7953-8900 GCA_964412415.1 uncultured Isosphaeraceae bacterium | reverse complement strand
GAGGGTGGAGGTGGCGTCGTGATGAAGGCGATCGGCCGCGGATGGGGCGCGCCGTTCGCGATGGATGTCGCGGCAGGCACGATCGGGCTCCAGATCGGCGGACAGTCGAAGCACTTCATGATCGTCTTCTACGACGAGGCGGCGCTCAACCAGTTCGTGCAGGGTGGCATGCAGCTGCAGGCCGTGGGCGAGGGCACGGGCGGAACCGCGGCGGGCGACACGCGCTCGGCCAGCACGCTCTACAAGCCATTCATCGCAGGCGCGGGCCTCTACGGCGGACTTCAGCTCGGTGGCCTGAACTTCTCGCCGGCCACGAAGGTCAACAGTTTTTTTTTTAATGATACGGCGACCACCGAGGTCACCAAGCCGGAGAACCTGTCGTCGCTGAGCAAGTCGCTCGACGCGCTCCGCTGAGCGGCGTTCGCGCGCGGACGCACCGTCAGTTGCCAGAACATCCCGGACGCCGCTGCAGCGAAGGCCTGCGGCGGCGTCCTTTCGTTGGTGGTGTCGCGCTATGCGACGTCTACGATCCTGCCGTGTCACGGTCCGTTCAGGTTGCCTGGCATGCGCTTCCCGCCGACGAGGCGCTCCGTCGCCTCGGGAGCGATGGCACGTCGGGATTGGCGCCGCCGGAGGCTGCGCAGCGTCTCGCGCGCGACGGTCCGAACCGGATCACGGTGCGGCGCGCGACACCATGGTGGAGGCTTGCCCTTGCGCAGTTCAATGCGCCGCTGGTCTACCTGCTGGTAGTCGCGGGCATCGTCACGCTGGTCCTGGGGGAGTACGTCGACAGCGCGGTGATCATGGGGGTGGTGCTGGTCAACGCCATCGTCAGCTTCATCCAGGAGCAGCGCGCAGTGAAGGCCATCGACGCGCTCGCGCGCTCGATGAGCATCGAGACCACCGTCATCCGTGGAGCGGAGCGGCGCCGCATCGATGCGGGCGAG
>CAYPOZ010000099.1:7364-7931 GCA_964412415.1 uncultured Isosphaeraceae bacterium | reverse complement strand
CATCGGTGACATCGTGGTGCTCGAGCCCGGTGACCGGGTGCCCGCGGACTCGCGGGTGGTGCATGCGCGTGAACTCAAGGTCGACGAGTCGATGCTCACGGGCGAGTCGAAGGCCGTCTCCAAGTCTGCGGCCGAGATGCCCGAAGGCACCGTGCTCGCCGACCGCGAGGGCATGGCCTATGCAGGATCGCTGATGGTGCGCGGCAGCGGGCGCGCGATGGTGGTGGCGATCGCGGACGACACCGAGATTGGCCGCATCAGCGGCATGATCGCGTCCGCCGACGAGATCGCGACGCCCCTGACGAGGAAGATTGCCGCCTTCAGCACGCTGCTGCTGTGGGTGATCCTTGCGATCGCAGGGCTCGCCTTCGGGCTCGGCGTGATGCGTGGCGAGCCGATGGCCGACATGTTCAAGGCTGCGGTGGCGCTCGCGGTGGGCGCGATTCCGGAGGGGCTGCCTGCGGCCGTCACCATCATGCTTGCGGTGGGCGTCGCGCGCATGGCGTCGCGGCGCGCGATCATCAGGAAGCTGCCGGCCGTGGAGGCGCTCGGAAGCGTCACGGTGAT
>CAYPOZ010000099.1:5421-7346 GCA_964412415.1 uncultured Isosphaeraceae bacterium | reverse complement strand
AGTCACTGGGGATGTAGCAGATTGCCGTGCGCTGTCCGGCATGCTCGAGTCCGCGGCGCTCTGCAACGACGCGACGCTCACGCGCGACGCCGCCGGCATCCCCGGCATCCAGGGCGATCCAACCGAAGGTGCGCTTGTTGTTGCGGCGGCCAAGGCGTCCCGATCCGCGCCTGCGCTCGATCCGGTGGCGCTGCAGGAGCGGTGGGTGCGCATCGATGCCATCCCGTTCGAGTCAGATCGGCAGTGGATGGCCACGCTGCACGAGGACAGGCAGCGCGCCGTGCGGATTGTGCACGTGAAGGGAGCGCTGGAGCGGGTGATTGCGATGTGCCGGGACGGCGGCATGGCCTCGGCAGGCGGTGGTGCCGTGCCGCTCGATGCGGACGCCGTGCACGCCGCAGCCCGCGATCTGTCGGCGCAGGGCCTGCGGGTGCTGGCGATGGCTCGAATGCCGTGGTCCGGCGACACGCTCGACGAGCGCGCCATGGAGGCCGGTGGCCTTGTGCTTCAGGGGATTGCAGGCATGCTCGACCCGCCGCGCGATGAGGCGATCCTCGCGGTGAAGGCATGCAGGGACGCAGGAATCCAGGTGAAGATGATCACCGGGGACCATGCCGGCACGGCCGGAAGCATCGCCCGCATGATGGGCATCGGGGGCGGTGCAGGTGCGGCTGGCCAGCCTGCCGTGCTCACCGGCGCCGAGCTTGCTGCGATCGCCGACGCTGAACTGCCCGACACCGTCGAGCGCACAGCGGTCTTCGCCCGCATGACGCCGGAGCAGAAGCTGAGGCTCGTGCGTGCGCTGCAGTCGCGGGGTCATGTCGTGGCGATGACGGGCGACGGCGTGAACGACGCGCCAGCGCTGCGGCAGGCGGATGTCGGGGTTGCGATGGGGCAGGCGGGCACCGAGGTCGCCAAGGATGCGGCTGACATCGTGCTCGCCGACGACAACTTCGCGACGATCGAGGCTGCGGTGGAGGAAGGGCGCAGCGTCTTCAACACGCTGACCAAGTTCATCGCGTGGACGTTGCCCACGAACATCGGGGAGGGGCTCGTGATCCTGCTGGCGATCCTGCTGGCGTGGCCGCTGCCGATCCTGCCGGTGCAGGCGCTCTACATCAACATGTTCACGTCGGTGCTGCTTGGGATACCTCTCGTGTTCGAGCGGCGCGACCCCGACATCATGCTGCGCCCGCCGAGGGACCCGCGTCGGCCGCTGATGACATTCGAGCTGTTCATGCGGACCGGGCTGATGTCAGTGCTGCTCTGCGCCGGAGCGATGACCATGTTCCGCCTGGAGCTGGAGCGGGGCATGGGGGAGTCGGTAGCCAGGACTGCCGCCGTGTCGGTGATCGTGATCGGCGAGATGGTGTACCTGTTCCCGTGCCGCGCACTGCTGCGTCCGGCGTGGAGCGTGCCGATCCTCTCGAACATGTGGCTGTGGGCGGGCATCGCGGCGATGCTCGCGGTGCAGGTGACCTTCTCCGAGTGGTCCGTCGCCAACGTGCTCTTCCACTCGGCGCCGATGGATGCAACCGCATGGATGCGCGTGATCGCGATGGGGCTCGGCATGGGCGTGATCGTGGAGACCGAGAAGGCGATCCGCCGCATGACCGGGCGTTCCGCGTCGGCGGACTCGGCATGAGCCCTCGCGCATCGGGCGCGCACGCAGGGGGCACCGCGTGCGCGCGGCCGCATCCGCCAGCTGCGCGGCCCTAGCATCCGCCCCATGGGTCAGCTGACCGGCCTGCTGGGCATCGCGGTGATCCTGCTGTTGGGGATCGCCCTCTCGAGCGACCGTCACCGCATCAGCCTGCGCACGGTGCTGGTGGGCGTTGGGGCCCAGCTATGCCTGGCGTACCTGATGCTGCGGTTCCCGCCCGTGTCGGTGCCCTTCGATGCGATCGCGGCGGTCGTGATCGGTG
>CAYPOZ010000099.1:3684-5411 GCA_964412415.1 uncultured Isosphaeraceae bacterium | reverse complement strand
ACTGCCTTCATCTTCGGCAACGCGGCCGATGCTGGCGGACCCTGGGGATTCATCTTCGCGGTCAAGGTGCTGCCGATCATCGTCTTCTTCGCGTCGCTGATGGCGGTGCTGTACCACCTCGGTGCGATGCAGCGGGTGATCGCCGCGTTCGCGTGGGCGATCCGGGCGGTGATGGGCGTCACCGGCACCGAGTCGCTCTCGGCGGCCGCCAACATCTTCGTGGGCCAGACCGAGGCGCCTCTGACGATCCGGCCGTTCATCGCGGGGCTCACGCGGTCGCAGGTGATGTGCGTGATGGCGTGCGGGTTTGCGACGATCGCGGGTTCGGTGATGGCCGCGTACATCTCGCTGCTGGGCGGGCAGGACGAGGCTGCCCGCATCCTTGTCGCCAAGCACTTCATCACGGCAAGCGTGATGTCCGCGCCTGCGGCGATCGTGATGGCCAAGATCATGATGCCGGAGACGGGATCGCCGCGCGAGGAGTCGCTCGAGTCAATGCAGTCGATGCCGCGCACCACGGCGAATGTCGTGGATGCGGCCGCGGTCGGCGCCGGGGACGGCCTGCGCCTGGCGCTCAATGTGGCGGCGATGCTCGTCGCGTTCGTGGCGCTCATCGCGCTGCTGAACTACCCGCTCGCGGCGCTGAGCCAGATGGATGCGGTGGCTGCGCTCCGCGAGCAGTACGGCATCCCGGTGCTCACCTTCCAGAACATCCTCGGGATGCTGCTGAAGCCCATCGCATGGTGCATGGGCGCCGGGAGCGACTCGGCGGCGCTCGGCTCGCTGATGGGGCAGCAGGTGATCGCCACGGAGTTCGTGGCCTACGCCGACCTGGCCCGCATGAAGGTCGACGGCGGCATCTCGCCAAGGGGGGCGCAGATCGCGACATTCGCGCTGTGCGGGTTCGCCAACCTGCCATCCATCGCGATCCAGATCGGTGGGCTCAGCGCGCTCGCGCCCGAGCGGCGCGGCGACTTTGCGTCGATCGGCCCGCGCGCGATGGTCGCGGGCGCGCTTGCGTGCTGGATGACGGGTGCGGTGGCCTCGGTCTTCCTGCCGGCGTGATTGCGGGCAGCGGCTCAGCCGCCGCCGGGGCCCTTGCCGCCGGGCTTGGTCATCGCCGTGGCGTCGAGCAGCCGGTCAAGCTGCGTGTGGTCGAGGATTCCGGTCCGCGTGCAGTACTCGCGGATCGTCTCGCCTGTCTTGAGCGCGTCCTTGGCCATCGCCGCCGCCGCGTCGTAGCCGATCACGGGCGCGAGCGAGGTGACCATCATGAGGCTCCTCTCGACCGTCGCTGCCGCTGCCGGCGTCGGCTCGAGTCCGGCGATGCAGGTGTCCTGCAGCATGATGCACGCGTTTGCGAGCAGCTCGACCGACTCTAGGAGGCGCTCGGAGATGACCGGCATGGCCATGTTGAGCTCGAGCACCGAGCCGACCCCACCGAGGCCGGCGCAGGCGACTGTGGCGTCGTTGCCCATCACCTGGCAAGCGACCATGATCACGCTCTCGCAGATCACAGGGTTGACCTTGCCGGGCATGATCGAGGATCCGGGCTGCGTGGCAGGAAGCGAGAGCTCGCTGAGCCCGCACCGGGGACCTGAGCCGAGCCACCGGATGTCGTTGGCGACCTTGGTGAGGGACACGGCCACGGTGCGCAGGTGACCGTGCGCCTCGACCACGCAGTCGCGGGTGGCCTGGGCCTCGAAGTGGTTTCCCGACTCGGTGAA
>CAYPOZ010000099.1:0-3562 GCA_964412415.1 uncultured Isosphaeraceae bacterium | reverse complement strand
CCTGCGCGGCGTACCCGGAGAACTCCTGGCCGAGCGGGATGGGTGTGGCATCCATCAGGTGCGTGCGGCCAATCTTCACGATGCGGTCCCACGACTTCGCCCTCGCGCGCAGCCCCTTCGCGAGCCGGTCGAGCGCAGGCACCAGCGCCTCGTGGATCGCCACCGCACCCGCCACCTGCATGGACGTGGGGAAGGTGTCGTTGGAGCTCTGGCCGCAGTTGACGTGGTCGTTCGGGTGAACGGGGTGCTTGGAGCCGATCGGCTTGCCCGCGCGGCGGCTCGCCACGTTGGCGATGACCTCGTTCACGTTCATGTTGGTGGACGTGCCAGAGCCCGTCTGGAACACGTCGATCGGGAAGTGGCGCATGAACTCGGGCTCATGACCGTGTGTGCCGTCAGGCGTGAGCGCAGCGAGTATCTCGTTGCACGAGCCGACGATGGCAGCGGCCTTGGAGCGCTCGAGCGTGCGCAGTTCCGCGTTGGCCTCGGCGCAGCAGCGCTTGAGCAGCACGTGCGCGGCGATCTGCCGGCGCGGCACTGGCCGGAACGAGACCGGGAAGTTCAGGACCGCGCGCTGCGTGGTCGCGCCGTAGAGCGCGTCGGCGGGCACCGTCATGTCGCCCATCGAGTCGCTCTCGCGACGGGTTGCGGTGCGCCTGGAAGAGCCGCTCGTGCGTGCAGGTCGTGTCGATGCCATGCGATTGCCTCCGTGGATCGGGTTGGAGATCCTACGGGGCATCGGCAATTGCGGTCGGCGGGTGCGCCGGCTTCGAGCTAGCCGCTTCGGCGCCTGCGTCCCGCGAGCGTGCACGGGACGCCGGCGAGGAGCGCGAGCGCACCTGGCGCGGGGATGACACCAGCATTCGTCCAGGTGCCCGGAGTGTCCTCCCACAGGTACTCGAAGATCGCCTTCGGCTGGCCGAAGTCGCTGCCGGCAAGCTGCAGGCGCATCCATCCGTAGTGGTAGTGCCCGGTCTGGCTGCTGCGGAACCTGAAGCCGAGGAGGTTCTGCGAGCTGTTGAAGTTGAACGCGGTGCTGCCGGAGGTCTCGATGCCGAGCGGCCCCTGCGCGAACGACGATCCGCTGCCGATCTCCGTGCGGAACTGCAGGTTGTCGATGAGCTCGCCGCTCGCCCCGCCTGCAGCCATGAATCCGAAGTCGCCTTGGCCGGCAAGCATCATGCTTCCGATGCCGTAGATGTTCAGGTCCCAGCCAGCGATCGAGTCGCGCGAGGATCCGAACGTTCCTGAATCCAGGTCGAGGTACAGCCCGTCGGCGCTTGAAGGGATGTCGATGCTCACGACCCCGCTGTAGACAAAGTCTGCGCGCGCCACCGATGCAGCACCGAGGCTGCACCCAAGGCCAATCCCTGCCGTAAGCAGGCCAGCGGCGCCGGGACGTGGATTGGCAGGATGTGGGTGGTATGGCATGTGGGTGCTCCAGGGCTGACGCGCAGCCCGACACCCCACCCTCGAATCCCTGAATTCGAATGCAAGCACGATTCCCGAACTACGGCTCGCCGTTACTGGACTGTGTATCCGCCGTCGACCGTCACGCACTGGCCAGTGACAAACGACGCTGCGGGCGAGCACAGCCACCGGATCGCGGATGCGACCTCCGACACGGTGCCGATGCGCCCGAGCGGATGGCGCGCGACCAGCGCTGCCTTGGCTGCACTGTCATGGCCCGCGAAGCGGTCGATCATGTCGGTCTGGATGGCGCCCGGGCACACCGCGTTCACTCGGATCCGGTCGGCGGCGCACTCGAGGGCGGCCGTGCGCGTGAGGCCGATCACCGCATGCTTGCTGGCCACGTACACCGCGGCGCCGGAGAAGCCCAGCTGCCCGGCGATCGAGGAGAGGTTCACGATGGCGCCGCCGCCGCACGCGCGCATCGCCGGGATCTGGTGCTTCATTCCCATCAGCACGCCGCGCACGTTGATGCCCATGATGCGGTCGCAGAGTTCCGTGGTCACCTCCGTGATCGGGCATCCGGACTGCTCGAGCCCGGCGTTGTTCACGGCAACGTCGAGGCCGCCATACTCGCTCAGCGCTGCCTGCACGCTTGCGCGCAAGTCCGGCTCGACAGACACGTCGGTGCGCACGAACGTGGCCCTGCCCCCAGCTGACTCGATGTGGCGCACCGTGTCCTTGCCCTCGTCGACGAGGATGTCGGCGATCAGCACTGCGTAGCCGTCCTTGGCCATCTCAATGGCCGTTTCGCGGCCGATTCCCGCGCTCGCGCCTGTCACGAGGGCGACCCGCTGTCTTGAGTGGTTCATGGCACCTGTCAGGCTAACCTCGGCTCCACGTGAATCCCGCGCAATCTCGACCCATCCTCGTCACAGGCGCCACTGGCTACATCGGCGGCCGCCTCGTGCCGCGCCTCCTTGAGCGCGGACACAGGGTCCGGTGCCTTGCTCGGAGTGCGGCGAAGCTGCTGTCGCGGCCATGGGCCAGTTCGCCGTGCGTCGAGGTCATCGAGGGCGATGTCGGCGACCCTGCGGCGCTCGCGCGCGCAATGGAAGGATGCGAGGCCGCCTACTACCTGGTGCACTCCATGGTGGCGGCGCGTGGCGAGTACCGCGAGCGCGACCTGCAGCGTGCCGGGCGCTTCGGGCAGGCCGCTGCGCAGGCCGGGCTCAAGCGGATCATCTACCTCGGCGGGCTTGGCGCCGATGATGACCGGCTTTCGGCCCACCTTCGCAGCCGGCACGAGGTGGGGGCCATTCTCCGGGCGAGCGGCCTGGAGGTGATCGAGTTTCGGGCGTCGATCGTGATCGGGGCCGGAAGTTTCTCATTCGACCTCGTGCGGACGCTCGTGGAGCGGCTGCCGCTGATGATCTGCCCCGCCTGGCTCGCCACCCCGACCCAGCCGATCGCGATCGACGACGTGGTGGCCTACCTTTCGGCCGCGATCGACCTGCCGGCCAGCGGCCCGCGGATTTTTGAGATCGGCCGGCCAGACAAGGGCTCCTACGGCGCGATCCTGCGGGGGTATGCCCGGCAGCGGGGACTCTGGCGGGTGATGGTGCCCGTGCCCGTGCTCACGCCGCGACTCTCGAGCCTGTGGCTGAAACTCGTGGCGCCGCGGTACTCGAAGGTGGGGCGGAAGTTGATCGATGGCCTCAAGAATCCCACGGTGGTGAACAGTGATGCCGCGCAGCGGGAGTTTGCGATCATGCCCCGCGGCCTGCGGGCCGCCGTGAGCGAGGCGGTGTGGCAGGAAGACGAGGAGTTTGCCGGCAAGCGCTGGGCCGACTTCGCCGATCTCGAGGAGCTGCCCCGCCGGTACGGCGGTAGCTTCGAGGGCACGCGACTCGTCGATCATCGGCATGCCGTCGTGGCCGTCTCTCCCGACCGGGCGTTTGCGGCCCTCGAGCGGATCGGCGGCCAGCACGGCTGGTACGCCTGCAACTGGCTCTGGACGCTCCGCGGCTGGATCGACCGTGCCCTCGGCGGCCCGGGGATGACGCGGGGCCGGCGTGATCCCGACACGCTCCGCGCGGGGGACGCGCTTGACTGCTGGCGGGTGGAGGTCTGCGATCCGCCGCGGCGTCTG
>CAYPOZ010000098.1:0-9004 GCA_964412415.1 uncultured Isosphaeraceae bacterium | reverse complement strand
GATCTCCTGGCAGTAGGCCTCGACGTCGGCCACCAGCTTGGCGCGTTCTGCATCAGTCACCGCGGAGCTCTTGGTGGCGGACTTGGCGGCGGTCGGGCTCGTGAGGGTGTCGACGTGGTGCACGGTTTGCTCTCCAGGATGGTCCGGCGGGGTTGTCCGTGGGGGCAGGCGCCCGCCACAGCCGTCGGGAAGTTGAGGATACTAGGCACCCCATGGCCCCCACCACCTCCTCAGCCGCGCAAACCCCAGTTTCTGGCGCCCAAGTGCACCCATCTGCGCATCCGGGGGCCGAGGGGGTCGACCCCGACAACTTCCACCGCATCTATGCGGGGGAGCAGTCACGGGTGGGCGGCGACTCGGGCGGGCAAGCACGCGCTAGCGCGGGCGATCCCGGCATGAAGCCCTCCGCGCCCTGGACAACAGCGAAGGTTCCCGCGCCATGGGCGATAGGACGGCCGCAGCGCGCGATCGCCGAGCTCGCCGCGCGCGACTTCTTCGAGGGCCCTGTGCTCGACATCGGGTGCGGCACCGGGGAGAACGCGATCCTGCTCGCGTACCGAGGGCTCGAGGTCGTGGGCGTCGATCTCGTGCCGAAGGCTGTCGAGATGGCGAAGGCCAACGCGGCACGTGCGGTCGCCGCGAATGCGATGGCCGGCGAGATGGCGATGCGTACCGCTCCCACCTTTCACGTCGGCAGCGCACTCGACCTGCGCGCATGCACCGGCGGACGCACCTTCCGCACGCTGCTGGACTGCGCAGTGCTGCACGTGTTCTCCGACTCGGACCGCGAGCGCTACCGCGAGTCGGTGACTTCGGCGGCCGAGCCCGGTGCGCGCATCGTGGTGCTCGTCTTCTCCGAGCACGAGACCCGCGCGGGCGGCCCCCGCCGCATGAGCGTGCGCGACATCGAGCGGACGCTCGGTCCGCGGTGGTCACTCGTGCGCGTGCAGCCCTCGCGCTACGAGCACATCAGCCACGACGGGGGCGCCCGATCGTGGCTGGCGGTGCTTCGGCATCGCGTGGGGTGAGTCCTTCGGGCATCCACACGGGAAGGTCCTTGACCTCGGCGCGCGCGCTGTCGGTGACTGGCACGCCCCACGCGTCGAAGAAGGGCGCAAGGCTGTGGCCGCACGCGCGAGAGAGGCGCACCATCCACTGGTTGATGCTGTCCTGGGTGTCCTTGGGGCGCTGGTCGCGCGGAAGCCTGTCGTACTCGCGGAACACGGCGGTGAATGGCTCCCACCCGAAGCGGCCCTTTACCTGCTCGTACATCTGCAGCGCCAGGAACGGGTCCGACTGCCACTTGCCGAAGGGCCGGCCGTCGGCGTCGTACTCCGACCAGCGGCGCTCGCGGTTGCCATGGCCTTCGGAGCTCGGTTCCCACGTCGTGCTGCAGCACTTCTCGAGCAGGTAGATCGACCACAGGTTGCAGGTGACCTCGCCTGTGCCCTCAAAGGTCCACATGGGGTCCTGGTGGTTGTGGCCGAGCTCGTGGAACAGTCCCCACTGCCCCTTGCGCATCTGGTCGAGCTGCGTCATCGGGATTGACGCATCGAGGTGCGTCATGATCGGGTAGCCGGCGTGCATGTAGCCCGCGCTGATCTGCACATCGGGCACGTAGCGGTGCGGGAATGGGCGCTCGCGCGGGACGCCGCGAAGGTCGCTCGCGGCATCGATGAGCGAATCCCAGAACGTCATGAGCGCCGCGGGATCGTCGAGCCCGCGGACTTCGGAGGAAGGCACCGTGAGGATGACCTTGTCGGTGGCGAGCTCCGCCCACGGAGCACCCAGCGTGCGGATGCGCGAGCGCCACTCGTCGGCATTGGTGGAGCCGAGCTTGAAGTGGGGCGACTCGACCGCGCCATCGATCGTCGCGGACAGCATCGGCGCCGCACCGCTTCGGCGTGCCTCCATCGCCATGCGGTCCGGGACCTCGATGTAGACGAGGCCTCCGAAGGGGCTCACGACTTCAGTCTGCGCCGCATCAAGCGGCCAGGCGAGCGAGATCTCCGGCGCGCGCTGCCATGAGTCAAGGTGCCAAAGGGCGTCGGTGTGCGCGCCGATCCTGACGGCGAGACCGGTGCCCGCCGCGTCAGGCGGGATCGAGATGCGGATCGGCTCGCCGGCCGGCGCGTAGAGGCCTGTTGAGTGCCAGCGCGGCACGGAGAGCGGCAGCGCGAGCGTGGTGCTGATGCGTGGCGCATCGCGCGAGACCTCGCCCGGATAGTCGTTGGCGCCGGGGTACGCACGCACAGTCGGCGGCTTCATGCGCAGGTAGGCGGCGATGTCGGCGGCAGCGAGCGCACGGCCGAGTCCGTCCTGCCTCTTGATCGGGGACTCTGGCCTGGGCACGATGCCGCGCGAGTGGGTCGAGCGGAGCGTCTCGATGCGCGACATGGTGCGCTGCGCCTCCGGAACCTCGTTCCAGTCGGGCATGCACCGGACCACCTGCGTCGCGGCATGCACAGCCGTCTGCGTCTCGTCGATGCGCCGCGGAGGGCCGTGGTTGTGGCCCGCGTGCGCATCGGGTTCCTCCGGCTGCGGCGGCGCGAGCGGCGAGTCGCGGGGCACCGCGCGGCCGAGTGCAAAGTCCTCGAGCGCATCGAATGCAAGCGCGCCGTTGCTCGCTGGCGTCGGTGGCGTGCAGGCGTCGAATCCGCCGCGGTCTGCGCGCGCGTAGCCGTCGGTGAATGCGATGCCGCTGGGCGCGACGAGCCGTGCGAGCGGGGTGCGGTCGACTGGCTCGCCTCTCACCTGCGCGGTGCCCCATGGGCACATGCCGGCGACGAGACCCCCGCCTCGCTGCACGAAATCCCTCACCGCGGCGATCTGGGCCGCATCGAGATCCGCTGTCGCAAGCAGCAGCACATCCGCATCGGCGAGCTTGTCGACCCAGTCGCGCCCGAGCGCGCGCACGTCGATCCCGTTGGCGCGCAGCTGCGCGGGCGATGGAGCGCCCACGATGACCACCCGAGGCGCGTCACGGTCGCCCGCGAGCCACCAGATCGCGTTGGTGATGAAGCGCGCGGTGTCGTCGCGTGCGAGCACGCGGTCGTCGAGGTAGCTGTGCGTCAGCAGCACCACCCGTCCCTTGCCCATCGGAGCGGCGGCCGCGATGACTGAGGGCGGGCTCGCGTGGTCGAGCACGAGCGGGATCGCGTCAGGCGACCAGAGCGCCAAGGTGCCTGGGGTGCCTGGTGCCGCGATGCGGTGCACGGTGCCGAGGATCGCACGCTGGTCTGCGCGCCACGGCTGCTCGCGCGGCGCGACGCCGCGGGTGGGTGCGGCGACCTGCGGTGCGGCGGGCGAGGGCGGAGCCGCCGGTGGATCGCCCTGCGCAGGCGCGAACTGCACCGCCGAAAGCCAAGCGACAGCTGCGGCGCAAGCGCGCAGGTGCAACAGCCCGCTCGCGCAGATGGGTGCGCGCGCAAGGCAAGGTGTGCGGAGTGCTGGCGTACGGGAGTGTCTGTCTCTCATGGCGTTGATCCCTTGGGTGCTCCCCACATGACTGGTCGCGTCGGCTTGATGCGCTCCCACTCCTCAGGCGTGAGCTGCGCCTTCATGGCGGCGACCGCAGTGGTGGCCCGGTCGGCACGGGCCTGCAGCAGCTGCATCTGCCGCTGCTGCACACGCACAAGGGCATCGGATTGGACAGGCTGCGCAGTGAGCAGCGCAGGATCGTCCCACCGGATCTCGCCGAGCGAGCTGCACATGCTGCGCGAGAACTCGGGAAGCGACTGCGCCCACGACATCAGGAGCGCCGCATCGTCGCTTCGCCATGCGTCTGCGATGGCGGCGAGGGCCTGGAGCTGCGCATCGGCGATCGAACCGTCCGTGCGCGCGTTGGCGAGCGCGGCACCCGCGTCAAGCTGCGGCGAGAGCGGCACCGAGGCCGCGACCGCGTATGCCTGCATGAGCGCATCGAAGTCGGCTGGCGAGAGCGCACCCTTGAGTGCCTCGATGAGCCGCGCGTTCGCGGACTGGAGGTCACTCGCTGCGCACATCATCGGGAGGAGCTGGCGCGACATCGCAAGCCCCACCGCCACGTTCCCGTCGACGCTGGCGCCGGACTCCCGCGCCGCGTTGATGGCCCGCATGGCATCAGCCGCCACACGGTCGGACATCAGGTCCGACTCGAGCGTGGCACGAAGCAGCCCATCCATCAGCTTGCTGCGCTGGACGGCATGCTCCGGGATCAGCGGCTCCACCCTCGCGCGGACCTCCTCGCGCCTCCCGGGCAGGACGAACTCCGCCTGCCATGCCATCCTCATCAGTGGCACGGTGGTTCCTGCGGGGATCAGCGATCCTGTCGCCCACACGGGCACCTGCGAGCCACGCTCCGCCTTGGCGAGCTCGACACGCGGACGCATCGCCTCGGGGACCGCGCGCGCGAACTCGTCGAGCATCGAGTCTTCGAGGCCGTGGCGGCGCGTGCGCAGGTCAATGATGAAGGATGCGGAGCGCGCGGGATCGACCGTCAGGTCAGCAAGCGATGTGCCTCGCTGCTCCGACACGGGGATGAGCTCGGAGTTCGCGAACGCCTCCCACCGCGAGCGGAAGCTCTCCATCGCCCCGTCAAGCGCAGTCGCGAGTGCAGGGTCGGCATCGACATCGATGCCGCATTCACGCAGGAGCGACGCAGCCTCGGCACGGTTGAGGGGACGGCCTGCGACCGTGCGCACCCACTCGGCGACCTGCGCGGGCGACGCCTTGGCGAGTGCCGACCTCGGCGGACGGGGCGCATCCGGTGCCTGCGCCCATGAGGGATGGCCAGGCACCAGTACCCCCAGTGCAGCGACGATGGGCACCAACACACTTCTCGCGCAGCAGGATCTCCGCATGCGCGTAGCGTATGCAGCCTCGGCACGCGCCTGATGCGGCGCCGAGCGCGCCATGGACCAGCCAGCACCAGAAACGCCACGCCCGCGGATGCTCGCGCTGTGGGCTGTGCTCGGCCCCGTTCGCGAGCGGTGCGCAGGACCGCTCCCCTCCGGCCGCAGCCGTGCGCGCCTGGCTCGGCGGCGATGCTGTCGTCGCGGAGCCGTGGCGCATCGCGGCATTCGCCGGCGCCACTGCCCTGCTCGCGGGCGCGCTCACGTGGGCCAAGGGCGTGCTTGCGGCGCGCGCAAGCCAGCGTGCGGTGCGGCGGCTGCGCGAGCGCGTGCACTCGCATCTCACGCGACTTCCGCTCTCGTTCTTCGATCGCCACTCGTCGGGTGACCTTGTGCAGCGGTGCACGAGCGATGTCGACACGGTGCTGACGTTCCTCTCGGGGCAGGTCACGGAGATCGGGCGCGCAACAGCGCTGCTGCTTGCGGCAGTGCCGCTGATGCTGATGACGGATGTGTCGCTTGCGCTGTGGTCGCTGCTGCTGCTGCCTGCGGTGATCGGGTACGGGCTCGTGTTCTTCCGGATCGTGCGCCACAGGTTCCTGCAGAAGGACGAGGCGGAGGGTGCCCTCACCGCACGCGCGCAGGAGAACCTCTTCGGGATCCGTGTCGTGCGCGCATTCGGGCGCGGCGACTTCGAGGCGCAGCGGTTCCGCGCCGCGAATGACCTTCACCGGAGGCTCGATGAGCGGCTCTTCCGCGCGTTCGCGATCTTCTGGGCATCAAGCGACGTGCTCTGCATCGGGCAGCTTGGGCTCGTCTTCGGCATCGGGCTCTGGCGCGTCTCGGAGGGCACAATGGCGCCGGGCCAGCTTGCGTTCTTCCTTGTCGCGGTGAACCTGTGGCTGTGGCCTGTGAGGCTGATGGGCCGCGTGATCGCCGACCTTGGAAAGGCCACTGTTGCGTTCGGGCGGCTGCAGGAGGTGCTGAACGCCCCCGAGGATGCAGAGCCCGCCGCACCGGTGGTGCCGGCCATCCGTGGCGCCATCGATTTCCGCGACGTGCGGTTCCGGCATTCGCCCTCGTCGGCGTGGGCGCTTGATGGGCTCACGCTCTCGGTCGCGCAGGGCGAGACCGTGGCAATCCTCGGTCCATCAGGCGCAGGCAAGAGCACCATGATCGACCTGCTGCTTCGGATGCGCGACCCGGATTCGGGGTCGATCTCCATCGATGGGGTGCCGCTTGGGAGGATTCCGCGCGCGGCGGTGCGTGCGGCGATCGTGAGCGTGCTGCAGCAGCCATTCCTCTACTCGAGATCGATCGACGGGAACATACGCATTGCGCGGCCCGATGCGGCGCGCGAGGACATCGAGTCGGCGGCAGAGACGGCGTCGATCCACGACAGCATCAGGCGGTTCGAGTCCGGATACTCGACGGTTGTCGGCGAGCGCGGCATCACCCTCAGCGGAGGCCAGCGTCAGCGGCTTGCGATTGCGCGCGCCGTGCTGGTCGATGCGCCTGTGCTCGTGCTCGACGACTCGCTGAGCGCGGTGGACACGGACACGGAGCGCAAGATCCTGGACGCGCTTCGCGAGAGGCGCGGCCGTCGCACGACGATCGTGGTCGCGCACCGGCTCTCCACGCTGCAGCTCGCGGATCGGGTCATCGTGATCGAGCGCGGCCGGGTGGCCGACAGCGGCACGCATGCGGAGCTTGCCGCGCGGCCCGGCCTCTACAGGCGCCTGCACGAGCTGCAGCGCGAGCTTGAGGAGGCGATCGCATGAGCTGCGCAGCGGCACAGCGCGAGGTGGCGCCATGAGCATCGAGTCGCTGCTCGATGAGGACCAGGGTGCCGCACCGAGCCGCATCGACTGGCGCCTGTGGCGCGCGGTTGCGAAGGTGGCGCTGCGCCGGCGCGTTGCCGCACTCGGCATCGTGGGCGGCGGCGTGTCGATCGCGGTCATCGAGGGCGCGCGTCCGCTCCTCAACGGCGCCCTGATCGACGAGGCTGCGACCAACGGCATCTCGGCGCGCTTCATGTGGATGGCGTGGGTGTGGATCGCGCTCTGCGTCGCCTTCGGCATCGGCGTGTGGTGCTTCATCGCGTTCGCAGGCAGGCTGGCGACCGGGCTCGCCTTCGACCTTCGCGAGCAGGCGTTTGCCAAGCTGCAGGAGCTCCCCTTCTCCTGGTTCGACCGCAGGCCCACGGGATGGCTGCTGGCGCGGCTCACAAGCGACTGCTCGAAGGTGTCTGGCATCGCGCCGTGGGTTCTGCTTGACCTGTTCTGGGCGAACGCGCTGATGCTCGCGGCTGCGGGTGCGATGCTCTGGATGCGCTGGTCGCTGGCGCTGTGGGTGCTGTCGGTGGTGCCGCTGATGATCGTGACGAGCGTCGTGTTCACGCGGATGATGGTTGGGTCGAGCAGGCGCGCGCGGCGCGCGAACTCCACCATCATGGCGTACTACGGGGAGGCGATCGCCGGCATCCGCACCACGAGGTCGCTGGTGCGCGAGTCTGGCGCGGAGCGCGAGTTCACCGGGCTCGCAGGCGAGCTCGAGCGCTGGAGCCTGCGCAATGCGATGCAGGGCGCGCTGTACCTGCCTGTGGTGACCACGCTGGCAGCGATGGGCGCAGCCCTCCTGCTGTGGCGGGCACCGATCGTCGAGGGGCTCTCGCCCGGCGAGCTTGTGGCGTTCTGCCAGTACGCGCTGCTCTTCATCTATCCCGTGCAGGACCTCGCGCAGCGCTTCGCGGACTTGCTGTCGGCGCAGGGCGCCGCGGAGCGCGTGCAGTCGCTCGTGGACACGGTGCCCGACATCCGCGACTCGCCGTCGACGGCATCCGCGATCGAGTCGGTGCGTGCGGCGGGCGGGCCGACGCAGGGTCGCGCGATCGACGGAGGCCCCGACCGCATCTCGCACGTGCGCTTCGAGGGCGTGCACTTCGAGTACCTGCCTGGCCAGCCTGTCGTGCAGGGACTTGACCTTGAGATCCGCCGCGGCGAGATGGTGGCGCTGGTAGGCGCGACTGGCGGCGGCAAGACCACGATCGCGAGCCTCATGTGCCGCTTCTATGACGTCACGGACGGGCGGGTGCTGCTTGATGGACTGGACATCCGCGAGCGATCGCTCGAGTGGCTGCACTCGCGGCTTGGTGTCGTGCAGCAGGTGCCGTGGCTCTTTGCGGACTCGATCTCCGCGAACATCCGGTTCGGGCGGCTCGATGCGACGGATGGCGAGGTGCGCGAGGCGGCGGTTCGCACCGGCGCGTGGCGGTTCATCGAGGCGCTGCCGGAGGGGCTCGAGTTCAAGGTCGGCGAGGGCGGAGAGCGGCTCTCGCACGGCCAGCGGCAGCTCGTGTCGCTTGCGCGTGCGGTGCTGGCGAGCCCTGACATCCTCGTGATGGACGAGGCGACGAGCTCCGTGGACTCCGAGACCGAACGTGCGATCCAGTCTGCGATCGACACCGTGCTGAAGGACCGCATCGGGCTCGTGATCGCGCACCGGCTCTCGACGGTGCGCCGCGCGGACAGGATCCTGGTGATCGACCAGGGCCGGATCGTGGAGTGCGGGCCTCACGCGGAGCTCGTGAAGCGGCCCGGCGGCCGCTACCGCGCGCTCTACCTCGAGCAGTTCGTGCACGAGCGCGAGGATGCCTGCATGGGCGCGAGTGCGGGCGATGGCGCGACCGCAGGCGCGGGTACGGGCGGCACGGCGCGAGCAGCGCGGGGCTAGCATCTCGCGCCACCGATGCGCGCACTGCGAAGACTGCTCCTTGGCATCGCGCTGATCGCGGCAGCAGCCATGGCCCTCGTGATGACGGACCGGTCGAGGGTGACGGGGGGAGGCGGAGAGTCGCGCCGCATCGCGATCATCCAGCTCTCGTCGATCAAGGCACTTGAGGATGGTGCCCAGGGTGCGGCGCGCTCTCTCGAAAGGGCCGGGTTCTCCGTCGCCGGTGGAAGCGTGGTTGACCGCTTCAACGCGGAGGGCGACATCGGCACGCTCAACCAGATCGTGTCCGAGGTCGACTCGCGCGGCTATGACGTGGTGGTCACGATCAGCACTCCTGTGACGCAGGCGTTCATGCGCGCGAACCGGCGCGGGGTGCCGACCGTGCTCGGCGTCGTGTCGTCGCCGCCGTCGGCCCGTCCGCCCCCGGAGCAAGGCGGGGG
>CAYPOZ010000097.1:0-9058 GCA_964412415.1 uncultured Isosphaeraceae bacterium | reverse complement strand
TCCTTCGCAGTCGACCACGATCGCGCCAGGCGGAGTCGCGAGCGACGGCCCGATGGCCGCGATCTTGCCCTTCTGCACCAGCACGTCTGCGCGCTCCAGGATGCCTGCGCCGGATGCGGTCCACACGGTCGCGTTCCTGAAGTGCACGTCCTGCGGCATGGCGCGCGAAGCGCGGCCCGCATCGGAGAACGGATAGAGCGCGGGGATCTCCGGCAGCTTCCGCGGACCCTTCGGCGCATCGTCAGCGGACGCTGCCTTCGATCCATCGTCACCCTCAGGCTTCGCATCCTGTGCCGCCGGCTTCTGCGCGCTCGACACACGAAGCGTCGGTCCGCTCACGGGCTCAAGGTCGATGAGCAGCGCGCCATCGACCACACGTCCGGCGCACCGCAGCATTCCGGTCTGGCCGAATGCAGCGCCATCAATCGCGAAGGAGATGCGAGCGCCGTCCACCTTCACCTTGGTGGCGCACGTGCGCTTGGGCTCGCCTTCACCTTGCGCGGGCGCGGTCACGCACAGCTCGGGCTTGTCGACATCGATCGACACCTCACGCGTCGATCCGTCCGCCAGCGTCGCCACGCACGCTCCGCTGACGCCAAACTCTGGCGCACGGTCGATGTGGTGCTGGCGGCCAGCCACCCACACCGCACGCACCTTGGTCTTCTCGGCCATCGGCTCGCCGGTCATCACGACGAGGTTGGCCATCCGGCCAGGCTCGACGCTGCCGAGCACGCTCTCGAGGCCGAGCATCTGTGCAGGCGACACCGTGAGCGCGGCGAGCATCTGCTCTGCGCCGAGTCCAGCGTCACGCGCAGACCTGATGCGTGCCGGGAAGTCCTTCCGGTCCGCGAGGCGCGCCGTCGTCAGCGCGACCGGCACGCCGGCCGCGATGAGCTTCGATGGGTTCGAGGGCGCGAGCGCCCACGTCGCGAGGTCGCGCGTCGACACCGAATCGGCGACACGCGGCGAGCTCAGGTCGGGCGTACGCGGGAAGTTGACCGGGAGAATCACAGGCGTCCGCGTAGCCACGATCTCGTCGAGCCTTCGGAACTCCATGCCCGAACCGAAGATCGCCGTGCGCAGCCCGAACTCCGATCCGATCGCCGCCGCACGCAGCGCATCCAGTTCCGTGGATGCGTCGAAGATCGCGGTCTCGCGTCCGCGTGCGACACCTGCAAGCGCATCGAGCGCAGGCGCAGCCACAGGCGGGTCGTTGCCGGCAGGGCTCGCGGCCCACACTTCCATGCAGTCTGCACGCCACCGCGCATCATGCATCGATTGCCTGATCAGCGCGATCGCGCCCATGAGCGAGCGCGGGTAGGCGATTGCTGACGTGTCGTCAGGACGTGGCCCGCCCGGTCCACCGCCCCGGTCGCTGCGGCCGAATCCGATCGCATGCCCTGGAGTCCCGCCGATCGGCGTGATGCGTGCGGCATCCTCGTCGAGAGGCAGAACTGCGCCCCGACCCCGCACGATGCCCTGGCCGGGGTACGCGGCGGCGACCGTGAATCCCATGCCCCTCAGCTGCGTGCGCACGTCGGCGGGGATCGCGATCGCCGCCGCATCTACCTGCGGAACCACCTGCGGGTTCCAGTATGCGCCTGGGCGCGATGCGGCATCGCGTGCAGCCTGCGCGCTGTCGAGCACCAGCATCGGCTCGATGAATCCCGCGCATACGACGAGACCCTTGGCATCGTGCACCGTCGCGCCATCGGGGATCTTCACCGACGCTGACGGACCGACGGCCTCGATCCACCCATCGCGCATGACCACCGTGGCGTCACTGATGGTGACACCGGGCCTCACGTGCACTGTGGCCCCCGTCAGCGCATCGCGGCGGATGTCCGACGGACGCGGACCATTGACTGGCGCGACCTGGGCGTGAGCGACAAGCGCGGGCACAAGGAGTGCCGCTGCGCACGCGAACATGCTGTGGGGAATCACCCCCTAAGTCTATGAGTGGATGCCCGGAACCCCGGACGCCAACTGTCCGACCCGCGGGCCAGAGAGGCCGACGGGCCGCAGTCCATCAGATGCCGTCGCGCTCGGGATCGATCTTCAGCTCCTCAAGCATGCGATCGATCGCGGCCTCAAGACGGTGCTCCGTGTCGAAGGTGCCTGCGGCGATCATCGCCTTGAGCTGGCTGACGCGGTCGGGGCGCACATCAGGCATCGCACGGAGCCTGACGAGGTGCCTCTCGGATGACTCGTCACGGCACGTCGACTCGGTGCCGGAGAGCGAGGGGGATTCGATGGTGGCCTGGGACATGAAGTGATGGCTCGTTCGCGGTGCGGTGGTGGCCCGGTCGGACGGGACGCTGTGGGTCGAATGGACGGTCATGGCGATCTCCGTGAACGAAGGCCTGCACTTCCTTGCGGCCCGCGTCCTTGGCTTCGTCAGACACATCCTGTGGGGTCTGATACGCCTTGGACACCGCAACTGGTGGCCTTGGCGTAACCATACGTATCGTCGCGCGCGAGTCCAGTTCTTCAACGAATTCCGATGCGGTAATGAGATTGACAAATGGTCACTCCACCGGGAGTTATGCTCCTCCACGACACCGCCGATGAATGTCGTCAGACCATGTCTGTTGAGCCTCTGGACGGGTGCACTCGGCACCCTGATGGTGCTCATCTCGCCCGGGTGCGGACCTGACCCCGCGCCATCGAGCGGGTCCAAGGTGTCGGCATCGCGGGACTCCGGGTCACTTCAGTTCGACGAGCCCATAGACGAGCCCCCGACGCGGGTGCCCACACAGTCGAAGACCCCTCAGTGGTCCACCGGCGGCGACGCATCAGAGATGCAGCCGGCGAGCGCGCGTCGTGCCGGGTCATCGGCGCAGGCCCGTACCGCAGCGCCGGCCCGCACAACGGCGGATGCCGCACCGGCGCGGAGTGCGGCGACGCCCCCGGCGTCGCGGACCGCGAGCGCTGCAGCACCGTCAGCCGCATCCGCATCCGCGACTCGATCGAGCGAATCGGCGCCTGCCGCCGCCGCACCTCCACCGACCGCGGCAGCTGCGTCCCGGACAGCGGCAGTTCCCCCGGCTGCACCCTCTGCGGCTGCGGCACCTGCCCGAGGCCAGCAGGCGCGTGCCGACAACAGCGCGAACTGGGGCATCACGCTCGCCACATTCACGGGAGATGGGCACCGCCAAGCTGCAGAGCAGGCGCGCGCGAGCATCGCCCGCCAGTACGTGGACCTCTCCGATGCGTACGTGAAGAGCAACTCGTCCGGGTCAGTCGTGATGGTCGGCCGCTTCACGGGTCTCGATGACCCGGCCGCGAAGCCGCGGGTGAAGGCGGTGCAGGCGATCCAGGATGCGCGCGGAGGACGTCCATTCGCACGCGCAATCCTGTCACGGCTCGATGCGTCGCGCCGTAGCGGCCCTCTCTCGCCCTCGGACCTGCGCTCTGCGCGCGCGATGAAGCCGGGCAATTCCACGCTCTACACGCTTCAGGTGGCAATGTGGAGCGACTTCGGCTCGGGCGAGGTCTCTCCCGAGGAGATCCGCCGCAGCGCCGAGGGCTACTGCGCGCGCCTGCGGTCGCAGGGCCACGCTGCCTTCTACTTCCACGATGAGGATCGCCGCATGAGCATCGTGACGATCGGCGTGTTCGGCCCTGAGGCGTACGACGCGCGCACGACGCTCTTCTCGCCGGAAGTCGACGAGCTGATGAGGAAGTTCCCGGCGATGCTTGTCGCGGGCGAGGAGCTGCTGGTAAGGACCGACCCTCGCGACCCAAACTCGAAGATGCTTCCGCAGAGGCCCATGCTTGTGGAGGTGCCGCGCTAAGGCGGCATGGCGATGGCCACACGCAAGCCAGCAGCGCCGCGCGCGCCGCGCGCGACCAAGGCGACAAGGGAGCCCGCAGCCGAAGCGGCTCTCGAGTCAGGTGGCGACCAGCGCATCCGCGAGCTTGCCGCCACAGCGCTCGACGGCACGCTGCTCGGGCATGCTGGTGCGCGAGCAATGCTCGGCGGTGCGCTCGCGTCAGGCCACCTGCATCATGCGTGGATCTTTCACGGCCCGCCAGGCATCGGGAAGTGCACTGCGGCGCTGCGGCTTGCTGCGCTGCATGTGGATCCGGAGACATCCGGTGATGATGCGCGCAGCTTCGTACCGCGCCGTGACACGCGCAGCGCAGAGCTGCTGCGCGCGGGCACGCATCCCGACATCGGCCTGATCAGGCCCGACCTCGCGTCGTCGAGCTCGGACCGCACGATCCGCGAGCGCAAGCAGACGAACATCCCTGTGGGACTCCTGCGCGAGCACCTCATCGGTGGCACCGACAGCGAGGGCCGCGTGCTTGAGGCACGCGCGTACAGGTCGAGCTTCCTCGGCCGCGGGAAGGCATTCATCATCGACGAGGCCGAGATGCTCGAGGCCGACGGGCAGAACGTGCTGCTCAAGACGCTAGAGGAGCCTCCTCCGGGCACCCTCATCATCCTCGTCACATCAAGCGCAGACAGGCTGCTGCCCACGATCCGCAGCAGGTGCCAGCGCGTCAGCTTCACGCCGCTTGGCGAGGCCGAGATGGCGCAGTGGGTGGAGACCTCGCTCGATGTCGCGGACCCTGCGGAACGCGCATGGATCGCCGCGTTTGCGGAGGGGAGCCCCGGACTCGCGCGCGTCGCCGCGGCGCACTCGCTTCGCGCGTGGAGCAGCGAGATCGCGCCCATGCTCGACCAGATGGTGACAGGCACCTTCCCTGCAAAGTTCTCCGACCGCGTGAGCGAGCTTGCCTCTGGCGTCGCCGAGTCCGCCGTCAAGCGCGACGAGAGCGCAAGCAAGGAGGCCGCAGGCCGCCGTGCGATGTCGCTGTGCTTCTGCGTGATGGGCCGCACGGTGCGCGAGCGCATCAGCGCTCACGTGCGCGGCGTGCCGGCGCCGGGAACGCTTGATGCATGGAGTGCGCTGCCTCAGCTGATTGCCGAGGCCGAGCGAACGCTTCGATCGAACGTGGCGCCCAAGTTCGCGCTCAGCGCGTTCGTGTCGAGCGCGATGGAGAGCGGCAAGTAGCGCATCATGGGCGAGGCGACCTACGAGATCGAGCGCGTGTGGCTGCTCATCGCAGTGCCCGAGATCCCTGCAGGCGCGGAGCGGTGGACGATCGAGCAGGGGTACCTCGATGCGGCGTCCGGCGTCGAAGGCCGCGTGCGGTCGATCACCTACCCAGACGGGCGGCGCGAGTTCGTGCACACCATCAAGAGCGGCGAGGGGCTCGTGCGCGAGGAGTCGGAGCGCGCCATCACTGGAGAGGAGTTCGACCGGCTCTGGCCCTCCACGCTCGGGCGCCGGATCCGCAAGGTGCGCCACCGGGTTCGCGAGGGCGCACTCGTGTGGGAAGTGGATGAGTTCCTCGACTGGCCCCTGGCAATGGCGGAGGTCGAACTGCCTGACACATCGACGGAAGTGACCCCTCCCGGGTGGCTACGAGGCGTGATGGGCCGCGAGGTCACCAACGACCCCCGGTACCGCAACTCCGCTCTCGCCTTCAGGGGTTTGCCGCCGGTAGGATCTTGAACCCATGTCCACGTTCCGATGCCGCATTGTGACGCCCGCAGACTCTGTGCTCGACGAGCCGGCCACGTACGCCAGCTTCCAGGCGCATGACGGCCAGCGCGGCGTGATGAGGGGCGCTTCGGCGTTCCTCACCAAGCTCGGGGTCGGCGTATGCAGGATCGAGACGGCCCAAGGCGCGCGCACATACGCCATCGACGGTGGCTTCGCGCAGATGCAGGATGACACGCTGGTGCTGCTCGCCGACTCGGCCATCTCGTCGGATTCCGTGGATGCCGCTTCAGCGGAGCGCGATCTCGCCGCCGCGAACGACCGCGCACGCGAAACCCCGGCCCAGCCATCGACCCAGGAGCAGCGCCGTGACATCGAGCGTGCGCAGGCCCGGGCGCGCGCGCGCGTGGCGATCTCCCGCCGATGAGCGATTCGACGCAGACGTCAGCCGAGGCGGTCCCCGATGAGGGCGCGGTGCGCGAGGTGCCGTGCGGCGACCGTCCGCTCTCGCAGCGCATCGAGGCGCTGCTGATGGCAGCGGACCGCCCGCTGTCCGATGGCAAGATCGCGGACCTGCTCGGCCTGGAGGCTGGTGGCACGGATTCGCCTGCCCGGGCAGTGCGAGAGGCAATCGAGCAGCTCAACGGCGAGTACGCCTCCACCGGTCGCGCGATTCGCGTCGAGTCGCTCGCGGGCGGGCGCCAGGTGCTCACGCTGCCCGCATTCGCCCCGGTGGTGTCCGCCCTACGAGGCCAGAAGCAGCAGACGCGTCTGACGCAGCCTGCGCTCGAGACGCTCGCGATCGTGGCCTACCGACAGCCGATCCAGCGTGCTGAGATCGAGTCGATCCGTGGCGTCGCATGCGGAGAGGTGCTTCGCAGCCTGCTCGAGCGCCGGCTCGTGCGGATTGTCGGGCGCGCCGAGGAACTGGGCCGTCCGATGCTCTATGGCACCACGGCGGAGTTCCTCAAGGTGTTCGGGCTCGGGAGCCTTGCGGACCTTCCGCAGTCGAAGGAACTGCGGACCTGATCCGCGGGATCCAGATCGAGACATGTCGGGATTGAGGGTGATCGGGGCACGGACCCCAGAGGGTCGCCACGTCAGCGGCGGCGTCGGCGCGAGCCTGACGCGGCGGCAACGGCAAGCAGCGCAAGAGCGCCAGGCGCCGGCACTACCTGCGCAGCGAACGAGCTCGTGACCGTCGCCTCCATGCCCGCCGTGAGGCTGAGGCTCAGGCGGATGCGCGCCGCGGACGACATTCCGCCCGTGTACGGCTGGCCAGGGATCGGGTTCCCGAAGGACTGGCTCGCGAGCGAGCCCGTGAAGAACGGATCGACCGCAGCGTTGACGTTGCTGAACAGCGTGCCCACGGTGTTGCCGTCGAAGGACGCAGTCCACATGGGGCCGCTGGAGGCGAGGCTTCCGGCGAGCGGATTGAGGTTGACCATCGAGCCAGCTGCCGAGCCGCCGACAAGCCACTCGGTGCCTGCAGCGAAGTTGCCGGGGAGCATGACGTCGATCACGAAGGTCTGGGTCGTGGTCGTGTTGTTCCTGATGACGAAGTTGCCGCCGAGGGTCATCGAGGAGCCGGTCCACGTCGCGGGCACACCGCTCCAACTGACGCTCGCGCCATTTGCGGACCAGTTGCCGTTCCAGACCCAGGAGTGCGCCGACACCTGAGTGCCGCTGTAGGTCGCGTCGGCGGAGCCGGCCGAGGAGCTCACCATGAAGTTCACGCCGCCGGCGGAAAAGCCGGCAAGTGCGTGAGACGCCGCAGCGCAGGCAATGGCGCATGCAGCGGTCCAAGTGGTGATCTGGCCCATGTCCGTCCCTCTTCCTTTCGGCGACCCCAACTCCATGACGGTCGCCGTTCCCTGTTCCCTTCTGCCCCGGTCACTCGTCAGGTCGCCATCCGGGCTTCCCGACGCACAACTCCCTCTCCGCCCGCCGATGCTATCGCCGCCGCCGCCGCATGCACGCGCCGGCGATGGCGAGAAGTACCACTGCGCCAGGCGCAGGCACTGGGTTGACGATGAAAATGCTCGAGAACGATGCGGTGTCGCCGGCACTCAGGGAGAACCGGAACTGCAGTGCGATCGATGTGCTGGCGCCAGGTCCCGTGAGCGAGCCGATCGGGTATCCGAAGCTTGCGGGCCCGAAGCTGGTGGAACCGAACGAGGTCGACACTCCGTACGACGCACCGTCAAGGAGCGTCCGCACCTGGGCGCCGTCGATGAAGGCGTTGTAGATCGATCCTCCACCGGTGCTCGCGAGGAACGCAGAGCCGTCGCCGTTGGAGTCGGTGACCGTGCCCGACACGCTGCCCGCGATGTAGGACGCGTCCGGGATCGCAGGCGAGATCGGAAGCAGGAAGTCGACGACGTACTCGCGCGTCGCCGTTGAGTCGTTGCTGACGGTGAAGGTGCCCTGGATGAACGGATCAGGGTCCACCATCATGTGCCACGTGAGCGTGCTCTGCGTGGGCGACGAGTACATCGAGCCGGTCGCACGCCACACGGTGGGCGCGATCTGGTTGAAGCTGCCCCACTGCTGCGCGGGACCCATGAAGCTGTTGAACCCGTCGGCGAAGCCGATCTGGAAGTTCGGCGCCACGACACCTGCGTGAGCAGACGACACAAGGCATGCGCAGGCAACGCCAGCACCAATGATGGATCGAATCATGTCCCTTCCGCTCTCCTCTGGGCTCGCGCGGCGAACCCGAATCACAACCGACTCCTCTTCCGCTCCACGATGTGCTGTCTTCAGGCCAGTGGCGCTCAGGCAGCAGGCAAGAAGTTCCGCGTCCGTCCCTTCTATGGACGCACGAACAGCCGTGCCTAACCGTGAACCTATCCCGTTTAGCCTCTCACGCAAGCAAAAGACGCGATTGTTCTGAAACTCCGCAAGAATCCAAACCAATGTCGCCGAGTCACAAAGGGTCGGCGCGCAACGGTTATAGGACAATATTAGTTGCCGCAAGCTCGTGTCGAGTCGGCTCCTGTCCCTGTAAAGGGACGTCGTGAGACTGGTCCCCCTCCGGACGGATCCAGTCCATGAGCACCGATCGAACTGTCGCCAGGTCAGGCGCCAGCCGTACCCCGTCCTTCATGCCCTTCACGTGGCCCATCGTCTTTCCGTACCAGGAGATGCGCTTTCGAAGGCAATCGAGGGCATGCCGCTCGTCGCTATAGCGCTCGAGCAGCTCCACGTGCCGCAGGATGGTGCGGACCTTTTCGTTGTGGGTCGGCTCCGGCGGGCACTCGCCGGTTCGTAGAAGCGCAAGCGCGCGCCGGAAGAGCCACGGTGTGCGAAGGGCACCGCGCCCGATCATTACCCCGTGGCAGCCCGACTGCCTCATGATGGCGGGCACGTGCTCGGGGAGGGTGACGTCTCCGTTGCCGATGACCGGGATCGACCGGACCGCCTCCACCACCTCGCCGATGCGTGCCCAGTCGGCCTCGCCAGAGAAGAGCTGCACTGTCCACCGCCCGTGCACCGTCACCGCGGCGATGCCCGCGGATTCGAGGTCGCGCGCGAGCTGC
>CAYPOZ010000096.1:7189-9084 GCA_964412415.1 uncultured Isosphaeraceae bacterium | reverse complement strand
ACTTGAACCAGTGACCTCCTCCGTGTCATGGAGGCGCGCTAGCCAACTGCGCCAACGGTCCCGAAGCCGTAACTATACCAATTTGCACAATCTGGACAGTTTGCTCCGGAGTCCTCCCAATTCCAAGTAGCATCTCCCTCTTCCATGGGCCGGTGCCACGGCCCCCGTTTGTGGCACATCAATCAAGAGAGTCAAGGTAGGACACGTGTTCAAGATCTATGTCGGCAATCTCAACTTCCGCACCACCCAGGACGGTCTCCAGGAGCTCTTCGGGGCTTATGGCGCCGTGACCGAGGTCTTTCTCGCCACCGATCGGGAGACCGGTCGCTCGCGCGGCTTCGGCTTCGTGACGATGGCTGACCGAGGGCAGGGCGAGGCCGCTGTGGCCGCGCTCAATGGCAAGGACTTCGACGGTCGCAACCTCGTGGTGAACGAGGCTCGTCCGCGCGAGGAGCGTCCGCGTGGTGGTGGTGGCGGTGGCGGCTACGGTGGTGGCGGCGGCGGCGGCGGCGGCCGTGGTGGCTACGGCGGTGGCGGTGGTGGTCGCGGCGGCTACGGCCGTGGCGATCGCTGAGCCAGGCACCAAGCCAATCGAACGAACCCAACGCGCGCCACTTCGGTGGCGCGCTTTTCATTTTTGGACGGCCGATTCGGTCGCCGCGGCGGTCGGCGATCACCTCGCCGACGATCGCCGCTCGCCGCAGCCATCACTTCATGTTGGCGAGCAGGCGGGGCACGGCTCTCTTCGCCAGCGGTGGCGCCTTTGCGACCGCCGCCTGGATCGAGGCCTGGTCGCGGCGAAGCTCCTGGAGGATCTTCAGCACCGCATTGTCGAGGTTGAAGATCCAGCGTTTCCACTGCGCCTCAAGCTCCTGCCGGTTGTAGCGCGTCATCGGGTCATCGAGGCCGCTTTGCGCGACGGCCCACTCGATGAGCTTCACGCCTGTGCCGTCGAAACGGTAGAGGGCAAGCGCATTCGCGAGGCGCCGCGGCGCAGGCACGAAGGGGTCTGTGGCCTCAAGCGGCACCGCCGTCATGAGGTCCTCCGGCTTCTTCTTGGAGATCTCGGCGAGCCATCCGCCGCCGGTCGATTGCGCATGCTCGGCGATGCTCGGGCGCGAGTGGAAGTCGATCGCCTCAGCGCCTGTGCGCGCGTCTTCCGTCACGTGGTCGAGCGGAGCGATGCTGGCAAGCAGCACCTTCTCGCCGAAGCTGGGGAAACGAACCCACAGGCGCATGTCCGCGCCTCCCTCGCGGTTCAGCATCTCCGTGCGCGTAATGACACCGGTGCCCCACTCGGGAGACCGCCGATGGCGAACCTTGTCGCCCTTCTTGAATATCGTAGTTTGCATAGACCGCACGCATCCCGGCGCACATCGCCGGGCTCCCCAAATCACGGTAGGTTGCGTGCTTGATGAGTATAGCCCAGACCCGCCACGGCACTATTGTGTTTCTGGGAGACATTGTCGGACAGCCGGGTCGGCGGGCCGCGCTCCAGGCGATCCCCCAGATTCGGGAGCGTCTGGGTTCGGGCATCATCATCGCCAATGCGGAGAACATCAGGAACGGGTCTGGAATCACGCCCGACCTGTACCGAGGGCTACGGGATGCCGGCGTGGATGCGGTGACCCTTGGCGACCATGCATTCCGGGATGCCAGGATCGTGCCCGAGCTCGAGGCCGCCATTCACCCAATCTGCAGGCCAGCGAACTTGCCGGCGAGGGCCCCGGGCAAGCGGTGGGTGCGGATTGCGCCGGGAGAGCGGTTCCCCAAGCCGATCTACGTGTTCACCGTGCTCGGGCGGATCTTCTTCCCGCTGCCCGCCGACGATCCCTTCGCAACCGCGGATGCCGTGCTCGCGAGCATTCCAGAGCCCGACTCGTGCGTGATCGTGG
>CAYPOZ010000096.1:0-7179 GCA_964412415.1 uncultured Isosphaeraceae bacterium | reverse complement strand
AGAAGCATGCGCTCGCGCACTATCTCGATGGGCGCGTGGCCGCGGTCGTGGGTTCGCACACGCATGTGCCCACGGCCGACGCGCGCATCTTCAAGGGAGGCACTGCGTACGTCACCGACATGGGGATGTGCGGTCCCTACGACACAGTGATCGGTCGTGATGCGTCGATGGTGGTGAAGGGGATGACCACCGCCATGCATGTGGCCTACGAGATGGGCGAGGGCGGCGAGCGCACGTGCGGCGTGGCAATCACCATCGATGCGCACTCGTGCCGAGCGACGGCGATCGAGCGCATCGATATCGTGGCTGACCGGACGCGCGCTCCGTTCAGGTAGCGGCACCGTTCATTTGGCGGCACCGAAGCCGCCACCGCCGGGAGTCTCGATCACGAGCAGGTCGCCCGCACGCGCATCGAAGGCGGCACGGCCGCCGAGTGGAGTGGCGGTGCCGTCCGGATGCTCAATTCTCTGCGTGCCTGGCGCGCCATCGGAGCCGCCACCCAGCCCGCGCGGGCCGCTCGCCCTGTGCTGCGAGAGGAACGACCCGGCCGCAGGCGCGAGGAACCTTATCGCGCGGATGGCGCCGTCACCTCCGCGGTGCATGCCGCTGCCGCCCGAGCCCTCCCGGATGGCGAACCGCTCAAGGCGTACGGGATGCCTGCGCTCGAGCACCTCCACATCGGTGATGCGCGTGTTGGTGAGGTGGGTGTGGATAGCGTCGCAGCCTGGTCCTGCGACCGACCCGCCAGCGCCTCCGCAGATCGTTTCGTAGAAGCCCCAGTCGGGGCCGCCGAAGAGCAGGTTGTTCATCGTGCCTTGGCTCTCGGCGGCGAGGTCGAGCGCATGCAGCAGGAGGTCGACGAGCCGCTGGGCGGTGTCCGTCTGGCCAACGGCAACCGCGGGCGATGACGTGGCGTCATCGCCAACATCCGCGTTGAGGATGCAGCCGCGCGGGAGCGTCACCCGCACGGGATCGAGCAGGCTCTCGGCCACGGGCAGGCCCATGCCGTCACCGCCACGAGCACGCGTCACAAGCAGTCGCATCACGTAGAGGATGGTTGCGCGCGTGACCGACTCGGGCATGTTCAGGTTGCCGGGATGGGGGCCGCCAGTGCCGGTGAAGTCCAGCTCGAGCGCATCTGATGCCGTCCTGGTCACGCGCACGCGGAGCGGCATCCCGTCGTCGAGGCGTGCCTCATGGGTCGATGGCCGCCCCACAGGGACGTGATCGAGCGACGCGATTGCAGCTCGCGCTGCGTCCGCCGATGCAGCAGCGATGCCGGCACAGGCGTCCCTGAGCTGCGCAGCGCCAGCACGCTTCGCGATCGCCCTGAGCGCGTCGCGGCCAGTCATGAGTGCGGCAACCTGCGCCCTCAGGTCCGCGATGTTCTCGCGGAGGTTTCGCGTCGGCCATGCGCCTGACTGGAGCAGGTTCACCAGGTCGTCAAGGCACTCGCGCCCACCAGCCACGATGCGCGTTGGCGCAATGACGACGCCTTCCTCCGCAAGACGCTGCGCATCAGGGGGCATCGATCCCGGCCGCGACCCCCCAATCTCGGCATGGTGCGCGCGCGCAGCAACAAACCCTATGTGCTCGCCAGGATCGCGAGGGTCCTCACGCTCATGCACTGCGGCAAGGACCGTGACGTCGGGGAGGTGGGCGCCGCCGTACCGCGGATGGTTGACGCACCAGACGTCGCCAGGGCTGATGGCGCGCGATGAGCGGACCGCGCGCACGCATGCGCCGAGCGCGCCCAGGTGCACCGGGATGTGCGGGGCGTTGACGATGAGCTGGCCATCCGCAGCAAGGAGCCCGCACGAGAAGTCCAGCCGGTCGCGAACGTTGACCGAGAGCGCCGTGCGCCGGAGCTGCTCGCCCATCTCGACGGCGGCGGATGCGAGGGCGCTGGCGATGCGCTCCGTCGACATGCGTTCGGCCGCGACGGCACCGCCGCCATCAGCGGCAGACCGCACAAGCACCGCGGACCCGTCGGCATGCTCAAGTGCACGCCAGCCGGCCGGCACCCATGCGGTGCTTCCCATGCGCGAGAGGACAGATGGACCCTCCCGGATGATCGCAGTGTCAAGGGCGCCCACGGCACGCACTCTCGGCACGCTCGCGCAGCGGACGCGGACCTCATCGATCTCCAGCGTCCGCTCATCGGGGTCCGTTCCGAAACGGGTGCGCCACGCGTCGCTGAACCGCGCGCGCAGCGCATGGGCGAGATCGTGCCGCGCAAGTTCCTGCGTGTCGACCTGCACTGGCAAGCCCTCGTCCTGGCCGCGGCGGCGCACCGAGAGCGTGAGCGCTGGCGGTGCACGGTCTGTAGCGCCCACGCACCATCGGTCGAGCGCGCGTGCTGCCGCGTCATGCGCATCATCGACGAGTGCGATGAGGCGCGTATGCCATCCCTCGGCACCGACCGCGATCAGCGCCACGCGAGCCTCCTCCCGCTGGAGCGGAGTGTCGCATGCGCCCTGTGCGCACAGGAGCCCTGCATCCGGAGGCAGGATCACGCACGGCATGCCCAGCAGATCGGCGATCGCGCAGGCGTGCAGTCCGCCTGCGCCGCCGAACGCCACCAGCGCGTGGTCGCGCGCGGACTCGCCGGCCCGCGCAAGCGATGCGCGCAGCGCGCCCGCCATCGTCTCGTCGGCGATCGCGATGCACTCGAGAAGGAGCGCATCTCGCGAGAGCGGCGATGCACGGCAGTCGTTCGCCGCCTCCAGCACCGCGTCCGCGGCCCGCGCGGCGACCGCGGCATCGATGGGAATCGGCATCTGCGCGGGGTCGATGCGCCCAAGCAGCAGGTGCGCATCGGTCAGCGTGAGCGGTCCGCCAGCGCCGTAGCAGGCAGGCCCGGGCGCTGCGCCTGCACTGCGCGGTCCCACTCGCAGCGCGCTTCCGTCAAACCAGACGATCGATCCGCCCCCGGCCGCGACCGACTCCACGGCGACGCATGGCGAGGCGAGCTCAACCCCGGCGACCACTGTGGTCCACGCAAGGTCAGGCGTGCCTAAGGTGGCTCGGGCCGCGTCGGCGCTCGTGCCACCGACATCGAGCGTCACGCAGCGGTCGAATCCATGGGCAGAGGCAGCCCGTGCAGCAGCGGCAACGCCCGTGGCGGGCCCGCTGAGCAGGCAGTCCTTGGCCATGAAGTCCGCCGCTGGCACCGCCGAGCCGGAGCTTGCGGAAAGGAAGATCGTCGAGCCGCGCGCATCGTGACGGAGCGCATCGGCGAAGGCGCCGATGGCGGGACGCAGTGCGGCCTCGATCACTGCAGCGTTCGCGCGAGGCAGGAACGCGGTCGTGACCGCCGTATCGGCGCTCGCGACGACATGTGCGCACGTGCGGCGCATGCGTTCCGCAGCGGCGCGCTCGTGCGACGCGTTGACGCCACTGTGCACGAAGGCGATCGCGACCGACTCGCACCGCTCCATGCGGGCGCGTGCCGCCGCACGGTCGAGACTCTCCTCGTCGAGCGGCACAATGACATCACCGAGTGCAGAGATCCGCTCGCGCACCCCGGCATGCGCCTGCGCGATGGGATCGCGCCGTGACGGCGCGAGCGCGAAGATGTCACGGCGGCGCTGGTCACCGATCAGCAGCGCATCCTCGTGCCCTGCCGTGGTGACAAGCATCACGCGGGCCGTGCGTCCCTCGAGAAGTGCGTTGGTGCCGATCGTGGTGCCCACGCGAAGGTCGACATCGTCCAGTGGCGCATGGAGCGGCCTGTCGAGCGCAACCCTCGCGGCAAGCACCGGGGCCCCGCACGAGCATCGAACGCGCGCCACGGATCCCCGGCTGGCATCGCCTTGCAGCGGAGCGGAGAGGCGCAGTGTGACCGTGCGACCATCTGCATCATCGGCGCCTGAAATGGCAATGGGCGAACCGGCGGGCAGGATCAGCTCGAATCCGGTCCAGAATGCCCCTGTGACCGGAGGGAGCCCGGCCAGCGTGACGGAGTGTCCCGCCGCGCCCACAACCGTCGCCCGAAGCTCTCCGGAGCTGGGCACCTTGGCGTGGCGCACTGACCCGTCATCGCATCGGGCCACGCAGTCGGTGAACGTGCCGCCTGTGTCGACACCGATCGTCCATCGCGGCATCGCGCCACGATACTCATTGGGGAGCATCACGGATGCGCGTGCGACTACCCTCCCGGCGGTGGGAGCGCTGATCGACATTGCCTACGTCTCTGCTGCCGCAGTGACCAGCCCCATCTGGTCATGGAGGATGTGGCGCACCGGCAAGCTCCGAACAGATTGGGCAGCGCGCATGGGTGACGTGCGCCCGCCGCTCCGCCCGCGAGGAGAGCGACCGCGGGTCCTGGTGCATGCCGTGTCGGTGGGGGAGGTCAATGCAGTGCGTGCGCTGGTTGCGGCACTGTCGGGCACCTGTGAGGTTGTGGTCTCGGCCACGACGGACACAGGACTTGCGCGCGCCGTGCAGGTGTTCGAGCCGGACACCAGGGTCGTCCGGTTCCCCTTTGACATCTCCACGGCGGTGCGGTCGTTCCTGGACGCCGTGCGTCCGGATGCGGCACTTCTGTGCGAGCTCGAGGTGTGGCCGAACTTCAGCGAGGTGTGCGTAGAGCGGGGGATCCCGCTCGCTGTAGTCAATGGGCGACTCAGCGCCCGCAGCTTCAGGGGCTACTTCCGGGGCCGTGCGCTGCTGGGCCCGATGTTCCGCCGGCTTTCGGCTGTGGGCGCGCAGGACGAGGCGTACGCGCAGCGCTTCGCGCAGATGGGCGTGCCGCCTGACCGCATCACCGTGACAGGCACCATGAAGTGGGACACGGCTGAGATCGCCGACCATGTCCCGGGCGCGGACGAGCTCGCGCGGGAGATGGGCATCGATCGGGGCAGGCCCGTGATTGTGGCGGGATCGACCGCGCCTGATGAGCACGCGATGCTCCATGCTGCGACGCCCGAAGGCGTGCAGCTGCTGTGCGCGCCACGAAAGCCCGAGTGGTTCGACCGGGCGGCGCAGGACATTCCCGGTCCGCGAACCGAGGACTTCGCCGCCACAGCCGACGCGCTTCGTGCCGGCGGGGGGCTCGTGGACGCCACACGCAATTCGATTGCGCGCGTGATTGCGGAGCTTGTCGGCGACGCGGGACGGCGGGCTGCCCTTGGCCGTGCAGCGCGCGATGTGGTGCGTGCGCATCAGGGCGCGACCGGTCGCACGTGCGCACTCGCGCATGAGGTGATCGCCACGAGCCGCGCTCGCGCAATGGAGTCCGCCGGATGAGGCAGGGCGCATCGGCAGGCATCGAGGCGCGTGTGATCGCCGCCGTGACTGCGTCGGCGCCGTCGTTGCCCGCATGGGTCACTGTGGGTCCAGGCGATGACATGGCTGCGCTCGCGCCGTCGGTGTGCGCGCAGGGAGTGCTCGTGGCATGCGACCAGGTGGTGGAGGGCCGTCACTTCACGCGCGAGACGCCACTTGCCCTGGTTGCGCGCAAGGCAGTGGCGCGCAACGTGAGCGACGTGGCGGCGATGGCCGCGCACCCGCTGGCGACGCTCGCGTCATGCGTGCTCCCGCGGCGCATTGGTGCGGATGGTGCGCAGATGCTGCTTGAATCGGTGCGGCGCCATGCGGAGCGCTGGGGCGCACCGCTCATCGGCGGCGATACGGCCGTGCACGAGGATCCCGATGGGCCGCTGATTCTGTGCGTGACGATCCTTGCCCGACCGCGCACTGCGCCATCCGGTGGCGTCATGCCGCTTGTGCTGCGCAAGGGCGCTCGTGCCGGAGATGCGCTCTATGTGACGGGTGCTTGCGGAGGCTCCCTCGGCGCAGACGCGCTCGGCCGCCACCTCCATTTCGAGCCTCGTCTCGCAGCGTCGCATGCGCTTGCGGATGCGCTTGGTCCGGCGCTCCATGCGATGATCGATGTCAGCGACGGCCTTGGGCTCGACGCCGCACGTCTCGCGGCTGCGGCATCGGACCCGCTCGCGGCCCGGGTCGACGCGGCGCGTGTGCCCCGCAGCGATGGCGCATCGCTCGAGTCGGCGATCTCCGACGGCGAGGACCACGAGCTCCTCTTCGTGGCGGCTGCGGACGCGCAGGTACCGGAGTCGCTTCCGGATGGGCAGGGCGGCGAGGTGCCGTGCACCCGCATCGGGACGATGGTGCCTCGGCTTCCTTCGATGCCCGATGCGTGCGCGGTCCTTGTGCCCGCAGGAGGCGGCACGGTGCAGGACATCTCGCGCAAGGGGTGGATGCATGAGTGATCCCTCCATGGACATGGCGCTGCTGGCGACGCCGGAGGACACGGAGGCGTTCGCGGAGGTGTTTGCGGCAAGGCTCGAGCCAGGTGACGTCATCGCGCTCGAGGGCGACCTAGGTGCCGGAAAGACGTGCTTCGTGCGAGGGCTCGCGCGCGGGCTCGGTATCGATCCTGCCGACGTGTCGAGCCCAACCTTCGTGTCGATGCAGCGCTACGGAGGCGGCCGCGTGCCGCTGGTGCACGTGGATGCGTGGCGAATGCACTCTGCGGAGGATCTCGAGACCATCGGATGGGACGAGTTCCTGGCCATGCGCGATGCGGTCGTTGCCATCGAGTGGCCGAGCAAGGTGCTCGCGGCAATGCCGGCACGGCGCATCGACGTCACGCTTGCGCCGTCAGCCTCGGGCGGGCGGATGGTCATGGTCGATGACAGGCGCCATGAGGCTCAGGCGACCGCGTGCCGCACGTGCGGTGCGCCAGCGCGCGCAAACGACCCGTTCTGCAGCGACCGATGCCGTGCCGTTGACCTTCGCCGTTGGCTGACCGGCGCCTACCGGATCTCAGGCGGCTCGTCCGACGACGGCGATGCGGACGAGCTCACCGCGTAGATCTGGAAACGGTGTCCGACGGCCTGCCAGCCAAGCTCGCGGCAGATGCGGTCGCGCAGCGCAACGAGCTCGGGTGCCTCGAACTCGACGAGCTTGCCGGTCTTCATGCAGACCATGAAGTCGCGCGGAGCCTTGCCGTAGATGAGCTGGTAGTGCGCCTGGTTCGAGTCGAAGAGCGCCTGCGTGATGATCCCCGCATCCTGAAGCAGCTTGATCGTGCGGTAGATCGTCGCCTTCGACACGCGGTGACCCTTGCGGCGCATGTCGAGCAGCAGCTCCTCGGCCTCGAAGAGTCCGTCGCGCTTGTGTTGCAGGAAGCGTGCGGCACGCAGGCTTCCC
>CAYPOZ010000095.1:8600-9144 GCA_964412415.1 uncultured Isosphaeraceae bacterium | reverse complement strand
GCCTTCGAGGCGCTCTCCGCGGGCTTGCCCTGGTATCCGGTGCGGATCTGCACTGCCATGTAGATGCCGACGGCGACCACCGGGATCGCCGCCGCCACCGGGATCAGCGCGGCGCGGAAGAGCGGCCACGGCCTGAACCGGTCGGCCACCGCGCGCAGGTCAGGCGTGCGGCGCGGCCAGAGCTGGAGCGCGAGCACGACGAGCAGCGCAGCCAGCAGCAGCACTACAACTCTGTTCGCGACGATCGCGTCCCACATGAATGCAAGACGGTCGAGCTCGCTCCACTGCACCGCTCCCCACATGTGCCAGGCCGTGAGCCAGTTCATGGATCCGGCGGATCTGGGGAAGGTTGGCCTGGGTGATCGTGGTGTTGATCTGGAACTCGAGCCCCGCCCCTTTCATCGCCTCGATCCCGGCCAGGGCCCCGGCAAAGGCGCCGGGAACGCCCCGGAAGGCGTCATGGCTTTTTTCGTCGGGACCGTCGAGGCTGACGCTCACCCGCCTGATCCCCGCGGCCTTCATCCGCCCGGCCGACTCGGCCGTC
>CAYPOZ010000095.1:0-8590 GCA_964412415.1 uncultured Isosphaeraceae bacterium | reverse complement strand
GCGTGGGCACCTCAAGCGGCATCATGATGCCGGTCTGGAAGAACTGCACCACAAGCACGATGACGATCGCAAGCGCCGTGCAGCCCATGATGACGGCGGCAAGCGCCGCGTTGGCGAGCACCTTTCCCGCGAGCACGGCGCCGGTGGGGATCGGCGTGGCTCGGAACATGCCCGACATGCCGCATCGCTCCTCGCGCACCAGGCTCTCCACCGTGTAGAAGAGGGTGAGCAGGCACAGCAGCAGCGTGAGCGTGTTGAACGACTCGGCAGCCGCCGAACCCGAGGTAACGAGAAGCCACGTTCCCAGAGGGCCAAGGCTGAAGGCTGAGTTGCCCGCCGTCTGCAGCAGGATGAGTGGGCCAAAGAGCCACACGCCAGGCGAGCGCAGGAGCGCCCGCAACTCGATCAGCAGGATGCCCCACGTGGTGCCGACGAAGCCGGGCACGGTGACGGTGCTCGCAGGCGCAGCGCCTCGCGCAGCGATGGCCGCATGCTCGGGCGCGCGGTCGCCCTCGGCCGCGCGCGCAGCACGCACGAGCGCATCCACATTGCCCACGCGCCGGTCGCGGCGGGCCTCCCATGCCAGCCGCCGCCCGGTCATCCACACGAAGAGGAGCCCGATAGCGGCAAGCGCGATCCTGCTCGTCGCAAACAGAGTGTCGGGCTCGACGGCAGCCGTGTTGTAGAAGGCCACGCCCCTGTCCTCATCCATGTAGGTGCGACCGAACCACCGGAATCCCGTCGGGTCAATCGCCTGCATCGCACGGTCGACCGACCGTGGCAGCCACTCCGGGTTGAACCCCCACACGAAGAAGACTCCGGTGACCAGGATCACCACCGGCAGCGCGAACACCAGCACCGGCTGGCGGGTGCGCGCCCCCAGCCACATCGATACGCCACCGACGAACAGCATCATCGGCAGCACCACCATCACCAGCGGCCCCGCATACGCCCACAGCGAGAACGCGACCCGCGTGCGCTCGTTCTCGTCGATCGGCGCGAGCTCGAAGATGGCCATCTGCACCAGCATCCACATGAACAGGATGATGCCAAGCACCAGCATCGCGCCGGCAAAGCGCGACACGGCATACTGCATGTGGGTCAGCGGCGTCGAGCTCACGATCGGCATCACGCGCCGCTCGCCGTCAGTGAGCGCTGGCATGCCGCACGCCACCCCAACGAAGAACGGCAGCATGAGCGCGCACAGGACCACGTCGATGAACGCAACGTTGAATGCGCTGTTGAGCGCGACCTTTGCCCCGCCCGTGTCCGCACTGCCGCCGCCCACCTGCACATTGCCTGCATAGAGCCCGAACGCCATGAAGCTGAACACCACAAGCATCACGATGTTCATCGGGCGGCGCCACGAGGTGAGCACTTCAAGGCGCGGGTATGCGAGCAGCCGTGCGATCACCGCGCACCTCCAGTGTGGGCGGAGATGTCAGGGACCGACACTGCGCGCGACGCCACGGCCCGTGCCGGCGCCGACCGAACAAGTGCCGGCGGCACCTCATGCGGCGGGCAGCGCATCAGCACGAGGTACGCGTCCTCAAGCGTGCCGACGCTCGGCGCGAAGCCCTCGACATGCGCCATCCCCGCCGCGGCGAAGACGCGAACCCGGTTGGTGCGGCCTCCCGCAAGCACCGCGCTCAGCATGCGGTGCGCGGCAGCGAACTCCGGCAGCGCCGAATCGTCGACGAATCCCTCCCAGATCAGGCCCTCGACGGAACGGCATGCGGCCTCGGGCGTCGTGTGCGCCACGAGCTCGCCCGAGCGGATCACCGCCAGCTGCGGGCAGAGCGTCGCCACGTCCTCGACGATGTGCGTCGACAGCAGCACGATGCGGCCCGCGCTCATCTCGGCAAGCAGCCGGTAGAAGCGCTGGCGCTCCTCAGGGTCGAGGCCTGCGGTGGGCTCGTCCACGATGAGCACGCGCGGGTTTCCGGCGATCGCCTGCGCAAGCCCCAGCCGCTGACGCATGCCGCCCGAGTAGCCGCCGACCTTGCGGCCCGCGGCCGCAGTCAGGTTGACGCGGGCCAGCAGTTCCATCGCGAGCGCGCGGCGTCCGCGCGGGCCACTGATCCCCTTCATGCGAAGCAGGAACTCGAGCATCGCACGGCCGCTGAGGTCGGGATAGAAGCCGAAGTCCTGAGGCAGGTACCCGAGCCGCTCGCGCATGTAGCCCGGATCCGCGATCACGTCATGGCCGTCGAGGGTGACGGTGCCCGCGGTGGGCTCGACGAGCCCCGCGACGATGCTCATGAAGGTGCTCTTGCCGGCGCCGTTGGGGCCGAGCAGCCCGAACATGCCTTCGGGGATATCCAGGTCGACGCCCCTCAGCGCACACACAGGTCCCGGGTGGATCTTGACGAGGTTCTTGATGGAGATCATGGTCAGCCTTTGGGTGGATGGCGGGCGGGAGACTATTGTCAAATCGCGCTACTTGTCAACAGAAGAACTGCCGCGCACGCCGCGACCACTCACGGGCGCATCGCGCGCGGCATTGCGCCGACGGCCTGCGGGCGCGCGACCTGGATCGCCTGCACCACATGGCCGTAGACCCAGCCGAGGGCCCACAGCGCCCGGCCGCCCTGCTGCGCCGCCCACAGGCCGATGGCGATCATCGAGATGGAGGCGCCGACAGGCACCTGCAGCACGCCATCCGCGTCAGGCTCGAGCCTCCAGCCGAGCACGTTGACGACAACTGAGTCCGCTCCCTCATCGCCAACCACCATCACGGGAAAACCGAGCAGCGATCCGAGACCCGCCAGCACAAGCGACACGCTCAGCGCGCACAGCGAGATAGTGAGCGCGAACGTGCAGACGCTGATGAAGAAGTTGCCCAGAAGGTAGGCCAGCGACAGCCAGCTCCTGACATCGCGGAGCCAGCACAGGATGCGCTGCCAGAACCCGACGGAGTCGGCGCCCTCGATCGGCTGCACACGCCTCGGCATCCGCACCCCAAGAAGCGCCGCGACCACCTTGCCCTCGAATAGGCACAGCGCGCGCGCCGAGCCGAGCAGCAGCACCAGCAGCGGCACACCGATGATGAGGGGCGCCAGTCCCAGGACCAGTGCGCCCATCGTCACGCTCCACACGAAGTAGGCGATCGACAGCAGGAACCCGACCGCACCGAAGTAGATGAGAGCGCCCCATGCGCGCGGATCGATCCAGATGCCGATCACCGGAATGCGCGATGCGAGGCTGGGACGCTGCGCGGGCATCCGCGAAACGGGCTGCGACGATGCGGTTGGAGATGCCGGGCCGCCGGGCGGGCCGCCAGACGGACCGCCAGAGGCTGCGCGCGCCGCCGGCCTCGCGGGCGCTGGCGCGTGCACTCGCCATCCATAGGCCTCGCTGTCATGCTCGATGTACGCGCGAGCGATCTCCTGAGGCGTTCCGAAGTCCGCGATTGCGCGCTCGGCGGGCACCCCTCCATCGATGGCGCTGCGCAGGTGCGTCTCGGCGTCGATCACCGCATCATGTCGAAGCGCCGGATCGCAACCTGCCAGCTCGGCCTCGAGCGATGCGACGTACCTCATCACCTGCTCGCGCGCGGCCATGCCGCGTTCGGATGGCGCATCATCGCTCTGCATCAATTCCTCCAATCACGCGGTCAATCCACGTGCGCGTGCTGCGCCACGTGTCGGTCCATGCGGCGAGCACGCGCTTGCCATCGGCGGTGAGCGTGAAGCACTTGCGTGCCGGTCCCTCGCACGACGGAACGAGCGTGCTCCGCACGAGACCGTCTGCCTCAAGGGCCCGCAGCATCGGGTACAGCGTGCCCTGCTTGAACGAGAGTCCGGCTGGCGCCTCGTCGGCGAGACGCCGGGCGATCTCGTAGCCATGGATCGGCTCCGGTGATCCTGCGATGGTCGCCAGCACGACGAGCCACGCCGTGCCGACGCTCAGATCACGCTGGAGCTTCTCTGGGAGCGGTAGTGCCAAGGTCACGCTACTGTAGTTCTTACAGTAGCGGTGTCAAGTCACGATAATCGTCGGTATAGCCCCTGGTTGGTCGTGAGCGCCTGTCCGCCGTCACGCAAACACCCGAAACTCCCGCCCGATCCAAACATATGCGTGCCGCGATTCCTTGACTGCACCAGCGGCTCGGGCACCTCGCCGTGTTGGGATTGCGTTCCCCCTCACCGGGGAGCCTGTCATCTGGAGAGAGTGATTGGGGCCCGTGTGGCGCTCGCCACACATCAGTGCGGACTCAACCCCCTCCGGAGACCTTCTCAATGACCCTTTCGAAGACTCTCATCACCGTCGGCGCCGGCGCGCTCGCCATGTCCGTGGCCTCGCTTGCGTCCGCGATCGACGGCACCATCACCTCGCAGTCAAGCAACCTGCAGCACATCAGGATCGGTCTCGATGGCCAGATCCAGGGTTCGACCGCCGCGGAGGGCGATCTGCGCTACGGTGCGATCCCCGGCCCCTACGCATCCCTGCCGGTCGGCACCGGACTGCGCGGGTTCAACTACTACCAGACCAGCGGCACCGGTGCCTCGATGTACCTCGGCCAGTTCCAGTTCGTTGGTGGCACGGACACCGTTGGCGGCTCGGTGACCTTCAACTTCTACAACTACTCGGGGACGGGCGCGGAGTACGGCTCGCTCGCGAACACCTTCACCGTGAACCTCGCGCAGGCGGGTGCGTTCGTCTGGACGATCGACCTTGACCCGGGCTTCGAGATCCCCACGCTTGGATTTGTCGAGATGGTGAACGGCACGGGTGGCCTCAGCCGATGGTTCCTCACCTCCACAGCTCCCTCGGTCGGCACGTCGCTGGGCACCATCAGCGCCACGTATGCCTCCCAGGGCTTTGCGATGATCGAGGGCGTGCCGGCACCAGGCGCCCTTGCCCTCCTTGGCATGGCAGGCCTGACCCGCAGCCGCCGTCGCCGCTGACGCGCGACTCCGGCACACTCCGCACTGAACTCAGGCGCCTCGGCCACTCGGTCGGGGCGCCTGCTTTTTTTGCCCGCATCGCATGGACCCGTGCGCTGCCTCCACGAGCGCGCCAAGCGTCCGGACGCCGCGCGAGCCACCCGCGCGTCTAGCCCGCCGTGTCCGACGAGTACCGCTCGCGCACCGACCTGAAGTAGCCGAGCAGCTCAAGCGCAATCTGCACGATCTCGGGGTCGAAGTGGCGCCCCGCCTGCTCGAGGAGGAACTGCGCAACCCTCTCATCGCTCCACGGCTCCTTGTACGAGCGCCTGCTCGTGAGCGCGTCGTAGACGTCGGCCACGGCAACAATGCGCGCAAAGAGCGGGATCGACTCGCCGTGCAGCGGCGTGGTGACGGGCAGCTGCTCGAGCTCGGATGGAAGGCCCAAGAGGTCCTGGCGCACCATCTGTCCCGGATACCCGGATCCATCCCACTTCTCGTGGTGGTGCATGGCCACGAGAAGCGCGGCCTCGTCGTATGGCGTGGCCACATCCGCGAAGAGCTTGCCGCCGAGGACAGAGTGCGTCTGGATGCGCCGGTACTCGGCGTCATCGAGCTTGCCTGGCTTCTTCAGGATGCTGTCGGGGATCGCCACCTTGCCCACGTCGTGGAGCATCGCCGCGATGCGCAGCTCGTCGCGCCGGCGCTGCCGCTCGGCCTCGTCGATCTCGTGCAGCGATGCCCATCGGTCGTACATCGCCACCGAGCACTCCGCCACACGCTGCACATGCGCGCCGGTCTCGCTCGGGTCGCGCATCTCCGCCGTCGCGATCGTGCGCATGATGGCGCTGCGCACCAGCTTGGCCCGCTCGAGCGCCAGCGATGCCATGCCTGCGAAGAGGTCCACCGCCGCCTCGTCGGCGCGCGTGAACAGTGCCTGATTCCCAGCCACCTTCCCGCGACCTCGTGCGTTGATGAGCTGGATCACGCCCACGATGACGTCGCGCGCATCGCGCAGCGGCGCAACGAGCATGCTCCGCGTCGTGTAGCCGGTCTGCCGGTCGACCTCCGCACGGAAGCGGTACGGGCGCGATGCGTCACTCTCGTGGACATCCTCGATGCGCAGCGTCCTTCCGGTGCCTGCAACATGCCCTGCAATCGAGCTCGAGTCGATCGGCAGCACCAGGTCGGCCAGCGGCAGGCGCGCACCGGCACCGAGCTGCTCCTGCAGCGTGTCGTTCTGGGTGTAGGCGAGGCGCAGCCCATCGGCCGACACGAGCCAGATCGAGCCCGCGTCGGCATCGGTGAACCGCCTCGCAAGGAGCAGCGTCTGCTCGATGACCTCATCAAGGTCCTGCGCACGTCCGAGGCGCGCGCCAAGCGCCGCGACCTCGGCGATGCGCTCGCGCTGCTCCTCGCTCTCCTGCCCGAGCAGCTCGTTCACCGACGCCAGGCGGCGGTTGGCGGCATCGATCTCGGCGTTGCGCCGCATGAGCTCCGCCTGGCTTGCCGCAAGGCTCGTGATGGCACGGTCGCGCTCGCGCTGCGCACGCCCCATGCGTGCGTGGTAGCGGATGCGCGCCACAAGCTCGACCGCCTCCGGAAGCTTCACCAGGTAGTCGTTGGCGCCAAGCCCGAAGCATCGCTCCTTCGTCTGCGCATTCGAGTCGGACGAGAGCACCACGAGCGGGGTGTCCTGGAGGTCCGGGTTTGCCCTGATCCGCTCGATCTGCTGCAGACCGTCCACCCCGGGCATCACGAGGTCCTGCAGGATCACGTCGGGCCGGCGCGCGAGGGCGGTACGCAGTCCCGCATCCGCATCGCGCTCCGCGATAAGTTCAACATCGTCAAAGGCCGCCAGAAGCCTGCGCAGCGCAGCCTCGACAATCGGCTGGTCGTCGACGAGCAGCACGAGTGTGCGCCCGCGTGCGGATGCTGCAGGCTCCGTCATGGCCCGATGCTAGTCCACTGCCTCAAGTACAACACCCGCATTCGCGCATGAGCGGCACCCAAACAGAACCGACTCGCGCGGGGTCCTCCAGGCGCCCGAACGTCGTCGTCATCTACCACTTCTACCCGCACTACCGGAGGGCAGTTGTCGAGGAGCTCGCGCGCAGCGCGGTCGCCGACTTCACCTTCGTCGGTGACGACCACGAGTACCTGCACTCGATTGAGCCGGCGCAGCTGGGGCCTGGCGTGCGGTTCAGGCTCGCGCCTACGCACCGGCTGCCGGGACCGTTCATGTGGCAATGGGGCGCCATCACCTGGGCCATCAGGCCGGAGTTCGACGCTGTGATCATGCACGCGGTGCCGCACTGGCCGTGCACGTGGATCGGGGCCCTGCTCGCGCGCATGCTCGGCAAGCGCGTGCTGTTCTGGGGGCACGGATACCTCTACGAGCCCCGCGGACTCAAGGGACTCATGCGACGGCTCTTCTATGCGCTGCCGCACGAGCACCTGGTCTACGGCCGCATCGCCAAGGACATCATGCTGCGCCACGGGTGGGAGCCAGAGCAGGTGCACGTGATCTACAACAGCCTCGACACCGATGCGCAGGTGCGCATCAGGCAGTCGATGGGCGTGGCGCACCGCGAGGCCACCCGCACAGCGCTGTTCGGCCGTGCCGACATGCCGGTGGCGATCTGCACCACGCGGCTCATCCGCATCCGCCGACTTGACCTGCTCATTGATGCGCTGCACTCGCTCGAGCGCGCCGGAAATCCGGTGGCCCTGATTCTTGTGGGCGATGGGCCGGAGCGCGCTGCGCTGCGGTCGCAGGCCGAGCGGCTGGGCGTGCGCGTGCACTTCGAGGGCGCCTGCTACGACGAGCACCGCATCGCCGAGCTCATCAGCGCGTCTACCGTCACTGTGGCGCCAGGCAAGGTGGGGCTCACCGCCATGCACAGCATGGTGTACGGGGTGCCCGTGATCACGCACAGCGATGCGGACGACCAGATGCCGGAGTGGGAGGCGATCATCCCCGGGGTCACCGGGGCACTTTTCACGCGCGACAGTGTCGAAAGCCTCGCCTCGGCGATCCGCGACTGGACGCGCGACCCGTGGCCCCCGGAGGCGACGCGCCGCGCGTGCGAGTCGATCATCGACCGCTTCTGGAACCCGCACGTGCAGCGGCGCCTCATCGAGCACGCGGTGCTGGGCACGCCAGCCGACGACCTGCTGCCGCTGCGGCCCGAGTCGGACTGAGCGGGGCCCGCGTTCAGCGAGCGAGCAGTTCCGCGAGGTGCGACACGATGCGCTCGCCGGTGCGGCCGTCCCACAGTGGCGGGATCGCGCCCGACTTCCACTTCCCGTCCATCAGGCGCGCCATCGCTGGAGGGATTGCAGCGGGGTCGGTCCCGATCAGCTCGTTGGTGCCCATCGTGACTGTCTCGGGACGCTCCGTGCTGTCGCGCAGCGTCATGCACGGGATGCCCATCACCGTCGTCTCCTCGGTGATGCCGCCTGAGTCTGTGATCACCCCGAACGAGTGCTTCACGAGATGGATGAACTCGAGATAGGGCTGCGGCTCGACGATCAGGATCCCGCCTGGCGCGCCACCCATGGCCGCGAGGCTCTTCGCCGTGCGGGGGTGCACCGGGAACACGACCGTCCGGCCACGGGCGTTCGCGACGATCGTGTCGAGCAGGCGCCGCAGCGATGCGGGATCGTCGACGTTCGCAGGCCGGTGCAGCGTGAGCACC
>CAYPOZ010000094.1:6820-9456 GCA_964412415.1 uncultured Isosphaeraceae bacterium | reverse complement strand
GTCATCACGAGAGTAAAAAGCGCTGGTGGCGTGGCACCGACCTGTGCAGCGCGAATGCGAACGCACGCTGCCCTTATCGCGCATCCCGCAGCGATCGAAGGAGCTCTGGTACGCGCACGATTGCGGTCTCCCACACGAGGTCAATCATGATCCTGTGATACTGATGCGTGGCGATGTCCTTCATTCCCGCCACCGCCTTCCACGGCACCTGCGGGAACTGCGATCGGGTATCGGCAGAGACGCCCTTCGCCGCTTCGCCAAGCACGACCAGGTCGTACAGCACCGCTCGAATCGTGCGCTGATCGGCCCTGAACTCTTCGATGCCCATCCCGCGAACAAACCCCGCAATGCGCTCACATGCATGTCTCGAAGGCGCTGCGCTACGCGGCATACCGCAGTTCCTTGAGGATCGTGTGGCGGTCAGCCTCGCGAAGCCCACTTGGCGACGTGGCATCGACTGGCAACCCAAGGATCGACTCCAGATGCTGCTTCACTTCGATGAGGTCGAGCAGGTCACGGTGCGCCTCAAACTCCACCAGCACATCGACATCCGAGTCGATCCGCCCCGACCCTCGCGCACGAGAGCCGAAGATGCCGATCCGCAGCACACCCATGCGGCGCAACGCGGGCAGTTCGGCGCGAATCGCAGCGAGGAGCGCATCAATGTCTGCGGATGCGTGAGGGTTCACGTCGAAATCGTATCTGGGGGTGTGATGGCGCTTGGCAACGGCTCGCGGCCCGGTCGCATCAGTCCTTCCTGGGGAGGTAGCCGCGGCGGCCGTTCGTGAAGGTGCTGAACTGCATTCCCTCGCGCGCCGCAACATGTCGGTCGCCTTGTCACGACGCCACAAAAACCAACCGACCCCGGACGGGCCGGGGTCGGTCGCGAATAGCGGGGGCAGGATTCGAACCTGCGACCTCCGGGTTATGAGCCCGACGAGCTACCAGGCTGCTCTACCCCGCAGTCGAACGCGGAATGGTAGCGAGCGCGAAGCGAGTCGTCAATCACGGGGGGAAGTGGCGCTGTGCCATGGCACTGCGCGGCTCGCGCACCCTATGCGCGCGGCCCGGGATCCGCCCGTGAACCTGTCGCCATCGACTTCGCCTTGTCCGCCGCGGCCTTCGCCATGTCCTTCGCCTTCTCGAGCCAGCGCCGCGCCCACGCGAACTCGATGGCGAGGATCGCGAGACCAGCCGGGATCACGATGAACGCCGGCCCGGGCAGCACGATCAGCGCGATGCCTACCAGCGTCACCGTCCCGCCAATGACAAGCACGACGATCTTTCTCGCCATGCGGTAGGTGTTGACGCCCCAATCCTTCACGCCCGCAAGCCTAACCTGTCCCTTCTTATGCGACTGCTCGAATCAGCCACCCTCGGACCACTCCACCTCCGCAATCGGATCGTGATGGCGCCCCTCACGCGCTGCCGCGCCAAGCAACCGGGCGATGCGCCTTGGTCGCTCAACGCCGAGTACTACGCGCAGCGCGCTGGCGCCGGGCTCATCATCGCCGAAGCATCGCAGATCTCGCTGGCCGCGCGCGGCTACCTGATGACGCCGGGCATGTACTCGGTGGAGCAGGTGGAGGGATGGCGCCTGGTGACCGATGCGGTGCACGCCAAGGGTGGCGCGATCCAGGCGCAGCTCTGGCACTGCGGCCGCATCTCGCACCGCTCGCTGCAGCCTGATGGCCGCGCGCCTGCCAGCTCATCCAACAAGCGCGCGAATGGGACGTGCCTGGCCTACGACGCCGATGGCAAGCCTGCGCGCATGCCCTGCGACGAGCCGCGCGCGCTGACGATCCCAGAGATTGCGGAGATCGTCGAGCAGTACCGCCATGCCGCGCAGTGCGCGAAGGAGGCCGGCTTCGACGGCGTGCAGGTGCACTCCGCCAACGGTTACCTGCTCGAGCAGTTCCTGTCGTCGGTATGCAACGATCGCAGCGATGCCTACGGCGGCTCGACGGAGAACCGCACGCGCTTCCTGCTGGAGGCGGTGCGGGCGGTCGTGTCGGTGTTTGGCGCGGACCGCGTCGGCGTGCGCCTGTCGCCCAAGGTGCCCGGCGACGCACCCAACCACGAGGGCTTCCCCGACTGGCGCGAGCAGTACCTCTACGCCATCCGCGCGCTGCAGGCCGAAGGCATCTGCTACGTCGACCTCGTGAACTACGCATGGGCACACGGGCTGCCGAGCTTCGATGAGGGATTCGTGCGCGAGGTGCGCGGCGTGTTCCGCGGCGCGCTGATGCTCTCGGGCGGCTATACGGGCGAGCGCGCGGAGGAGCACATCGCGGCGGGACTCTGCGACTTCGCGGTGTTCGGCCGGCCCTTCATCGCCAACCCCGACCTGCCGGAGCGCATCCGCCGCGGCAACCCGCTCGCCAAGGCCAACGAGGCCACGGTCTACTCCGGCGGCGTGGAGGGATACGCCGACTATCCGGCGGCCGAAGGGGCCACCGCCGGCGCCGCCTAGAATCACTGTTCTTATGGCAGCGCCCGCATCCCGCAATGACACGACGCGCATCATCTACTCGATGCTCGGCGTCTCGAAGACCGCCGACAAGAAGCAGATCCTCAAGGAGATCTCGCTGAGCTTCTACTACGGGGCGAAGATCGGCGTGCTGGGCCTCAACGGC
>CAYPOZ010000094.1:5629-6627 GCA_964412415.1 uncultured Isosphaeraceae bacterium | reverse complement strand
GACAAGCTTGGCGGCGACCTGACCCCCGAGCAGATGGAGAAGCTGCTCAACAAGCAGGCCGAGATCCAGGAGGAGCTCGACCGTCGCGACGCGTGGACCATCGACAACCAGCTTGAGATGGCGATGGAGGCGCTGCGCTGCCCGCCCGCGGACCAGCCGCTGAACACGGTGTCCGGTGGCGAGCGTCGCCGTGTGGCCATGTGCCGGCTGCTGCTGCAGAAGCCCGAGATCCTGCTGCTCGACGAGCCCACGAACCACCTCGACGCCGAGAGCGTCGGCTGGCTCGAGCAGCACCTCGCGCAGTACGAGGGCACCGTGATCGCGGTCACCCACGACCGCTACTTCCTCGACAACGTCGCGGGGTGGATCCTGGAGCTCGACCGCGGGCAGGGCATCCCGCACAAGGGCAACTACACGGGATGGCTCGAGCAGAAGAAGAAGCGCCTCGAGCTTGAGGAGAAGCAGGCGTCGGTGCGCCAGCAGACCCTTGACCGCGAGCTCGAGTGGATCCGCCAGAACCCCAAGGGCCGGCAGTCCAAGAGCAAGGCTCGCGTGGCCAACTACGAGAAGCTGCTGTCGGAGTCGGAGTCGCGGCGCATCGCCAAGGACATCGAGATCTTCATCCCGCCAGGCCCGCGCCTTGGCAACGTGGTCGTGCGCGCGCAGGGCGTCAGCAAGAGCTACGGCGACAAGCTGCTGCTCGACGACGTGAACTTCGAGATCCCGCCGGGTGCGGTGGTGGGCATCATCGGGCCCAACGGCGCCGGCAAGACGACGCTCTTCCGGATGATCACCGGCTTGGAGAAGCCCGATTCGGGCACCCTCACGGTGGGCGACACCGTGGTGCTCGGCTACGTGGAGCAGCTGCGCGACTCGATCCCCAAGGGCAAGTCGATCTGGGAGGCGATATCAGGCGGCGACGAGGAGATCAAGCTCGGCGTGGTCACCGTGAACAGCCGCGCCTACACCGCGCGCTTCGGGTTCGCTGGGTCTGAGCA
>CAYPOZ010000094.1:0-5619 GCA_964412415.1 uncultured Isosphaeraceae bacterium | reverse complement strand
GCAGAAGGTGGTCGACAACCTCTCCGGCGGCGAGCGCAACCGCGTGCACCTCGCGCGCATGCTGCGCCAGGGCTCCAACGTGATGCTCTTTGACGAGCCCACCAACGACCTCGACGTGAACACCATGCGCGCGCTCGAGGACGCGATCTCCAACTATGGCGGCACAGCGCTCGTGATCAGCCACGACCGCTGGTTCCTCGACCGCGTGTGCACGCACATCCTCGCCTTCGAGGGCGAGAGCAAGGTCGCGTTCTTCCAGGGCAACTTCAGCGAGTACGAGGAGGACCGCAAGCGCCGCCTCGGCGCCGAGGTCACCCCCAGCCGCGTGAAGTACCGCAAGCTCACGCGGGCGTGAGCTTGCGGCAATGCTCTCTGGCACGGGAGCTTGCCAGAGCCACTTCAAGCGACTGTGCGCTGCCGGGCGCCGCGGGTGTTGCGGGGCCAGCGAGAGCTGCGGGCGCTCAGCGCGCCACGCAGCTGGTGCCGAACCACGACAGCAGGTAGGTCAGGTCTCGCGCGTCGATCACGCCGTCGCCGTTGGTGTCCCCGGTGAAGCACCCTGAGCCACACGTGCCCCAAGTTGAGAGCAGCACGGCAAGGTCCTGGCCATCGATGCGCGCATCCTGGTTGAGGTCCACGGCTGCGCAGGTGGGCTGCTGTGCGACAGGCTGCAGCGCATCGGCCGGGCCCTCAAGCACCACGCGGTTGTTGTAGGGGCGCAGCTCGAACCCGGTCACCGTGAAGTCCGCGTCGCCGGCGTTCACCGGGAAGGTGTGCCAGTTCTGGAACGTCAGGCGAAACTCGCTGCCGGTGATGCGCTCCACGTCGACCTCGAGGAAGCCGTAGTGCTTGCCGCCGCCGAGCAGCCTGTTGCCGTCCCACGTCTCGGGCTCGCTCTGGTCAGCGCACCAGCGGTGGTAGGGGTTGGGCACCCATGCAGAGCCCTGCGTGTTGAGCGGGTTCGCGCGCCAGTTGGTAATGGCAGCATTGGTGGATCCTGGAGCGTCCTCGACACCGCGCAGGCCGTCGCCGGCTGCGCCGACGTCCCAGAGGTGGACGCCGAAGCCGTCGCCATCGAGGTCGAAGTAGCTCATCTCGGCGACCTCGCTGTGGCCGCAGAAGACGCCGGCCACCCGGTACTGCTCCATGAGCGGGGCGTAGATGCGCATTGCCTCGCCGGACTGGTTGCTCGTGACGCTCGAGCCATGGACGCCGCGGCTGTACGGCGTGTGGTGCCACTGCACGAAGATGACCTGGCCAGCGGCACGTGCGGAAGCAAGCTCCTTTACCGCCCAGTTCCACTGTGCGGTGCCCACGTTGAAGTCAGGCAGGTCGCCGTAGGGATAGTTGACGAGCCATGCGCGGTTGGTGTCTCGGTTGGCCGGGAAGTTCACGTTGATGTCCTGGCCCGTGGGCGGTGCCACGTTGTCGTTCTCGCCCAGTGCGCCGACCGAGCACAGGGTGATGATCGTCACTGGGCCGTAGTCGGTGCGGAAGTAGAGGTCCTTGGCGGCCGGGTCGTTGTTCTCGGGGTAGCTGAGGTAGGCCGACCACTGCTTGCGCGCGTACTGCACGAGCGGGTTTGCGGTGCCCGCACCGCCACCGTTGTAGATGCAGTTGTTGCCGATGGCGGCCACGAGCGGCAACCCGGACAGCAGGTCGTCGTACTCGCCAGCGTTGTGGCGCCAGAACTCGTCCCACCGGCGCTGGCACTCGCTGCCGGTGCCCTCGATGAGGTCGCCTGGCATGATGAGCATGTCGGCGTTGCGCGACTTGATGTTCTGGATGTTCTCCCGGTAGCCCTGAGTCTCGGTGAGGAAGTACTGGTCACGACCGCGGCCGGAGCCTGCCGGGCGACCGGTGCTTCCGGGCGACTGCGTCGACGAGCGTGACCACTCACGGAAGCGCGTGCGCCCGAGCACCAGCGTCTCGCTGTCGGCGATCGCGTGGAACCGGAGCGCGCGGGTGCTGCCCTGGAGCGGAGCCGTGCGGAAGGTGTTCGAGTAGCTCGATGCGCCTTGCGTGACCGTGTAGGAGTACTCGGCGTCAGGCTGCAGGCCGGCCACGCTTACGCGATGGCGCCAGTTGCGTGCCGGGACTCCGGGTGCCTCGAAGATGGCGGTGGTCGCGAAGGGGAATGCGCCCGTCGCATTCAGCTCCGCCGGGATCTGGTAGTCGGCCCGAGAGGCCCGGTCCGCTGACGGTGAGGGTGCCAGGCGCATTGGCGACCGTGAACCACGTCAGCATGATGCCGTCAGTGGCTGGGTTGAGCTGGTACGGGAGTACCCGGAAGTCGCCGACGGAGGCGTGGGCGCTCGCCGACACTCCGAGGATCGCGGAGGCGGAAACGACAAGGGCTGCTGAGATCGATGTGGTGATGGGGCGATAGCGCATCGGAATCTTCCGTGAAGGGGTGCGGGCATGGACTGCGGCATGGCGTACACACCACTCGAAGCGCCACCGATGCGCCACTATGACCTCATGATGTTCAGCGACCGCAGCCGATGCGCAAGCGTCGCATGAATGGTCCGTGAGTGGACTGTGTGCGCGCGGCGGCGCGCTACCGCCAGTCGAGGCCTTCGGGCAGCGAGTTGAGGTTGTCGCAGCCGGTGGCGGTGACCACAACCATGTCCTCGATGCGGATGCCGCCGTGCGCGCGCGAGTAGAGCCCAGGCTCCACCGTCAGCGCGTCGCCCACCACAAGTTCGGGACCGCCCGCCGCCAGCAGCGGCGGCTCGTGCACATCGAGCCCGATGCCGTGCCCGGTGCCGTGCGTCATGCCGCACCATGATTCGGGCGCGTCTGCGGGCGGCAGGCCCATGGCATAGCCGCGCTCGCGCATCACGGCTGACGTGGCCGCATGCACGGCCTCGCCGGTGACTCCCGCACGCACCGATGCAATCGCCGCGGCCTTTGCGGCCACTACCGCCGCATGCATGCGCACGACCTCCGGATGCGGCGTGCCGTGCACCACAGTGCGCGTGCAGTCGCCGTTGTAGAGGGTGGCGCGCGAGAGCGGGAAGATGTCGATGATGACGGGCTCGCCCGTGCGCAGCGCACCGTGCCCATGGTCGTGGCAGTCGGCGCCGACGGGGCCGCCCGCGACGATCGACTCGGGGTTCGAGTAGCCGCGGTCAAGCAGGAAGCGGTCGATCGCGGCGCGTACGCGCTCGCTTGTCAGCGGCTCGCCGGCGTGCATCAGCGTGCCGTCGGCGGCCACGCTCGCGCGCGCGACGAGCTCGCACGCCATGCGCATCGCGGCCTCGGTCTGGGCCTGCGCCTCGCGCAGCCACCCAATCTCCTGCGCATCCTTCGCGCGGCGCTCCACGACGCCCAACGACGGGTCGCACTCGACTGCAATGCCAGCGCGCGAAAGCTCATGCCAGTAGATGGCGGGGGTGCTGCGGTCGAGCACGGCACGGCCGAGGCCTGCGCGGCGCACGCACTCTGCCACCGACTGCGCGGTAGCCGTCTCGCGGTCGCCGGACAGCCCGCCCTCAGGCGCGAAATCCGCGGGGCACGCCACGCGGTCAGCGCGCGCGCCCTTGCGCGCCCGCTCCATCTCGATGTCGCGGATGATCAGCAGGCGCTCCGCGCCGGACGCGCCCGGCCCGGGCAGGACCACAAGCGATGCCGGATCTCCCACCGAGAACCTGATCTCGCGGTAAAGCGCAGCGCTCCGCGCAGGGATGCCGGCGATGATGCGTGCAGCGGGCACCGCTGCGCGAGCGCCGCCGCTCACGGGCTCGTGCGACCTGGCTTGCTGGCGCCGAGGTCGTCCTCGCCAGACTCCTCGTCGGAGCCATCGTCGTCGAGCAGGCCGATCTCATCCTCGACGCCAAGCTCGTCGTCGAGGTCGGTCAGCGGCAGGGCCCGAACAGGCTTGCCCGCGAGCTCCTTTTCCGCGCGTTCGCAGATGTCGGCAAGCAGCTGGTGCAGCTTCTCGTGGTCAGGGTGGGCATCGAGCATTGCCATCACGATGCCCACCTGCCGCTCGATCTCCATGCCGGTGTCGAGCGACGCGATAGCCGCATCCCCAAGCTGCTCGAGGGCCGACACGAACCATGCGCGCTCGGGCTTGCTCGGGTTCTTGGGCGGGTCGACGCGTGCGCGCACCACCATCTCGCCGACGGCCACGATCGGCACGAGCCCGAGACGGTTCGTGGGCTCGCGGCACAGCACGATCGCGTGCACGTCGCGCCGCAGCGCGGAAAGGCGCAGGCGCCTCGCGTCGGCACCGACGAGCGGGGGCGCGAGCAGGTGGCAGCCAGGATCCACCTCGACGTCGTCCGGTACGGGGCCCTGCACGATGCGCACAGTGCGGGAAGTGTCGATGGCGGTCTGGATGCGCTGGCGCCTTGACTCGAGGAGCGGCAGCACGATTCGCGCCATCTCGCCGAAATCCCGCGCCGAGTGCGCGGTCTGGAGCGCAGCGGCCGTCAGCCGCTCTGCCTCGAACCACTCTGCCCTCTTCAGGGCGGCGTGGGCCTTGGTCATCAGCTCCTGGATGCGCTCTGCCTTGGCTGACATGTGGACCCGTGAGGGTAGCACGGCGGCGGGACTGCACGAAAGCGCGGACGACGCCGCTGCCGGAGTGCCCTGCGGGGCAGCTGCGTTTCACCGCTCCGCGCGGCGGTTTCGCTTGTCATCCTTGCGGGTGTGCTCGAGGGAGCGCCCATGGACGCCGTCGCTTGCCGCCATGGCGGCATCCGCGACGCGGCGCACCACCTTGGAGTCGGGCCATGCCTTCAGGAGGGCGGCCACCTTCGCCTCGACGCTTCCGCCGCGGGCCCTGAAGAGGCGCTTGTAGCAGTCCTTGGCGGCCTCGAGCTCGCTCTCGGGCAGGCCGAGCCGGCTCATGCCGATGTGGTTGTACGCACGCGCCGTGGCAGGCGAGCCCTCAACCAGCATGAACGGCGAGATGTCCTTGCTCACGCGCGCCATCGCGCCCACGAACGAGCAGAATCCCACGCGCACGAAGTGGTGCAGGCCCGCGCCGCCGCCGATGTTCGCGTAGTCCTCCACATGCACGTGGCCCGCGAGCATCGCGTTGTTGGCGAAGATGCAGTGGTTGCCGATCACGCAGTCGTGCGCGATGTGCACGTTGCCCATGATGAGGTTGTGCGAGCCGATGCGCGTGATGCCGCCGCCGTTGCCCGTGCCGCGGTGGATCGTGGCGTGCTCGCGCACGGTGTTGTAGTCGCCGATCTCGAGCCAGGTGGTCTCGCCGTGGTACTTGAGGTCCTGCGGGTCGCCGCCGACGATCGTGAAGGAGTGGAAGTCGTTGCCGCGCCCGATGCGCGTGAGCGCCGTCACGTGCACGTGCGACCGGAAGACGCAGTCCTCGTCGACGCGCACACGCGGACCGATGACGGTGTAGGGGCCGACCTCGACGGAGTCCGCGAGCTCGGCAGTGGGATCGATGATCGCCGTGGGGTGGATGCGTGTCATCACTCGAACTCCGAATCGACCATCATGAACCTGATCTGCGCCTCGGCCGCGAGCTTGCCCGCGACCCATGCGCGGCACTGGACCGCGGCGCTGCGTGCGGTGGCACGGATGGTCTCGGCCTCGAGCACGAGCTGGTCGCCCGGCGTCACCGCCTTGCGCAGCTTCACC